>NZ_AMFF02000001.1 GCF_000297215.2 Piscirickettsia salmonis LF-89 = ATCC VR-1361
CCGTTAGGTCTGTAGCAAGCGTAACGAGTGTCTAAAAATCTATACGAACCGTAGAGTCATGTGAGAGCACAGTAGTGGAGTGTGCCGATTCAAGGCACGTAACGCTGTGTGACGCGGACAGCCGAGGGTTTATAGTCGTCGCGTTTTGCTCGGCGATTTTGCATCATTGGATGTGCAAAATACCTACCGAGGTAGCGACGCTTACGTAATGCAAAACTAGAAGAGTTACTTTCTAAGCAAATTTCTTTATTAGTCAATGATTTGTCGTTGCAAATTGACCAACAAACCAAGTTGTTAAACAGTGGAATAGACCCGTTTTTTCGGACACTCTGCAATCAAACAATTTCACAACGTGTAGAAGTATACATTTGTAAACGTTATCAATGTTTTCAACGGGTTGAGAGGTGTCGATTTTAGCCTTCACTATAATAACGTGTATAAAATATAAAAATTTATAAAAAAAGGTTATTATGGTGGACTAATTAGGGTGATTATTGACACAGACTCCTTGAGTCCAGGCTATGAATATTGTTCGGAGCACGATCAACACAAATGAGCGTTAATTTTCTTAAGCTGACATGCGCGTTTTTTGAGACAAGAAGCTTGCCTTCTTCAATTAATGTGTGTGCATCTTGCACGGTGATTTTATGCAGCCTTGCGTAATCTTCAATACTGATTAACCTCACTTACTCACCAATAAATGTGACACTTTCATTAAATTGATTCATTGGGATAAAGCAATAGCCTTTTATAGTAAAACTCTTAACTTCATTCTCCCGTAACCGTTTACGAAGACTATCTACTGAGACATTCAGTTTTTTCGCCGCTTGCTTTTGGTTTAAGTACTCAACCTCAGAATCTAGTGATAGGATGTGCTCAGGTACTTGCTCTACGTAAACCAACTCTAATCGCTTCAAACCGCCATTTGATTTATTAAGTGATCTAATGTCACCATTCTTAATTAACTGATAAACCTCTTGTATTTTAACGCCTTTCCAGTCCGCATAATCTTCTGCTGCAATTAATCTCATTAATAAACCTTGCCTAGTGACTATATTCTAACTGGACGCTATCCAACTTCTCATAGTTGCTATGATAACGACTTCTACCTTTAAGCTGAATGAGCTTTATATCTCGGCCCCTTAATATTGAATTTAAGGTTGCCTTATCATAATAAATATGACCTTTTCTGTAATCATACTCACACATCAATTCTCTTAGATAATCAGTAGCACCTTGAAGTAAAACTCTGTTTAGTTCTTCTTCAGTTGTTGCAGGCTCTCTTAACTGCGCGCCAAAAATGACAACAACAAATGAACAGATAACGTTATCTTGGTTTGATCTGTAATTTTGAGTCACAGGTGCATCTAAAAGAAACTCTAACCAAGAATCTGATAACTTAGCAGGAAGTGTATACTCTGGACCTTTACTGACAATCTCTGCTTCCACGTAAGCGTCGCTACC
>NZ_AMFF02000002.1:0-7626 GCF_000297215.2 Piscirickettsia salmonis LF-89 = ATCC VR-1361
CGGTCCAACAAGTTTTTTGCAATCGCTGCGAGCCATGGAGTGCTAAGCACGGGGTGAGTAGGCCGAGGTAGGTTCGGGTTTTTAGCAGAGCGGAGTTGCGAAAGGCCGTTAGGTCTGTAGCAAGCGTAACGAGTGTCTAAAAATCTATACGAACCGTAGAGTCATGTGAGAGCACAGTAGTGGAGTGTGCCGATTCAAGGCACGTAACGCTGTGTGACGCGGACAGCCGAGGGTTTATAGTCGTCGCGTTTTGCTCGGCGATTTTGCATCATTGGATGTGCAAAATACCTACCGAGGTAGCGACGCTTACGTTAAGGAGTGAAGTCATGGTGGCAAATTATTCGCAAGCATACTGTGTGGCACAGGGGTTTAATGTGAATGCTAATATTCATCGACGTTTTGGTTATATTAATTATTTACGTATCGGTGACTTAGAGTTAAGCGCAGATATTGATGTAGAGGTTCCTGTTGAGGGCGTGAAATCGAAACATGTTGGGGTGATCAGTGATTTATTTTGGCAAGAGACAGCAAAAGTCCAACCGATTACCATAGATTTTAGGTTGTCGGTGAGCAATCAGCAACAGTTAGCTCACTATATCGAGCAAAATAATTTTAATAGTGATGTGTTGATTGAATTTGCAAGCTATGATTATGACGCAAATGCTCAGGCATTTTATTCGTCGTTTAATACTGATAAAGAAACGATAGAAGGGGATTTAGAAATATTAGCAGCCGATAGCCAGTTGGCAATTTATGTGGGGAAAGAGCAAGAAACCGACGTGCAATCTCCGGTGAATTACTTTGTTTCTTTATCTATGGTCTCAACAGCGAAAGCGCAGCAATTGATTAGTGCAACATCTGCGCGTATTAAAAGGGTGCTGCCTTGGGGAGTGACAGTTGCGTGATGCGGGTTCTGTGAGCGATAAAAGCAAGTAAGTGAGCGCTTATTTTAAAGATAAAGCTTACATCGTTTTGGGTTCTGGTTGGCAGCATGGGCAAAAAAAACTGCTGCGTTGATTTTGACGAAATTGCTGAATATCTTCTTGGCAGGTTAAGCATGGTTCTTTGCTGCGGCCATAGACAAATAATTTTTGCTTGAAATAACCGGGTTTGCCATCACTGTTGGTAAAGTCTTTCAGGCTGGTGCCGCCGGCTTTGATCGCTTGTTTTAAAATCGCTTTAATAATGCGAGTAAGTTCTGCACATTGGTTTGTCGTTAAAACATGGCAATAGGTACTTGGGTGAATGCCGGTTTGAAACAGTGCTTCATTGGCATAAATATTACCGACACCAACGACAACTTGACTGTCCATCAGCAAGGTTTTAATGGCAATTTTACGTGATTGTGCTGCTTGATAGAGATAGTTTGCATTAAATTGACGTGTTAATGGTTCGATGCCTAAGTGTTTTAATAATTTATGATTGGCAAGATCATTTGTCCAGAGAAAGCAGCCAAAACGGCGAGGATCATTTAGGCGGAGTATTTTTTGATTGGCAAATTGGATTTCAATATGATCATGTTTGCCCGCAGGTGTTGTATCTTCAAGAATGCGTAGATTACCAGACATGCCAAGATGGATCATTAGCCAAGCGCTGTGGTCTAATTCAAGAAGAATATATTTGCCGCGTCGACTGACTTGCGTGACTTTTTGTTGTTTAAGTTTTTTTGTGGTGATCTGTACGGATACTGGGTAGCGTAACTGCTGCTGGCGTATGGTGACGCGCTGTATTTTTTGATTTTGAATATGCGGAGCAATGCCGCGGCAGCTAGTCTCTACTTCTGGAAGCTCAGGCATAATTGTCTTTCATGTTATAGTGTTCAATAGATGGGGCTTATTGTACCATGAGCGCTGGCATAATCATGGTAAATGTTTTATGTTCTAGTTGAACAGCTAAGTTGAGGAATTTTATATGCTTTCATTTTACGGTTTATTAAACCTGCCCTGGTGGGGATATATTATCGCCGTATTATTGCTCACCCATGTGACTATCGTTGCTGTCACTGTATTCTTGCATCGTCACCAGGCCCATCGTGCGCTGGACTTGCATCCTGTGGTGAGCCATTTTTTTCGTCTTTGGTTATGGCTAACCACTGGCATGGTCACGAAAGAATGGGTTGCTGTGCATCGTAAGCATCATGCACATTGTGAAACCGCAGAAGATCCACATAGTCCAAAAACCTATGGTATTAAAACGGTCTTGTGGGAAGGTGCTGATCTGTATCGTCATGCCATTCAAACACAGCCTGAAATGATGGAAAAATTTGGCCATGCGACGCCAAATGATACTCTAGAGCGTCACTTATATAGCCGTTTTCGTTATTTAGGCATTATCATTATGCTGATACTGGATATTGTGTTGTTGGGAGTGCCGGGCATTGCTGTTTGGGCCATTCAGATGATGTGGATTCCTTTTTTTGCGGCTGGCGTTATTAATGGCATCGGTCATTATGTTGGTTATCGTAATTTTGAAGCGGCTGATGCCTCAACAAATGTTTCTCCTTGGGGTATTTTAATTGGTGGTGAAGAACTTCATAATAATCATCATGCCTATGCTAGCTCGGCGAAATTTTCGGTGAAGCCTTGGGAATTTGATGTTGGTTGGATGTATATTCGTCTGCTGGAAGTGTGTCAGCTTGCGCATGTGAAAAAGCGTATTCCTCGTGGCGCTTGTGTTGCTGGAAAATCTGAAGTGGATAATGCAACGTTAAAAGCAGTCATCCAAAACCGTTTGCAGCTATTATCCAAATATCAAAAAGATGTTTTGCAGCCGACCTTTAAGGCTGAGCGTGCGCGTCAGGGTGAAAGTGTACTTAATAGCACCGCATCTAAATTATTAAAGCGCGATCAGCGCTTTTTTAGCCATGCTGACCATCAAGCTTTAGAGCAGGTGTTAATTTCATCAAAAGCACTGGATTTAGTGTATCAATTTCGTGCTAAATTGCAGGCGATTTGGACGCAAAAAGCCAGTAATCAAAAAGACGTTTTAGACGCGCTAAAACAATGGTGCTCACAAGCCGAGGCGTCTGGAGAGCAGCGCTTGCAGGAGTTTGTGAGCTATTTGCGTGGCTATGTCTTGACAACACAGTCTCACTGAAATTCTGTCTTAATAAAATCAATAAAATAGCTTACCGATGGGCACGGGAATGCCCGCGGCCTCATTGATTGCTTTATCGACTAAACTCCAGTTGACTTGTAACTGTTTAGAGTTATTGGTCATGTTCTGTAATTTTTCAATAATAATCTGACGTTGTTGATTATTTTTATCGTAATCGCTAATGACTGGGTGAGCTTCGATATAGAGCACATTTTCATTAAAGCCGACTTTATAGGGCTGATAGATCAATTTTACTGGGGTGTTTACACCGGCTTGCTTGTATAGATGTTCGATATCATTGGTATATAAGCGTATGCAGCCAGAGCTGGAAGCGGTGCCAATACTGGCGGGTTGGTTGGTGCCGTGAATGAGGATGCCGGTAATGCCAAGATACAGTGCGCGGGTGCCCAGTGGATTTTCAGGTCCTGGAGGTACCTGTTTAGGGAGTGACTTACCTTGCGCGCGATAATAGCGCTGAATTGATGCAGGAACATTCCAGGTCGGGTGTTTCTTTTTGTGAATGATATAGGTTGTTTTTGTTGGCGTTGGCGTGCGCCAGTGTTCGCGGCCAATGGAGACGGGGTAGACAGAAAGCACTTGGCTTTTTGCATTAAAGTAATATAAACGCTTTTCGGCAAGATTAACGGTAATTTTGGATTGTTGTTGTTGTATTAGTTGTGGAAGGATGACTTGATAGGGCAAGTAAATACGTTGTTTTTGCCAATGACGCACCTTGGAGTTGAGTGCTTGCAAGCGCTGGATACTGATGCTGTGGCGCTGTGCAATCTTTAATGGCGTATCGCCTGCTTTGGAGTAAGTAATCACTTGCCAGCCGACGACATCATTAGTGTTATGTGATGAGATAGGCAATGTAAATGCAGTCGCTGCGCTTGTACAGAAAATGCTGCTAGTGAACAGAGCGATACCTGCGACAGTGTTATGCCTTTGAGTGATGATCCCCATGTTGCTATCCCCAAATTGCCTCTTGTTTTGCTTTTAAAAGGCTTTTAAATAAAAGCGCTTTAATTTAGCGTTTTATAACGCCTTTATGTCTTAGAGGTCTGCTTTTGATGATAAGTTCGCAGGTGGGTATATAAAAATCATTCAGCTGTTTTCATTAGTAAGATAAGTTTTTATGAAATAATAAGTTTAAAATATTTTTTGCTTTTGATGTTTTAAGGCTGGCTTGTTGTGATCAAGGGTTTATAATCGATAGTCTGAAAGAGAGTGTTGTGATTAATTAATACAGTAAATAAAGGAGAGGGTTGTGGCGAAAAAGATTTTTTATAGTCTTATTATTGTGATTTTATTATTGGTCGTTGGGAGTTATTTCTTATTTAGTCATATGGATAGTATTTTGCGCAGCGCTGTAGAAAAAATAGGCTCTAAGACCACAGGGACGACGGTTACATTAGGTAGCTTGAAAACAAGCTTAAAAGAAGGTCAAGTGAGTTTAAGCAGACTTACCATGAGTAATCCTGCTGGCTTTAGTCAGGCCAATGCTATTTCTTTTAAAGATATTATGGTGAATTTAGACCCAAGTAGCGCAACCCAGCAGACGATTGTGCTCAATAAGGTTATTATTAAGGATCCGTATCTTCTTTATGAGATGAAAGAAGGGTCATCGCGCTCTAATCTTCAGCAAATTCAAAAAAATATTCAAAGCTATTTTGCTAGTAAGCAAGCAAAGAATAATGAAAGCAATCAAAGAAATTCAGGTGTGACTCAGCAAGAGCCCTCTCAGGCTAAAGTAGCGGCAAAAAATCAGAAAAAATTTATTATTAAAGAATTAGAAATTTTAGCAGGGCAGGTGAAAGTGATCTCGCCGCTATTAAAATCAAAAGAAAAAACCCTGTCCTTGCCGAATATCCGCTTAACGAATATTGGTACAGGTGGCTCAGGTTTAACGCCAGATCAAGTGACCGAGCAAATTATTAATGTATTAGTAGCAAACTCGGGTCAGGCGGTAGCGCAGGCAGGTCTTGATCGAGTCAAGACTAAGTTGAAAGAGAAGGCGAGTGGGTTATTAAATAATTTATTAGGTAATCCCTAATAAATAATAAGGTAAATAGCGTTAACTTTAGACCCACTGACTCATTTAATGTTAGCAAGTGATTAGCTAGCTAGTTAGATGGGTCGATTTATAATTCAAAAACAATAAAATTAATTGTTAAGCCCACTGATATTCTAAATCTTCGATGACATCCAATGCCGCTTCTAAATTATGTTGCTGTACAAATAAAAAATTCATCTCATAAGTCGGCGCGACAAAACTTTCAATCTGTTCGCTATTTAAGCGTGAGCATAGTAGGTTTAAGCATTGCTCGCTATTATCATCTTCGTCAGTAAAGTGTAGGGCGCACCAGCCATGATCCACACCGCGAATGCGCTTTGGCATATCTTGTTCTTTGAGTACCAGTCTTAGCCCTTCACTATCGCTACTAAGCGAGTAAAACGATAAGTTTTTAAGCGCAGGTAAAGGCGTGCCAACTTTAAAGCGACAAACTGAAAAATGTGTAGGTAAACAGTGGATTTTCATTGACCCTCCTTTGTAACCATAACACAGGAGGGCCGATTTTTCCTGGAGTAAAAGACAGGCTATGAGAAAAATAAGGCCTAACTAGGCTTTGAATATCTGGTGCCGGCACCAAGAGTCGAACTCGGGACCTACTGATTACAAATCAGTTGCTCTACCAGCTGAGCTATACCGGCAATAGCGGGAATTCTACCAAGTTTTAGTCATCTGTCAACTATTTAATTTTATTACTAGTTTTCATTGAGAGTAAATTTAAAATGGCAACCTTTGCCAAGGCCTGCGGACTCTACCCAAATATCACCACGATGTGCGAGGACAATGCGTCGACAGGTGGCAAGGCCAATACCGCTGCCTTCAAATTCCTTATGAGTATGCAAGCGGGTAAATGCAGTAAAAATTTGGTCAGTGTATTGTGGGTCTATGCCAAGGCCATGATCTTTTACGCCATAAACAGGATGTTTGCCAGTAGTATCGAAGGTAAAGATAATCTCTGGCTTGCCTGCATGGTATTTTAAGGCATTTTCGATTAAATGCTGATAGAGCATAGTGAGTAATGCGTGTGTGCCTATTGCTTTTGCTGATTGAAACTCAACGGTAACTTTTACTTTTTGAGCACTGATGGCTTTGTGTGTGGCATGCAAGGCATCTTCTATGCAGTCGGTTATTTCAATCTCTTCTTCAATAAAATTTGCATTTGCACGTGAGTATTCTAGGATATCTGTCATGGAAAGATGCATACGTTTGGCAATATCATTAATTGAGCGCAAAGACTCTAAACCGTGTTGGCTTAAGTGCTTTTCTTGTTGCAGTGATTCGATATGCAGTAACATCATGTGCATGGGATCTTTTAGCTCTGCTGATGCTGCCTTGTCAAAATGCTCAAGCTCATTATAACTGTGCTGCAAGTCAATATGTTTTTCATATAGGAGACGGCTCATGGTATTGATCGAATGGGCCAATGCATCATCATCGCTACGTGGGGTAATCTGTTGATTGTACTGGCCTGCGCCAATAAGCTCAGCAGCTTCAGTAATATCTTCTAACGTTTTAACCATCAAATGCAAAGATAAGGCAATATCGGCCATTTCATCATGACTATGAATTAAATCTGGATATTCTAAATAGCCATAATTAGCAATGTTTCTAACTGTTAAGGTTAGGCTGCGTAAGGGTTTTACTACATAAAAAAATAGCATTAATGATAAACCGATTAAAACAAAAACAATCAGTGGGCCGACAATAACGACAATACCTGTGACTTCAGCCATTTTTTCATTAATTGCTTGGCTCTGCATATAACTTTGGTCATTAATTATTTTATATAATGTTTTTTTAGTTTTAAAATAAAGTGAGCTATTGTCTTTTTTATTTTGTTCATTTGAGTTGGTCAATATAGCGTTGTTGTTCGGGGTATGGTTGGGGTTTACTTTGATATTCCTAACTAATTTTTGGTAGTCTCTGACGAGTGCCTCTAAGGTAAATAAATTAGATTGCTCTGCACGTGTTAATTGCTGCATTTTACGGTATTGTCTGATTAAATTAAGTGCCTCGATAGATGTTTGATCAAACGTATCAAGGTTTGCTTTATTTTGAAGTTGAATATAATCACGATAAGCGCCGATCATACCATGAAAACCCAGGGCATCTTCTAGTTTATTTAACAAATCTATTTTACTTCGAGTAGTGTTTTGATATTCTTGCCAATCGTTGTTTACTTCGCGCATACCTAAATAAGAACTAAAGCCAAAAATGGCAATTAATATTAACAGTAAGGATAACACCAGTAAAATTCGAGTATTAATTCTCATGTGGTCTCGTCATACTACCTGTTCTGTTTTATCTTGTTATATATAGTATAAAAGTGTTTGAGGATTTATCTCTTAATTTTTTTGGAATTTTCTATAAAAATCTCACCTTACGCACTGACATGATAAACAATGTATAATGAAATCTGATAGATACAGGGATTTCATCAGGAATGAATAAAGAGCTAC
>NZ_AMFF02000002.1:7760-25122 GCF_000297215.2 Piscirickettsia salmonis LF-89 = ATCC VR-1361
TTTGTAAACTAGAAACATTGAGTGTAAAAGCACAACTTAACCACTTTGCACTCAAATATAAATTACTTGTGCGGTCAAATCAAATAGCTTTTGAAGAGCTTAGGCGATTAAAATGTTTATGACCTGTGCGTAAGGTGAGTAAAAATGATATGGTCTATGATTTATGATGTTTCATTTAATGCTATGAAAAATATAATTTTTTAGTTAATAAAAATCAATAAAATAAGATTTATTAAATCTAATAAATAGTAATTTATATGTAAAGAAAAATAAAAATTAAATTTATAAAAATTATTGAAATGTTTTTAACAAAATAAGCTGAAAACTCGTGTCAATTTTTTATAGTAAATATCTGAAAGCTGATTTTTGTTTTACATAATTTTTATTTTAAAATAAAGCAATTATCCATATAAAAATTATAAATTTTAAATATGGTATTATTTTTGCACTGAGATTTTTTAATTCCTTTTAAAACATAAGGAAAATAGCTGTACTACAATTTAAATGTCGTAATTGACTAGGGTGCTAGAGCGACGGGTAAATCTCCTGGAGGCATGGGAGTATTAAAAAAATCTCGAAACTGCTAAGTTGTTTCATTATTTTTTGCTTAATTTAAGCAAAATATGGTGATTTTTTTAATTAAAAGCGGCTAACGTATGCAGCCGTTTTTTGATAATTAAGGATTTTAAGGGGCTGCCACCCTTTTAAATCCTTTTAGTTTAAATCGATTTAAATTATGGGAATTAAATCTTTAAAGGAACAAACAATGGGAAACAACGTAACACGGAACGGGAAAGCAAACAACACCCCGACCTTCCAAAAGTCATTGCTTGCGGCAAGTTTAACCCTAGCTTTGGTAGGGTTTGGTGCACCTGCGGCCTATGCAGTGACTGAAACAATTTCAGTGACTGATGCGAATACGCCTTTATCCGATGACGGTAATGATAATTCAGCAGCAACCGATGGCACGGATGGTACGGATCTAACCTTTGCAACATCAGAAGGTACTGCCGGTGCTGTTACTTTTACAGGAGATATTAAGGGGGGGCAGAGTACCACTGGTAATGCTGCAGCAGCAGGTAAAGGCTTAGATGTTATTACTAATAAAAATCTAAGCGGTACGATTACAACAACAGCCTCAAAAGTAATTAATGGTGGAGCCGCTCAAGCGCCTGCCGGTGCAGGTGCTGGTAATATTGGTGGCATTGCTATCGATTTAATGCCAACCGCAGCAGATGCTGCTAAAACGACAACCACAGTGCTTAATCTTAATTCTGTTGCCACGGGTGGTGCAGGAAGTAATGGTGATACCAGTGGTGTCGGTGGCGCTGGTGGTGTGGGCGTGAATATCAATGCCAGTGCAAACTCTGCAACAACAGTCACATCAACTGTAGCAATTACAGCCGGGGCCGGTGGTGATGGTGTGGGTAATGCAGACACTGGAGGCAGCGGTGGTGCAGGTATCGCGATTGTTGATAATACTTCAGATGCACAAACCGCTGTTAATTTAAACTTAGGTGGCAATGTCACGGGTGGACTTGCCGGTGAAGGTGCTGCAACCAACGATGGTAATGGCGGTGCAGGTATCACCTCAGCATTGGCAGCGGGTGCTTTAAACTTAACTGTGGATAGTGGCAAAACTGTCTCTGGTGGTAATCATGGTACCGGTGCAAGTGGTACTTCGCTCGCCGGTGCAGGTATCCATATTACTGGTGGTGCAGCAACCAATACGATTACCAACTCTGGCACGATTCAAGCCGGTGCAGGTGGCACAGCGGCCAGTTATGCCGATGCGGTTTCGCATGCTGGGACTGGTGCATTAACAATCACTAATAACTCAGGTGCGACAATCTCAACTTTAGGTACTGCTGCAACTCATGAGGCAATTAATTCAGTAGGCACTTTAACGGTGACTAACTCGGGTACGATTTCTTCAGCAGGTACTACAGCGATTGAGAAAGCCGCTGGGTCCGGTGCTGTTGCTATTACAAATAATAGTGGTGCAACGATCAGTGGAGGTACTAATGCGATTAATATCGTCGCAGGTGGTGCTGATGCAGATTCTGCTGTTACTAATGCGGGGACAATTACAGGCGCTATTATTAATGCTGATGTTGATAAGAAACTTAGCCTTAGTAACTCTGGAACGGTCACAGGTGCGATCACAGGTAACGGTGGTGGTCTTGTCATTAGTGATAACTCAGGTACGATTACTGGTGCGGTAACTACCTCTGCAAATAATGGTGCTTTGACTATCACACAAAGTGCTGGCGGTACTATTGATGGTGCTGTAAGTGCTGATGGCTCAGGTGTGTTGACCATTACGAACTCAGGGATCTTAGGCGTTGGTGCGGATACCATTACCGGAGGTAGTGGCGCAACTGATGCTCTGACCATGAGTGGATCAGCCGCTTCTGCAGGTACAGGTGCGATTACAGCCATTGAGACGATTAAAGTCAGCGATGGGGCAATAGCGACCTTTGGTGGTACTATTGCTGGTGTGACTGCAACCGGTGGAATTGCTGTGGGTGTAGGCGCGACTGCGAACTTTGATGCAGTGATCAGTAATAGCGTAACTGCAAGTACAGGCAATGAAACCATCAAGTATACGGGCACTGCAGGCGCAGCGAGCTTAACCCTTGATGGGGGAGCCGGCACAGCAGATGTGATTATTTTAAATGCATCTGACTTAACAAATGGTAACAATGCTACGTTAACACTGAAAAATTTTGAGCAAGTGCAAGTCTCTGGAGCTGGGACTAAGCTCGCTAATGATTTAGTCGCCAGTGGTGACCCAAATGGCATGGATATCACTGATTTCACTTTAAACAGTGGTGCGACAGGTTTTGACTCTAATGGTAAAACCATTGATGCAGCCAATGTTACGTTAAAAGGCACATTAGGCTCTGCTCTGATCTTAGGCACGAGTGCACAAACAGTCGTGATCGATGCAACTGCAGGGGCGTTGGTCTTGGGCCAAAACCTTGACGGGGGTGCGACGGGTGTCAATACGTTGACAGTACAAGGTGGTGGAAATAACGTCACTACCTCTGCACTGGCTAACTTTGATAGTTTAGCGGTTGCAAGTGGTAGCCATACTTGGACGAGTGCAGTGACTTTAAAAGGTGTTAAGACCTTTAATTTAAATACTGGGACAACATTAGTCACTGGTGGTGGAGCGAATACCATTAATGCGGCAATCAGTAACTTAAATGGTACGCTTAACGGCGATTTAACCTATGCAGCAAGCACAACGGCGGCGATTAATATTGGAGCTGGGTTTAGCACAGCTGCAGCAAATACCGCTATTGATGGTGAGAGCACCAGTGATAGTGATACGTTAACGATTACAGGGACGAGCTCGATCACGGAAAATGGCCGTCCTCAATTGGGTGTTATTAATAACATCGAAACGATTACGGCCACAGGTTTTAGCACATTGACGGGTGCGGTTAGTAATGTGACAAGCTTTACTAATAGCGGTAACTTACGTTTGGGTGAAGGTGCTGCGGCCTATACGGTGGCAAAACTGGCAAATACTGGCACTTTAGATGTTTCTAATACTACGGTTGGTAATGCACCGACGATAACGGCATTAACGGGTAGCGGTGGTATTCAGTTTAATGGTGGTAATGCGGCTGCTTTAGCTCCGCAATTAACAGCAACGGATGCGGTAACAGGTGGAAGCTCTCTTGCCTTGTTTGCTGATACTACAACCAATGCGGCCAATGGCGGTAGTAATAATGAGCAAGCGATTTTTGCTGCAGTCGGAGGTTATACACAGTCCTCAGGTAATGTCACTTTAGAGACGATCCCAAGTGTGGTAGATGGAGGAGGCCCTGCTCAATTGACCTTCACTGGCGGTGCTGTCAATCTTGCAGGGGTGAATATTGTCCCGCAAATGGCTGCACAAAATAATGCGACAGGTGTTGCCCAGCAGCAATTTACGGATGGTGAAACCGTCGCAATCATTGATGCTTCAGCAGCCAGTACCTTTACACCAGGAACGTTAGTTTCTAGCGCGTTATTGCCGGTGGCACGTAAAGCAGGTGAGTCCGGTAGCATTTATACGATTGTTGCCAATGGTGCATCGAAGTCGATTATTGAAGTTTCAAATGTTCACCATAAAGGTTTGGCTTCTTTGCTGAGTGATTATGCGAGTGCGACAGCAACGAACTTGACAACTGCTCAGGCCTTATCAAATGCAACCTTGAGCATGAATCAAACGACACTCGATCAGTTTGAAGATCAAATTGATGTCGATATTTCAGCCTCATCCGCTTTTGCGGCCGCTTCTGTGGCTTCGGCCTTCAGTGGTGCCGGTGGTAGTGTGATCTCTAATCGCTTAGCCAGTTTACAAGGCAATACAGCCCTTGCTAGTGCGAGTATGAGTGGTATTGCAACGGGTTCTGCGACGCCTAAACATGGGGTTTGGGGACAAGCCTTTGGTAATAAACTAGAGCAAGATGCTGAGGATGGTGTCTATGGTTATGATGCCAATTCTTATGGTTTAGCCTTTGGTCTTGATACACAGTTAGGCCGTAATTTCACCTTAGGTTTTGCTTTATCCTATGCCAATAGTGATGTAGATACCACGGGTAATCGTAATCAGAATACGACTGTGAAAAGCTATCAAGGAAGTGTCTACCTTGGTGTGGATGTTGACCGCTTCTTCATCAATGGTAATGCAACCTATGGCTTTACTCAAAATGATTACAGTAATGTTGTCACCGGCTTTGGTACGACTAACGCAGAATACAACGGTAATCTCTTCGCTTTCAATGCTGAGGCAGGTTATGATATCCCGTTAAATCATGCCCTGACATTGACACCGATGGGGGCGGCAAGCTATACCTATGTGAATAATGAAAAATATACAGAAACCGGGTATGCGGCTAAAACCATTGATTCTGATGCAATTCACATGATTAAAGTCGGTTTGGGTGCGCGCATAGCTTATGCGGTGCGTCAAGGTGATAACACCTTTACACCGAGTTTACAGTTAATGGCGTATCATACGGCAGCGAATCAACCAACGAGTACGTTTGTCTTCGCCGATACAGGTGGTTCACCATCAGCCAGTGGTGTGCTTGCTGAAGGGACGGATCAAGACAAAAACAGCATTGCTGCGACGTTAGGCTTGTCTTATGAGATGGCCAATCACATGACTGTTTCTGCTCAGACAGGATACGAGTGGGAATCTAGCTCAAAAGCGTATGGTGGTAACTTGAAGATCCGTTATGATTTTTAAGTGATTATCTAAACTTTAATTTTACTTATTTTAGTAAGGCAGCATTGGCTGCCTTTTTTATTGCTAATAAAATTTACTCTTAATAATGAAAGCACTAGACTTAGTAATGCACATCTGCCAATTTTAGGAGGGAATCATGAACTGGACTGATGGTTATCATACGGATTCTGAGTATGTTGCTGATTTTTTTAAAGAACTTGCACCGAATTATCTAGATTTTATCTGTGCGATTAATAAGGTTTCACCGCCGCCGACAAAAAAAAGCTTTCGTTATTGTGAGTTGGGTTCCGGTAATGGTGTGACTGCAAATATATTAGCGGCTTCTTTTCCTGAGGCTGAGTTCCATGCCATTGATTTTATGCCCGTACATATTGCAAATGCCCGTCATTTAGCTGCTGAAGCGAGGCTTAATAATATGCACTTTCATGAGGTGAGTTTTAAGGAGGCAGATCAGTTAAGTTTAAAAAAATTTGATTATATTGTTTTGCATGGCGTGTATTCTTGGATCAGCAAAGAAAATCGCTTAGCAGTGTGTGAGTTTATTAAGCAACATTTAAACACGGGAGGGATTGTCTATAACAGTTATAACAGCATGCCAGGCTGGAGTCATGTATTACCATTTCGTGAAGCGATTAATTCTATGGGGCAAAGTCATAATGCGCATACGGTGGCAAAAGTTCATATTGCACGAAATTATATTCAAAAATTGAAAGAGAAAAATGCGGCTTTTATTCGCTTGAACCCACAAATTGAGCAGCAAATTGGTGAACTCGAAAAACTTAAAGAAAAATATCTAGCTCAAGAGTATTTGAACCAAGATTGGAATCCATTATATGTCACTGAAATTATGAGTGAAATGGGAGAAGCTAAGTTAAGCTATATAGGCTCTGCGACACTTTATGATAATTATAATCAGTATCAGCTGACAGCGGAGCAGATCGAATTAGTGAATGAACAGCCGACAGTGCCGATGCGTGAATTCACGAAGGATTTATTAGTCAATAAAAAATTCCGCCGTGATATTTATTGTCGAGGTGCAAGAACATTAACAGATAAAGAGCAAATTAAAATTATTGAAGGTTTTTCGCTCACGCTAATCTGTCAACCTGAAGATGTTAAATTAAAAGTGACCATTGATATTGGTGAGGTGTCTTTAAATGCAGAGAGGGCTTTGCCAGTGATTGCTGTACTCAAAGCAGGGGTGATTGACATTAAAACACTCGTGAAAGTCACAGGCTTTAGCTTAAGTGACGTAATGAGTGTCGTGACGGTCTTATTAATGAGTAATCAGGCGATTTTAGTTAACCCCATTAAGTCTCAAAAATCAATTGAAAAGATTAATCAAATTATCTCAGAGCGCGCGTTTTCTGATCAGGCATTGAGCTTTTTTGCTTATCAAGGTACGGGCTTGAGTATTAGTCCGGAAGATCAAGTGCTGCTGAAACATAGTGAAAAGCTAAGTGGTAGTCAGCTGGTGAGAAAAATGCTTGAAGAGATGAAGTCGCATAACCGCGCTTTTATTGCTGAAGGTGAGTTAATTCAAGAGCAAGAAAAAGCTGTGGCCCATACTGAAAAGCTGGTTCAGGAATTTGAAGAGAAGAAAAAGCCATTATACCAGCAGTTAGGTTTAATCAGCCCGGCTATAGAGCCAACTGATTAATATAAATAAAAAATGTAAGATAATAAATGAGGAGGCTATGACAGTCTCCTTGATGTTTAATTATTTATTGACTTTATAGTGATAATAAGATGGGTGATAGATACGTCTTGTTTTAAGGCGTGCTAGGTTTATTGCTTTTGTGAAATTTATAAATGATTGATTGATAGTTAATTTTTATTAGGGGCTGTTATCTTTAACATACTGTTATGATGCTTCCCTGGATGGAAGGCATGTTAAGCTAGCTGAAATATTTGACATTTTTTTAGTTTCTGCTGACTGATTAAAGAATAAAAATTCGCCTGTATTTACTTTATTAATCAAATTGGCAATACCAAGAGTCAAACAGAGGGTTAACGCATTAACCGCTACTTTCAATAATTTTCTCGAGTAGGTGTCATCCAGAACTTTAATGCATTGATTTTCTGCTGCTTGAAGCTCTGTTATAAAACAGTTTTTGTCTATGTGACCTGTTTGGTAGTTAACAAAGCTGGTTACTGCTGCTGCCTCATATTGAGCAATCGCCGCTTTTCTAGGACCAGAGTGATTAATAGGTAGTTTGAGTGCATCCAGCTTGCGTCTAAACTCATCCACTGTTATTGCGATGGTTACTTCTTTTGATAAATCACAATGCTCATCCAACCCCATTTCTTTTTTAAATAACTTTGCTACTTTTAATGAGCTTGTGCGCTCTTGCTCGATTTCAACGAGGCAAAAAAACCATGCAGCATACGCTGCGAGCCATGGAGGCGAGGTAGCGACGCTTACGGAGCCTTAATTTTTCATCAACATCGATCGGGTCTGAATCTGGAGGGTTAAAAGAACTTAGATTTTCTACTAATCTTTTTTCATTTAAAATATTTTGACTCGGCTCACTTGCTAAGGAGGGATCTAAATCAAGTGCTTTGTCAAATAAAATTAGTCCATAATTCCACCTGTCAAGCTAGGTTCAGACTTTCACACTTGCTGGATTAGCAGCCTACTGTCTTCAGGAGAAGAAGCCATCGCTTAATATCCAGCGTAACCTATTGACCAACTGAGTTATATCGAACTCACGTTAATTTAAGGCTTTGCTGACAATTTCATAAACGTCTTTGCATAGCGCTGGTGTATTGGCAATTGATTCGAGTGAGGCTTTCATCAGTTTGCTACGTTGCTCATCATAACGACGCCAGTTCATTAATGAACGGACTAGACGTGCGGCAACTTGTGGATTAATCGCTGAAAGCTCTTGGACTTTTTCTTCAATAAAGTGATAGCCTGAACCATCTTTTGCATGGAAGTGTTTCATATTGGCTGCAAAACCAACTAAAAGGGCATAGACGTTATTCGGGGTTTTAATATCAAAAGCCGTATGTTGAGTGAGTGCTTTAACATCCGTTAAGGTTGGTTCTGCACTGCTGCGCGCTTGAATCATCAGCCACTTATTAACGACCAATTCATGATGTTGCCATTGTTGATAAAAGGCGGCTAACACTTGTTGGCGCTCAGGTTGATTCGTATGGCTAAGGGCTGCAAGGGCCGCAAACTGGTTTGTCATATTATTGGCTTGGTTAAATTGATCAACTGCTAAGCAAATATGGTCAGGATGGTCATCGAGCTCTAAGAGGTAGCTTAGACAGATATTTTGTAAGGCGCGTCTGGCGATATCTTTTTGGCTTAAACTATAGGCTTTAATACGATGACATTGAGTATAGATGGCGAGGAACTCTGGCTTTAAACGCTCAGCCAAGGTATGTACAAGAATCTTGCGTGCTTCTAATAGCTCATCGACCCAAATAGTCGGCATTTCCTCAGCTAAAGCTTGCACGGTTGGAATACGCACTGCTTCAGTAATAAATGCGGCATCTAAGGTGGCTGAGGTTAAAATGTTGGCAAAGGCCTGAATGAGTTTGTCAGAAACAATAACCGTTTGATTAGCACGCAGCTGGTCAACCGCATTTAAAATAAAGCGCTTGAATAATGTTTGTCCAGCATCCCAGCGATTAAAGGCATTATTATCATGTTTAAATAAAAAACAGAGCTCGTCTTCGCTATACGGGTAATGCACTTTGACTGGCGCTGAAAAATCGCGCAGTAAGGAAGGAATGGGTTTAGTGCTGATATTATCAAAGTGAAATTCTTGTTCTGATTCTTGAAGATTTAAAATCAGTTCTTTTAAAGGACGATGATTAGGTTGTTGAGGGCTATATTCGTTATTACACTCTTTGCTAAGGTTTAGCTCTAGCGCGTCACCTTCGGCATCAAGTAAACCGACTTTAACTGGAATATGCATTGGTTGTTTCTGCGCTTGTCCAGGAGTTGGTGGGCAATTTTGCTTAACGCGCAAAGTATAACGCTGTGTGTGCTCATCATAATCATCGGTAATATGTAAGGTGGGTGTGCCGGCTTGACTGTACCAGAGTTTAAATTGATCCAGTGATCTTTGATTGGCATCTTCCATTGCACTGACAAAATCATCGCAGGTGACCGCTTGGCCATCATGGCGTTTAAAATATAGCTGTATACCCGCTTGAAAGCCTTGCTCGCCAAGCAAGGTATGGAGCATGCGAATGATTTCTGCGCCTTTGTCGTAAACTGTAACCGTATAGAAGTTATTCATTTCTATATAAGACTCTGGGCGAATCGGGTGGGCCATGGGGCTGGCATCTTCGGCAAATTGAGCACTACGAATGATATTGACATCTTGAATGCGTTTGACTGCACGCGTATTTAAATCTGATGAGAATTCTTGATCGCGAAATACTGTAAGACCCTCTTTTAAGCTCAGTTGAAACCAGTCACGGCAGGTGACGCGATTACCCGTCCAGTTATGGAAATATTCATGGCCAATCACTGATTCTACAGCGAGAAAATCACTGTCTGTCGCGGTTTCGGCTTGGGCGAGGACATATTTAGTATTAAAGATATTTAGCCCTTTGTTTTCCATTGCTCCCATATTAAAGTCAGATACGGCAACAATCATGTAAATATCCAGGTCATATTCTAGATTAAAGCGCTCTTCATCCCAACGCATAGATTTTTTTAATGATTCAAGAGCGTGTTGACATTCATTAATCTTGCCATGTTCAGTATAAATTTCTAAAGCGACTTTGCGATCAGAGCGAGTTATAAATTGATCACGTAGACAATCTAAATCACCTGCAACCAGAGCAAAAAGATAACTAGGCTTTTTAAAAGGGTCTTGCCAAACAGCAAAATGACGACCATTGTCCAAAGGGCCTGAGTCAATTTTATTGCCATTGGAGAGTAAAACAGGGTATTTTTTTTGGTCAGCAGTGATACGCGTGGTGAATGTTGCCATGACATCAGGACGGTCTAGATAATAGCTAATGCGGCGAAAGCCTTCAGCTTCGCATTGGGTACAGAACATACTGCCAGAGCGATAAAGTCCTTCAAGGGCGGTATTTTCTTGCGGTTTAGTTTTCGTGATGATTTCAAGTTCAGAGCGTTCAGGCAGGTTATGTAAAGTAAGGTCTATATCTGTGAGGGTGTAGTCATTTGGCTGCAATACTGTTTGATTTAAGCGCAGGCTAATAAGCTCTAAATGCTCGCCATTCAGTACCAGTTTATTATTAGGTGCAGGGTGTGCTGAATTACGCTCAAGGCCAAGCGTTGTTGTAACTAAGGCATGATCTTCATAAAGGTCAATAGTAAGGTCGGTGGTATGAATCCAGTAATTAGGGGGGATATAATCTTTTAAAAACTTTTCTTTCACCTGGCTCATGGTATCTTCCTATAGTGGCTAATGATTGAGTTTAAAATAGCTAAAATTTCTTACCACTCTAACAAAGCTGGCACGGTGAGGGAAGCGCTTTAACTAGGGTATTAAAGCGCGAGTTTAACGTGGGTTTTGAAAAAGAGGGGTGTGAATCATTGAGTTTTTATGAGGGTGTTATGAAAACAGTACAATTAAGCAATGGAAAAATACGGCTTGGTTATCTTGTTGATGCTGGGCCACGCTTGACGTATTTGGCATTAAGTGATGACATTAATATTTTTGCCGAGCTAAGTGTAGCAAGTAAAGTGACGACAATCGCGGGTGATTTTATTTTCTATGGTGGTCATCGTTTATGGCATGCTCCTGAGGCCAAACCACGCAGTTATATGCCCGATAACATGCCACCTGAATTGCTTCAAAGTGATGACTTAACAGTGACAATGACAGGCCATATTGAAGCATACACAGGCTTGCAAAAACAGCTGCGCTTAAAGATGCATCAGAATCAGGCTGAATTAGCGATTGATCATGTAATTTATAATCATGGGCTTTGGTCAGTTGAGTGTGCACCGTGGGGAATTACGCAGTTTAAAACCGGCGGTGTAGCAATTTTACCGCAATATAATCAGCCGTTTGATGAGCATGGCTTATTGCCTAATCGTCAGCTTAACTTTTGGCCTTACAGTGATTATCAAGATGAGCGCTTAGAGTTGCACCACCAGGCTATTCTCATTCATGGTAAACCACTGGTGAAGCCCTTTAAAATTGGCTATTTAAATTTGCTTGGTTGGTCGGCTTATCTTTATGGCAATACCCTGTTGATTAAGCAATTTGCGGTTGATGATTTGGCCAGACATCCTGATTTTAATTCAAACAATGAGGTTTATAGTGATCAGCAATGCCTGGAGCTAGAAACCCTAGCACCGTTAAAAATGATTTCACCTGGGCAATGTCATATTCAAAAAGAAATTTGGCGTTTATTTAATGTTGCAGGTGATACGATTCAACGTACACCTGAGTATTTGTTAAAGCTTTGTATAGATATATTGAGTGATTAAAGTGATAAAGTTAAAACTGCATTTCGATCACCTGATCAGGAATAATCAGCGTTGCGGCAGTTTTTTGTTGAATTTCCTCACAGCTTACTCCCGGCGCACGTTCAAGGAGGTGAAACGCACCATCGACTAACTTTAATACGGCAAGGTCGGTGACTACCGTTGTTACGCAGTTAACCCCTGTGAGTGGTAGGGTACATTCTTTGAGAATTTTAGATTCGCCGTGTTTATTCGCGTGAGCCATAGCAACGATAATATTCTCAGCACCAGCGACTAAATCCATGGCACCACCCATGCCTTTAACGAGCTTGTTGGGAATCATCCATGAGGCAATATTACCTTTTTGATCCACTTCAAAGGCACCTAAGATGGTTAAATCAACATGGCCACCACGAATCATGGCAAAACTTTCGGCAGATGAAAAAAAAGCGGCGCCGGTTACTGCTGTGACGGTTTGTTTGCCAGCATTAATTAAGTCCGGGTCGATTTGTTCTGCTGTTGGAAACTCTCCCATGCCGAGCAGGCCATTTTCAGATTGCAGTAAAATATCCATATCATTGGGGATATAGTTAGCGACGAGGGTGGGGATGCCGATGCCAAGATTAACGTAATAACCATTTTTGAGCTCTTTAGCAAGGCGCTGGGCAATGTGTTCGCGGGATAATGCCATGTGTCTTTCCTTGTTTATTTTTAGGCTGTTATTTTAAATTTGTATCAGAATGTTTAGATAGTTTTTCTATGTAGTTTTAACCGTACGTTGCTCGATGCGCTTTTCAAAACTACCTTGAATTAAACGTTGTACATAAATGCCGGGTGTGTGAATTTGATTTGGGTCTAATTCCCCTGGTTCGACAATTTCTTCAACTTCAACAACAGTGATTTTACCCGCGGTTGCAATCATTGGGTTAAAGTTCATGGCGGTATTTTTATAGATTAAATTACCCATAGTGTCGGCCTTCCAGGCTTTAACTAGGGCAAAATCGGCATGAAAAGCCTCTTCTAGAATATAATCCCGATTATTAAACTGCTTGACTTCTTTGCCTTTGGCTATGTCAGTGCCGACCCCCGTGGCCGTATAAAAGGCTGGAATACCAGCGCCACCAGCGCGTATTTTCTCAGCGAGAGTGCCTTGTGGGGTTAAGACAATTTCAAGTTCGCCATTTAAGACTTGTTGCTCAAATAGAGCATTTTCACCGACATAAGACGCATACATTTTTTTAATCATTTTTTTTTGTAACCAAAAGCCTAAGCCAAAGTCATCAACACCAGCATTATTAGAAATACACGTTAGACCCGTTGGTTCAAGTTCAGCGATTTTTTTAATTAAGCCTTCTGGAATACCACATAAACCAAATCCACCAATCATGATGGTCATATTATCGCTCACACCTGCAAGTGCTTCATCATAGGAAGCAACAACTTTATTAAATCCTCTCATTATGACTCCTTTTTTTGCAGCTCTATAATTAGACTCTTACTACTCTAGCAAAATCTAAGCTAAATATCTTTAATCCTTTGTTTTATGTGTTTTTAAAGTATATAGACAATATCTTTATTTATGATGATTATCATTAATAAATTTATAAATAAGCGTGAATAATTGTTCAACTTGTTTAGGGACAACCTTATACAAGCTCATAAAGGCATGAATCATTTTAGGGATATTGGTTAATTCTGCATGGATGCGATGCTCTTGTAGTTTTTGATGATAACGTATACCTTCATCACGTAATGGGTCTAAATCTGCAGTAATGATTAAAGTCTTTGGAAGTGTAGAGGGTGTAGGTTGAAGCAATGGTGAGGCGGCAATACGTTCTGACTGATCAGGACTGTTAAAATAATGATGAAAATAAAATTCAATCGTTTTTCTTTCGAGGAAATAAGACTGCTGGTAGTGATGGTGGGACGGTGAAGAAGAGGTGAAATCCAAACTGGGATAGATTAAAATTTGACCAGCGATGTTGATATTATTATGTAGTTTAAGTGTGGCAAGAGCGGTTAAATTACCACCTGCACTGTCTCCGGCGATATAAATGTTACGTTGATCAAATCGCCTAGATAAATGCTCTATTGCACATAAACAATCATTTAGACCTGCTGGATAAGGGTGCTCAGGGGCTAAGCGGTATTCTATGGCAATGACAACGGCTTGGCAGTGATTGGCGATGGCGCGTAAGGTTGTATCATAGTCATTAATTGAGCCTATCATATGACCTCCACCGTGTAGATAAATCATAATAGGCAATGTATGGTGGTGTTCTATCGGTAGATAAGTACGAGTTGGGATATCGTATTCATCGGTGTGAAGTGTACTGTTTTCAACCTGATATAACTCTTCATGGGGGATGCTAAAATTTTGGCATAGTTTGCTAAATGCAGCGCGTAAAATATCAGGGCTTAGCTCAACTATACGGTTGTTATTAATGTAATTTAGAAATTCAGCAAAGGGGGTTTGGCTTTTGTCAAAAATCATACATTGATACTCTGATCACTTTTATAAATTAAGCAGATATTATTTTTATATAATATCATGGCCTGAGGTTGATGATAGCACTAAATTAATATGGCACACTGGTAGTGTACCCAAGAAGTTGCCTTGATGTAATGACAAAAAATGGACCCCAAGCAAGGCTTATATTAAAGCGATTGATCGAAAATGCAAGCAAGTGTTCAAGTAGTAAGCGTTGGATACTTATACCGAGCTTACGTTAATGTTGTTTTTTTATTTTCTTGGCTAGTTGATGTATTGTTCACTTTAAACTGACTGATCAGGAGAGCTAAGTTTGAGCTGAGCTCTGACAGTGATTGACTCATTTTTGTCGTCTGACTGGTGGAGGTATTGGCTTCTTTAGCTAATTGGCTAATTGAGTTAATTTGTTCGTTGACATTATCACAGCTGGCGCTTTGTTTGCTGATTGATTCACTAATTGTGCTGTTAGTTTTTGAAATTTCACCGACGGAGTTAATGATGATTGTTAAAATATCCGACATTTTTTGTGATTGTTCTACTGTTTGTTCAGTACTTGCTTTACCTTTTTCCATCGCCTCAACCGCTTTGCTTGCATGTGAGCGCAGTTCCATAATCAGATCATCAATTTGGCCGGCAGACTCTGCGGTACGTTGAGCGAGACCGCGCACTTCATCAGCAACAACAGCAAAGCCACGCCCCTGCTCGCCAGCGCGTGCCGCTTCGATGGCTGCATTTAAGGCAAGCATGTTGGTTTGTTCAGAAATCCCTTTAATGACATCGAGAATGCTCCCGACATTATCACTGGACTCACTTAAGGTGCCGATAATCTGTGAAGTGGTATTGACCTCATTGGCGAGACCTTTAATAATATCGCGCGTTTGTGTCAGCATTTGCTGACCTTCTAAGCTCTTTTGGTTGGCATTTAAGGCTGATTCAGCGACTGCTTCTGCTTTTAGGACGATGGCTTTTATAGAATCATTCATCGTATTCATAGCGCTTGAAGCGTGTGTCGATTTTTGTGCTTGTTTATCGAGCTGTTCTTGTGTGGCCGACATGGTGCTCGACATTTCAAGGGCCGCATGGTCGACCTGATGAGTGGCTTTAGTGATTTCAGCAATCAGTTTACCGGTGTTTTCTTTGAGTGTTTTTACCGCAAGGCCAATTTGGCCAATTTCATCATGACCTGAGGTGTGCAGTGGGTGAGTAAAATCACCTGCAGCAATGAGTTTTAAATCATGCGTTAAATTTTGTACACGGCGAATAATCATCACTTTAATTAAAAAGGCATAGATGATCGTGCCAATAATGACCGCGAGGGTAATCAGAGTCATAGTTAAAATAATCACCTGCTGCTTTTTCTTGACGGCAAGTTCAGTATCGGCGAGTAGCTGCTTGGAAATTAAATGAGCCACCTCGGTTAGAATTTTAATGGGTTCACGGTCGATACCGCGAATAGCTGTATCACCCGCTTCACTATTAAAATTACTGTGTTTAAAATGCTCAAAGCCTTGTTGATATTTCTGGCTAAGTACTTTGTGTGCTTCGGTAAATTTTTTAAGTTGGTTTGCCAGTGAGTGCAGTTGTAAGCGGTTAAGCTCTTTTAGCAAGTCATTGCTTTGTTGTTGCACTATTTTTTCTTGATTTTTAAATTTGCTAATATACTTTTCACGATCTGCACTATTTTTGCCACGCAAGAGAACATTTTTCCATTCTTGAACTTGCTCTTTAAAGTGCAGACTGATGACTAATATCTTTCGCTCTTGATTTTGGCCGGTTTCGATGATTTTAACGAGGTGGTTCATTGAAGACCACATTGCAATGAGTCCATATAAGCTTGCACTGATAATCAATGTGCCGACAATTGCAGAGATACTGAGGAGCTTAATGGTTAAATTACTGAATTTAGCATTCGAGAAAAAGCGCATCATCATAGTCGGGCCTTTTTACGCAGGTGTTATTAATAGTATTGCTAGAAATCTGTGTTTTTAAAGGAACATCACTTTTCTGATTCATCATATTCTTTAGTAATAATGCCAAGACGGTCTTGGTAGGCATAGCTGGCGTAGGCTTGATTAATCAGTTGTTTAATTTTTCCTTGTTGAATCATCTGGGCGAGTTCTTGGCTAAAGCGTTGATAGAGTTGCTTGCAGCTGGCGTGCTTGGCAAAGGCAAAATAGATTCCAGCAGCCGAGAATGGTTTGTCTAGAGCAATAATTGTTTTGCTGAACTCTTTTTTGATCTCGATAATACCGGTGAATTTGGGAGCAATAACATAATCAATACGGTACTTGGCAAGTTTATGAAAGGCAAGGTTGACGCGCTGTATCGGCTGGACTTGCAGCTTGTCATTGAGAATCTGATCAAGTTCTGGGTTGCCGGTAGTTGTACCTAAGGTGCTGGCGCCTTTTTTACTTTTAAGGTCATGCCAGGAGTGAAAAGAGAACATTTCACCTTTACGGGTAAAAACAGCGAGTTCGTCATAGGCGTAGGCCGGTTGAATATAGTGCAGGTATTGTGTACGTGGTGCAGTGTAAAAGATACTGGTGGTCATATTGATTGTAGGGTTACTCTGTAAGGCGTCTAGCATGGCAGGAATACTGCCTAAATTTTTTGTTGTTACTGCAATATTTAGCTTGTTGAAAATGGCTTTAGCAATATTTACCCCAGCACCATCAAGCTGATTATGGACAACCCACTCAATGGGTGGATAAGATGGATGACCACCAATGGTGATTTGTTTACATGTCAACGCGTTCTCTGAGTCTGGCTGTTTTGTTTTTAATGGTGATTGAGCAAAACTTAAACTGCTTAGTAGTGAATGAGCAAGTAAGAAGATGAACATTAGCATTAATAAAAATACGTTAAGGCTCTGGTTATAGAGTAGCTGATAAAAGCGTGTTACTTTGATTTTCATTCACTATACCCAATACCGCAATATCTATATTATCTGTATCTGTCTATATCTATAGATCCAGCTTAAAATCTGCAAATTTAAGGTGTGCCTCGCTTAAAGAATAGCTAAAATTCATTGCTTCGCTTAATACGTGATTAATGTCTTGCCGGTAAAGTAAATCCGCCCTCCGTCATCTGAAGTGCAACACTACTCTATACTAAGCCGCCATCAAATACTCTAAAAAAAAACATGATTAGGTGAGCAATAATTCAAACTCGCTCTTCTTCTGGTGTTCAATGTATGCTCTATTTTTTG
>NZ_AMFF02000002.1:25139-30888 GCF_000297215.2 Piscirickettsia salmonis LF-89 = ATCC VR-1361
TAAAATCGATTGGGGTGTGCCGTTTAATCTCACGGCTAATCGTGCTAGGAGAAAAGCCAAGTGCTCTAGCAATTGATCTGAGCGAGTCTCCCTCTGATAACCGTTGTTCGATATAAAAACGATCTTTTTCATTTAAGTGCCGATAAACCATCTCTACCCTCTAAGTCAAAAGGCGAACTAGAGAGTTTATCTGTATGAATATGAACTCTCTACTGAGTGTTGCACTTCAGATGACGGAGGGCGAATCTATTTAGTATTGCTTAAGACAATGCTTTCATGTATCTATAAGAGCTTGGCACGATAGTAGTTGGTAGCAGGAGAGCGTGGTATGCAGCAATTAAAGAAGCACTTTTCCCCTTGGGTCCTTTTGTTAATTTCGATTAATGGCATGATTGGCTCTGCCTGGTTATTTGGGCCCTTTTATGCGGCTAAGAGCGCAGGGCCAGCTTCTTTATTCGCTTGGGGCTTAGGGGCGGCGGCGGTTGTTTTGATTGCCTTTACCTTTGCTGAGTTATCAGTACTTTTTCCAGTCGCCGGAGGGGTTGCGCGCATTCCACAGTTAACTCATGGGACGACCACTAGTTTTGTTATGGGCTGGATTGCCTGGCTTTCCTGTGTGACGATGCCACCGATTGAAGTGCAGGCGGTATTGCGTTATGCCTCGGTTTATTTTCCAAGTTTAAGTTATAGCGTTGAGGGTCACTATAATTTAACGGTGCTAGGGATGCTATGGGCTGTGCTACTGATGGCCGTCATTTCTTGGATTAATATGATTGATTTAAGAAAATTAATAAAAACTAATTTTATTATGACGCTTATCAAAGTCGGGATTATTATCGTGTTGGGGGTGGTTTTATTACTGACGCACTTTGATATTGATAATTTTTCTATGGCAGCGCATCTGCATAACGGCAATGATGTGGGTAGTGTCGGCTGGCATGGTATTTTGGTGGCAATTTCAACAGGGGGCGTTATCTTTGCCTTTACTGGTTTTCGCCATGGGGTTGAACTTGCAGCAGAAGCGCAGCGGCCGCGCATTGCTATTCCTTTAGCTATTGTTGGTTCAGTATTATTTTGCTTTTTATTATATTTTTTATTGCAAGTTGCCTTTATCGGTGCGCTTACACCTGATAGTCTCAGCCAGGGTTGGCAAGGGTTGCACTTTAGCAGCGAAGCGGGGCCGTTTGTTGGTTTAGCTGGGCTATTGGGCTTATCTTGGTTGGTGTCTTTGATTTATTTAAATGCAACCGTATCGCCTTTGGGGGCGGCATTGGTTTATGTGACGTCGACCTCGCGAATTGTTTATGCAATGAGTAAAAATCGCTACTTTCCAAAACTATTTTTAAAATTAACCAGTAAAGGCATTCCGTTGTGGGCAATTATCTTAAACTTTTTTGTCGGTTTACTGTTATTTTTACCCTTTCCTGGTTGGCAGGGCATGATCAGTTTTTTGGTTTCAGCCGTCGTTATTTCTTACGGTATGGGGTCGATTTCTTTATTGTCTTTGCGTTATCAAGCGCCTCAGAGAGTACGTGAGTTTAGACTGCCTTGTGCTACGCCCTTATGTTTGCTCGCCTTTTACATTTGTAATTTAATTGTCTTTTGGTCAGGTTGGTATACGGTAAAAAGTTTAGTCATTGCTATTATTATTGGCCTTTTAATCTTCTTTATGATGAAAAATAAAGTAAAGCAAACACAAAGTTTAGATCTTTATTCAGCCTGTTGGCTCGTCCCTTATTTAATTGGCATGACGGTTATTTCTTACTTAGGGACATTTGGTGGTATAAAGTTTTTAGCGTTTGGTTGGGATTTTCTGGTGATTGCGCTTTTTAGTGTGATTATTTTTTGCTTGGCTATATTGACACGACATCATCACCTCAATGAAAATTTATTGCGTGACTTTCATCATGAAGCGGGTACTGAAAGTTAATTGAGTTGATTAAGCTTTTTGTGATTTTTTAATTTGGCAAGATACATTATACTGGGCCTGGCTTGCGTGTAAGTGAGTTAGTCGTGGGTGTTGTCTAGGAGGATGTATGTGTAAGCGCTTTAAATTATTATTAGTGGCTCTAATGATCTTAATTGTACTGCCAATATTACCAATGACAGCATGTGCCAAGAGCCATATGCCAACGGTTGCGGTATTAAAATTTAATATAAATAAGGAAGCCCTTGTTCTTTACTGGCGGCGCCATAAAGTCAGAGATCAAGATAATCGTTCAGGCTTAGGTTCAGATGATAGGGTAGTGCGAGAGCATGGTCAGCTTGCTGTTGTGCCTGAAGAGTATACAGCGATGACGAATATGTTAACGGATGGTTTAATTAATACCTTAGTGTCTAGTCATACGTTTAAAGTGCTAACGCGTGATCGTGTGAACCGTGTGATCAATGAGCAACGATTTGTTGAATCAGGCGATGTTTCTTCTGATCAAGCGGTTAAGACTGGTAAATTACTCGGGGCGGATTATTTAGTCACAGGCAGTATTCAAATGCTTGAAGTAAAAACACGTGAGGAGAAAATTCCATATACGCATGAAATTAGTAAGCAGCGTTATGGCTTATTGATGGCCAATATTCAGGTGATTGATGCGCATAGTGGACAAATTGTTGCCGCTTATCCAGTTCAGGTGTCAAAAAAGCAAAATAGAGTAAAAAATCACTGGCAACAAGACAATAAAATTGTCACCAGCCGTGATTACTTTTTACAGCAATTAAAAGACAAAGCCGCAAAAATCGCTGCAAATAAAGTGTTATCTGCTGTGTTTCCATTAAGTGTTATTAAGGTGGCAGGAAATAGCGTATATATTAATCGTGGTGTTGGTGCGAATTTTAAGGTCGGTGATAGCCTTGCTGTATTTAAACCAGGCCAGCGTTTAACCGATGAGCATACAGACCAGTTGTTAGGTTATGCCCAGTTGCCCGTAGGTAAGGTACGTATTGAGACCATAGAAGCAAAATTTGCTAAAGCGACGGTGCTTTCGGGGAACCCTCAGAAAATGCTAGGTGCTATTGTGAAAGCACTTGTTAAGGACAAACACGTTGTGCTTGCAGGCGGAGGTTTAGAAAATACACCCGGATCGAGTGCGAGCCCGTTGCAATGGTAAAACCGTTTCAGTTGTTTGCGGTTATTATTGTTACGTTGGGCTTATCAGGTTGTGCGACCACCAGTGTGTTTAAGCCATATCCAAGTACGGCAAAGACAGTTAAAAACGCACTGGTGCGGCAACATTATCAGGTGGCTGAAAAGTATTTGCTGCCAGATACCACGAGTGAAGATGGCCTGCTTTATTTATTAGAACTGGGCCGTACCCAGCAGTTAGCCGGTCAATATCAACAGAGTTTAAAAACCTATCAAAAAGCGATTGAGATCATTGATAAAAACCAGCAAAAGCCAATAGTTCAGCTTTCTAAGCTCAGTGTGACAGGACTTTCGTTGTTAACGAATGATAATGCGATCCCATTTACAACATCGAGCTATGAACAAGTGATGGTGCATCATTATCAAGCGTTAAATTATTTTGCCTTGGGCAACTTAACTGGGGCATTGGTCGAAGTGCGGCGCGCTGATGAAGTGCAGCGTCAAGCGTTAGAGCGTCATCAACAGGAGCTTGATGAGGCGAACAATGTGGCAGCTAAGCAACACTATGATGACAGTAAAATCTGGGCTAATAAGAAATTTAATACTTTTAATGCGGTTGCTGGCAAAGTGAAAAATTCTTTTCAAAATGCCTATACGTTTTATTTTTCAGGTTTACTGTATGAAATTTCGGGTTCTTTAAATGATGCATATATTGACTATAAAAAGGCATTAAAATTAGTACCCAATAATCCGTATGTGCAAGCTGATGTACTGCGTTTGGCTAAGCAGCTGAACATGACGAATGATTTGGCTGGTTATCGTAATTATTTAACGCATAAAGTTATTACAGCAGCGGTGAATCAGGGTACTTTGGTTGTTTTATTTGAAGCCGGTTTTGTACCGGCAAAGCAGCAATTTAAATTGCCGTTACCAACCGGTGCTGGATTAATTGCGATTGCGATCCCTTATTACAATACGCCATGGCAAAGCCCACATTCGTTAGAAATTACTCAAAAAAATAATGGTGTCATTGGCAAGACATCCGCGCTGGTGTCTATGCAGGCGCTTGCGGCCAAAGCGTTGCAAGAAAGAATGCCTTGGATTATTGCTAGAGAAATTGCGCGATCAATTGCTAAGGCCGCAATGACGTATCAGCTGCAAAAAGAGGGGAATGGTCTTGCGGCATTAATTAGTAGTGTATATAACGTTGTTTCAGCACAAGCAGATTTACGCAGTTGGCTGACCTTGCCAGATCAAGCGCAAGTATTACAAGAGGTATTGTCTACAGGTAGGCAAGAATTAACATTAAATTATCAGGGATTGGTTAGAAAAGTAGCGGTGAATATCAAACCTCGGCAGATGGTAGTTGTCTGGGTGGTGGCTTTGGGGCATTCTCTAGATGTTCATGTATTATCAACATCTTGAATCTTGAATTTTGGTTGAAGGAGAGCAAAGATGAATCGGTGTGTTAGAGCTGGTACCGTGGTATTGGCAACAGTGGTTTTATTGGGCGGTTGTGCTTCGGCACCGAATTGCACTGAAGCAAGCTACCCGCAGATGACACAAGCTATTCAAGCGAAACCACAGCAGTTAAATACCTTTCATGGTCGTTTAGATATTAATCAATTAGCAGTTGTACAAAGTGGTGACTTAATGCGTGCTGGGGTGCGAGTGCAAAGCCACAGTTCTCGAGAAAATAATATGGAATATCAATTTACCTGGTATAATAAAAATGGTTTTCCAATCGGTACTACCCCGTTTTTACCATTTACTTTATACAGTAATTCAAATCAGTTTTTACAGGCAGTGGCTCCTAATCCAACTGCAGCAGGCTATCGTATTCGTATTTGCCAACAATAACATAATAAAAATAGCTAGAGCGCAATGATATAAATTAACTATTAAAGTATTAAAGTATTAAGTTTAAAAATGAGAGAGAGGGTGTGTGATGATAAAAAAAAGTATGAAGTCTCTTGTGATATTGTCTGTTGTTGGCTCAGCGTTGTTGGCCTTGGCCGGTTGCAGTCAGAATATTTCTTATCAAGATCCGAATGCGGTGAGCGCGACATCGATTGATTTTAGTTCGAGTGACCTGCAGTCTATTTCTGCAAGAATGGTTGAATCTTTGTTAACGTTTCCATCGATTGTAGAGTTAACAGCAAAACAGCGCCCAGTGATGACTTATGGGGGAATTAGTAATCAAACGGATGAGCATATTGATATTTCAGGCATTAAAAATACCATTGCGACGAAGTTAATCGAGTCAGGAAAATTCCGTTATGTTGATATGGCTTCTGTCGCGTCACTGCGTAAACAATTAAATTATCAACACCAAAGTGGTATGGTGGATCAAAAAACCGCGGTTGCGATGGGTCGGCAAATTGGCGCACAATTTATTTTAACAGGCAGCCTGAGCAGTATCCGTCAGTCCAATAGTAGCGAGACTAGCCTGTACTATTTGTTTACCCTGCGCTTAATTAATATCCAAACGGGTATTGTTGAATGGCAAGGACAGAAGCAAATTCGTAAATTGCAAAAACGCTCGTTGTTTGGCTGGTAGAGAGTTGTTATAGCGCTCAACGAATAGTTTCTGACATTGACTTCATTACTTGACTAAGCGCTGTCTCTAAATTTATTTCATCTTGATCAAGCTTCATGCGAACCCTATTT
>NZ_AMFF02000002.1:30898-45048 GCF_000297215.2 Piscirickettsia salmonis LF-89 = ATCC VR-1361
TTAGTGCTCGAATTCTTAAGTCATAACTGTAAGGAGAAGGCATCGTTTTTCCTTATTGTATTTTTTAACCTACTGATAGTAGGTCAGAAACTGTTGATCGAGCGTTATACATAGCATGGCTGGAGGCATATAATAAAAATAAAACAGCCAGAGTACGTCTGGCTGTTATTGATATGCTAGTGATGATAAGCGTGACGGGGCAACTTACTGAGCACAGGCGCGCGCGGCATAGAGTGCGGCACCTTTGAGGCCAATTTTCGTATCAAGAACAATGTGAATGGGGAAGTTATCTAGCATGCGTGACATGCGGCCCTTATCACCATAGGCTTTCATAAAGCGTCCGTCATTAAGCTGGGATAATATTTTGGGTGCAATGCCGCCAACAATATAGATGCCACCATAGGGTAAGGACATAAGTGCTAAATTACCCGCTTGTGCACCATAGAGGTCAATGAAAATATCGAGCGCACGGCAGGCCAGCGGATCTTTCTCTTCGATAGCAAAGCGTGAAATTGCCGCAGCAGGATCTTCTTTATGCATAGCGAATTGGAGCTTGCGGCTTTCTATCTCACCGTATAGCGGGTTGTCGCAAATGAATTTATAAATATTGATGAGGCCTTGGCCTGATAATACACGCTCGACAGACACCCGGTGCAGCTTACGGCGTAAATAAGCGAGCAGCTCCATTTGAATATCGTTGGTTGGGCCAAAATCAACGTGTCCACCTTCTGTGGGCATGACGGTGTATTTTTCACCATCATTTGACATCAGGGCAACACCGAGGCCAGTGCCCGCGCCAATAAGGGCGCGCGTGGCCTGCGGTCGCGGTGAGCCGGCCTGTAAGGTATATAAATCTTTTTCTGCTAATGCATCTGTGCCGTAGCCGATGGCTTGAAAGTCGTTGATTAAAGTGACACAGCGGATCCCGAGTTCTTCAGCGACGGCGGCCTCATCAACATCCCAAGGCAAATTAGTCAGTTGAACGCGACCCTGCATAATAGGGCCGGCAACAGCAAAACAAGCGCCATCAATGTGAGTTTCTTGGTGGCCTGTTTCGCTAAGAAACTCTTTGACCATGATTGCGGCATTATTATAGGTGTTGCTGACATACTTTTGATGCGCAAGTACTGTGAGTTTGCCATTGTCAAAGTCTGCGAGCTGCAACCATGTTTTTGTACCACCAATATCACCCGATAACAGCCTCATAATATTTTTATCCCTTTTGTGTCTTTATTTTGGATCTTGGGTCTTTTAATTTTCTTGCTTAATTTTTTTAAAATTTTATTTAATGAGTTCAGCCATTGTAGAGTCTTTTAACTTATCTGCCAACTCCACTTTGCCAGGCTGTCAAGCTTGGAAATTTTTAATTTTTTTCATCTTTAGTGAAAACAAGAAGATATTGTTATTTACTGTGCAAGATTAACGCATACAGCTTGCAGGTGATTTTTATCAGGTCTATTAATCAAAGTAACGAAAGAGAGTGCTGTGCTTAAGGGGAAAAGATGCTTAAGCAGAGAGTGGTTATTGTCAGTCAATGTCAAGTAAGTGTCAATGAGTTAAAATTACTTTTTGAATTTATGGGTGAGAATGTTGCCGTCTGTTTAAATAATGATAATTGGACAATGTTACTGAATGACAATGACCCATTATTATTATGTGTGGCGCACGATGCTTTAAGTCATGTATTTGCACTGTACCATGAATTAAAGCACCAAAATAAAATCGCTTGTGAGTGTCGTTTTGTGGTTGTGGCGGAGCCTGAGCGAATCAAGCGTCATTATAGTGCTAAAGAGCTTAAAAATGTTTGTGGTTACTTGGTTAAGCCTTATCGCTATGCGCAGTTAGAGCAGGTCTTAGATAGTGCTCAAACAGCTCAAGTTGCCAAAGAAGAGCGTCTAGCGGCAGGGCGCAGTGAAGTGCAAGATGAGTTGAATCAACTTTTAGTGGGTAAGAGCCGTGCGATTCGGCGAGTTCGTCAGCTGATTCGGCAAGTGGCGAAGTCTGAGGTGAATGTATTGATTTTAGGATGCTCTGGCACGGGTAAGGAAGTGGTATCTCAGGCGATTCATCGTGCTTCTGCGCGAACTCAGCAAGCGTTTGTGCCGGTAAATTGTGGTGCAATTCCAGCAGACTTACTGGAGAGTGAGTTATTTGGTCATGAAAAAGGGGCGTTTACCGGAGCGATTGCAAGCCGGCAGGGGCGTTTTGAACTGGCGCAAAAAGGCACGCTATTTTTAGATGAAATCGGTGATATGCCGTTAAACATGCAGGTAAAATTATTGCGAGTATTGCAAGAGCGGACCTTTGAGCGTGTTGGCAGTAATAAAGCACTAGAGTGCGATGTGCGGGTGATTGCTGCAACGCACAGAAATCTTGAAGAGTTGATTGAAGAAGGCCTATTTCGTGAGGATTTATTTTATCGCTTAAATGTCTTTCCGATTGAAATGCCATCATTAGCTGAGCGCAGTGAAGATATTCCGTTATTGATTAAAGAGCTCGTTAGCCGTATTCAGCGTGAAGGGCGTGGCAGGATTCGCTTTACTACTGAGGCTTTGGCACGTTTAAAAAGCTATCATTGGCCTGGTAATGTACGTGAGTTGGCAAATTTAGTTGAGCGTTTGACGGTCAGCTATGCCAATCGTTGGGTGGATGTGCCGCAATTACCCCACAAATTTTTAACTGCAGAAGATATCGAAGCGTGTAATGCGCTTGATGAGAGTGATGGTCCGTTGTATGAGGAAACTGCGCCTATAGATCCTGTCGATATAGAAGCAAATATGGTCGGACCATCGACTGTGCACTTGCCTGGCGAAGGTGTAGATCTTAAATCATATTTAACGACAATCGAAGCGAATTTAATTCAAGCGGCCTTGGATCAATCCAATGGTGTGGTCGCTCATGCGGCGAAGCGCTTGTCGATTCGGCGGACAACATTGGTTGAGAAAATACGCAAGCTTAATTTAGCTGGCAACCAAAGCGAAGAGCTGTCAAAAGCCTGACAGCCTATTAATAACTTTATGAATTTTAATTATTAAATTTTACGGCATGGCTTTTGCTGTTAACTATTTAATTAAACAATATCAATGCTCTTTATTTATTATGATGTTTTTAGGGTTTTGATCTGATTTGGCATGGAGTGCAATGATCGTGGATGTTACCTCAGCGCCTAACAAAAAAACAGCTGTCGCTCAAACAAGCCAAGCTCAAGCTGAAAGTTTGCGGTCAATATTAAATATTATGCCTGTTGGGGTGATTTTGCTTGATAAGTTTGGTGTTGTTTACGAGGCTAATCCTGCGGCGCATAGTTTATTAGGTGAGCCATTGACCAATCAGCCTTGGCTTAATATCATTCAGCAAAAATTTCATGCACGTAGTGATGATGGTCATGAAATTTCCTTGGTGACTGGCGAACGTGTGAATGTAGCAACGCACCCACTGGAAGGCCAAGGGGGGCAGCTGATTACCCTCACTGATTTAACAGAAACGCGTAGTTTACAAGAGTCGTTAAACCGTTATCAGCGTCTTTGTGAAATTGGCCGGATGAGTGCAGCGATGGCGCATCAAATTAGAACGCCTCTTGCCAGTGCTTTACTTTATGTGGGAGGTTTAAATAATAAAAATATTTCAGATGAAAAAAAGTATGATTTTTGTGAAAAAATAAGTAAGCAGCTAAAGATACTGGATAATCAAGTTAGTAATATGTTGCTATTTGCACAAGGTGGCAATCAGTGCGTAGAGCAAGTATCCATCACTGCTCTTATTGATGAAATTATGTTGGTTTATCAAGGCAGGAAAATTATTTGTATTGACTTTAAACAAGCGGTGAGAAAAACAATATTTTTAGGTAATATTAAAACATTAGCCAGTGCAATTGTTAATTTAATTGAAAATGCAGAGCAGGCAATTGATGATGATCATGATCATATTTATTTACTTGTTGAGTATGCAAATAATTATTTAAATATAAAAATCATTGATGAAGGTTTGGGGATGACAGCACAGGAGCAGAAAAAAGCCTTAGAGCCTTTTTTTACAACCAAACCACAAGGGACTGGTTTAGGTTTAGCGGTGACTCAGGCGGTGTTGCATGCTCATCAAGGGAAGTTAACGTTAACTAGTGATAAGAACTTAGGTACGACAGTGCATTTATCTTTGCCGACTTTAACAAAACAGGGAGTTTCACAATGAGTCAGGGAGTTGTGTTAATTGTTGAGGATGAAGCAGCCTTGGCCGAAGCGATCAAAGAGACCCTAGCACTGGCAAACTTGCCTAGCGTTATTGCTAATCATGCTGAAGAGGCTCTGGAAAAAATTAAGCGCCATAATATTTTAATTGTGATTAGTGATATTAATATGCCAGGAATTAGTGGCCATGAATTGCTTAAGCAAATTAAGCGCTATCAGTCAGATATTCCAGTATTATTAATGACAGCGTTTAGTAATATTGAAAGTGCTGTGCAGGCGATGCGTGATGGTGCGGCAGATTATATTGCAAAGCCTTTTGAGCCTGAATATCTTGTTGAGTGTGTGCAGAATTTTATTAATAAGAAAATTTATGATGAAAAAAACCCTATTGCCGAAGATTTAAATACTAAGAAATTATTTTCACTAGCAAAAAAAGTGGCAGCAACAGATGCCTCAGTTTTGATTACTGGAGAAAGTGGCACGGGCAAAGAAGTCCTTTCACGCTTTATTCATCATCATTCTTCTCGTTATAAAAACAGTTTTATTGCGATTAACTGCGCAGCTATTCCTGAAAACATGCTAGAAGCGGTATTATTTGGTTATGAAAAAGGTGCTTTTACTGGGGCATATCAGGCCTGTCCGGGGAAATTTGAACAAGCCAATGGCGGTACATTATTACTGGATGAAATTTCAGAGATGGATTTAAATTTGCAAGCAAAATTACTGCGTGTTTTGCAAGAAAAGGAGGTTGAACGTTTAGGTGGGCGTAAATTAATTCAATTAGATGTAAGAATTATTGCAACATCGAATAGAAAAATTCAAGATTATATTAAAGACGGTCGTTTTCGTGAAGATTTATATTACAGAATTAATGTTTTTCCTTTGCAATGGCAGCCATTAAGAAGTCGAATTAATGATATTGTTCCTTTAGCTAAGCGTTTGGTTTATCAATATGCTAATAAAGAAAAAGTACCTGAATTAACCCAAGCTGCTGAAGAAAAACTGACTGAATATTTTTGGCCTGGTAATATTCGTGAGTTAGACAATGTTATGCAACGAGCGATTATTTTGCATGTCGGCGATAAAATTGAAATTGATGATATTCAACTAGATTCAGATTGGCAATCTGATGAGTATGATGAGAGTCAGATAAATAATATAAATAATAATTTTAAAAATAAAGGTGAAGAAAATATAGACGATATTAATGGTAATGATAGTAACAATGAAAATGGAAATGGAAAATCAGATAATTTAAGCTATGAAATGAAGTGTCATGAATTTGATATTATTTTGAAATCTTTAGAAAAGCATAAAGGTGTTAGAAAGAAAGTCTCTGAAGAGTTAGATATTAGTAGTAGAACATTACGTTATAAGCTTGCAAAAATGAGAGAAGCAGGAATAACCATCCCCGGGGTGCAAATAGAGAAGGCTGAAGAGTAAGCTTTAAATCTAGTAAGGGTAAAATCTATGGGTAAGATCTATAATGCCAGTGCTGAACAAGCGGTTTTAAACGTTATGCAACAGTTGGCGGCTAAGGCTGCAAATGAAAAGACTACTGCTGGCAGTGGGGTTGGTGATAATCATGCAAATGCATTCTCTAATTTGCTAAAAGTAAGTTTAAATACTGTAAATAAACATCAAGTAAATTCTGCTAATTTGCAAAAATCATTTGAGATTGGTGAGGCCACTTTGCCTGAGGTGATTGTCGCCATGCAAAAAGCGAGTGTGTCATTTACAGCAATTAAAGAAGTGCGTAATAAGTTAATAGATGCGTATCGCCAAGTAATGAATATGCCAGTATGATTAATTTAGGCTTTAATATATGGCAATGAACTTAGAGTCCGCATCACAGGTTATAGAAGGCTTTAATCGGTTAAATTGGCTGAAGCAAGTGGCCTTAATGATAGGTTTATCTGTGAGTATTGCATCGGGCGTGGCGGTGATTATGTGGACAAAAACCTCAAATTATGAGCCTGTTTTTTCCAGTGTTGATTCATTAAGTTTGCCTCATATTGTTCAATCATTAAAGCAAAGCAATATAGAATTTAAATTAGACGAAAGAAGAAATTTAATTTTAGTCGCTAAAGATCAGGTTAATAAGGCGCGGATTGCGCTTGCTGAAAATGGTGTTAGTGGCCGTATTAGCACCGGCTTTGAAAGTTTAGGTAAGGACTCAAGTTTTGGCACTAGCCAATTTATGGAAACCGTACGTTATCGTCATGCATTAGAAGGTGAGTTGTCGCGGACAATTTCATCGATTCAAGGGGTGCGTAGCTCGCGGGTGCATTTAGCAATCCCTAAGCAATCTTCATTTTTAAAATCACAAAAAGAGGCGCGAGCATCAGTATTTATTAATTTGCAGGGCGGTTATCTGGAAAAATCCCAAGTGGCAGCGATTGTGAACTTAGTTGCATCTAGCGTACCGAATTTAAAAAGAAGTCAGGTTTCAGTGGTCGACCAGCACGGTAATCTTTTAACTCATGCGATGGAAGGCGGTGGTTTTGCTGCAACAGAAAGGCAGTTTGCTTATCAGCGTCAGGTTGAGTCAGCGTATGTACAGCGTATTTTAAATATCCTGGAGCCTATTGTCGGTTCTGGTAATGTGCGAGCACAAGTGACGGCAAATGTTGATTTCACTAAGTCTGAAAAAACACAAGAAACCTTTAATCCAGATATGAAAGCGGTGCGCAGTGAGTTTTTATTAAACGAAGAAAAAAGTGGTGAAGCTGGCTTAGGTGGTATCCCTGGTGCTCTTAGTAATCAGCCGCCGGGTATTGGTACTGCACCTGAAGAGGCAGTAGGCGAGGAGGGCGCGGAAAAAACCAAGCAAACACCCAGTAGTAAAAGAAACGAGTCAACGCGTAACTATGAGGTGGATCGCTTAATTAGTCATACTCGCGGTCAGTTAGGGCGGGTGATGCGCTTGACCGTCGCTGTTGTAGTCAATAATAAAACGACGACGGATGATAAAGGAAAAATAATCGCTGCGGCAATAAAGCAAGATGAAATTAAGCGTATAGCGCAACTGGTTCGCGATGCAGTAGGGTTTGATGTTGCACGTGGTGATAGCTTAAATGTTGTTAATTTGCCGTTTGTTAAAGAGGTCACCGCGAAGCCGCCGGTGATTCCATTGTGGGAACAAGGGTGGTTTATTTCATTATTAAAACAAGTGCTCGGTGGATTATTTATTTTAATCTTAGTGCTCTTTATTTTAAGGCCGACACTGCGCTCTTTAGCAGGCAAATCTAAAGCCGAACTCTTTGATCAAAAAATGCAGCTGGCTCGAGAGGTAGGAATTGAGTTGGACGCCAATGGTAATCCCATTGTTCCTGAGGAAGAGCCAGTGGTGGATGAATTTGAGCGGCCGTTAGATTTGCCCCATGATTCTGATGATCAGGAGCGCAATATTAATTTTGTCAAACAGTTGGTCGAAAAAGATGCCAAGTTGGTGGCTCAAGTGATTAAAGAATGGGTAAGTGAAGATGAGCAGTGAAGAGTCCAGTTTTAACCTAGATGGCATACAAAAATCGTCTATTTTTTTAATGACTGTTGGTAAAGATGTCGCTGCAACGATTTTACAGCACTTAAATCCACGTGAAGTACAGCGCGTTGGTGAGGCGATGGTGAAGACCACTAAGGTTGAAAAATCTGAAGTTAAATACGTTTTTGATATCTTTTATGACGCGGTGGCGAGGCAAACTGGGCTTGGCATTGGTTCTGATGACTATATTCGTGAAATGCTGGTTGGTGCTATGGGTGAAGAGCAAGCCGGTGGTGTGATTGAGCGGATTTTAATCGGCGGCAGTACGAAGGGTTTGGACTCATTGAAATGGATGGATGCTAGGGCAGTTGCTGATGTTATTCGCTATGAACACCCGCAAATTATGTCGATTGTTTTATCATATATTGATGGGGATCAAGCGGCAGAAGTGCTGGCGCACTTACCGATGAATCAGCGTTCTGATTTAATGATGCGTGTTGCTTCTTTAGAAGCGGTACAACCGGCAGCCTTGCGGGAATTAAATGAAATTTTAGAAAAGCAATTTGCGGGTAAGCAAAGCGCTCAGGCTGCGGCGATTGGTGGCGTTAAGACCGCAGCGGATATTATGAACTTCCTTGACAGTACAATTGAGGGAGAAATCATGGAGGAGGTAAAAGCGGCGGATGAAGAGCTGGGTCATCAAATTGAGGATTTAATGTTTGTCTTTGATGACTTGATTAATATTGCTGATCGAGATATGCAACGTTTATTAACGGATGTTGAGCAAGATAAACTGATGTTGGCGTTAAAAGGTGCGGATAACTCGATGAAAGAAAAAATCTTTAATAATATGTCGTCACGGGCCGCGGCAATGTTGCGTGAAGATTTAGAAGTTTCAGCACCTGCGCGCTTAAGTGATGTGGAAACAGCCCAAAAAGAAATTTTAGCAACAGCACGTAATTTAGCCGATCAAGCAGAAATCTCTCTTGGTGGTGCGGGTGGTGAGGAGATGGTCTAATTGGCTGAGAGTGATGAAGAGCTTAATGTTAGCGCAAATGAGATTGATTCAGCCTTAGAAACTGCAATGGCAGCAGATAGGGTCATTGAAAATTGGCAAGCCCCTGCATTGGTCTTGGGTGAAGTTAAGAGTAAAGAACCACTGGTTTTGAGCCATTATGATGATTATGATCATTGGCAAGTCCCTGGGTTATCGATTCACCCTGAACAAGTGCACCAGCCTTTGGTGCATGAGGTTGATGAAGATGAGAAAGTCTCTTGGCCGTGTGTTGAAGAAAATAATAAAGAGCATAATGTCAGCTTAAGTGATAATGATTTTAATAAAGAGCAAGAATCCGTTGTTTTAGGTGATGTTGACGATATTAGCATCGAAGATATTACGGTAACTGCAGCTGATCTTGAAGAGCTTCATAAAAAAGCCCATGAAGATGGCTTTGCTATTGGGAAAGCCGCAGGTTTTAGCGCTGGACAAGCTGCAGGTGAGGCGCAGGGCTATCAAGAAGCGTATGCTCAAGCGCAGGCTGAAATCAATCAGAAAAAACAAGAACTAGAGCAGGAAAAATCAAAATTAATTGAAATGATGAATAGCTTAACTCATCCATTTGAAGAGGTGAGTGATAAATTAAAAGACGAGTTATTGCATTTTATTACCCAATTAAGCGAAGAGATTGCTAAAGAGCAGTGCTTAATATCTGCAGATGGACTCAAGGATATTATTAATCAGATATTAGCTAAATTATTTGCAGAGGAAAAAATCAGGATTTCTTTAAATCCTGTAGATATAGAACGTATTAAAGAACAAGAAAGTGAAGAGTTACTCTCAGAAAATATCGATTTTATCGAAGATGATGCGATTACTGTCGGTGGCTGTGTGGTTGATGCTGGGGCTTCGCGTGTGGATATGACCATGGAAAATCGTATTCGTGATATGACGCAACAAATTTTTTCTGAGAATAAAAATAAATTATTTAATGTTAGTATTAAAAATAGTGATAAAAATAATGAAGAAATTAAAGAAAAAAATAAGGATAAAAATAATTATGAAGATTTAATAAATAATAATACTGCAGTGAATCCGGCCGATAGTAATGATCAAGATCAACATTCGGAGTCATGATGAAAACTTTATCGGATGTCATCGGTGATAAATTATATGCACATCAACAGAGGATGCAAACATCGCCAGTCAAGGTTGAAGGTTACCTCACTCGTATGGTCGGTTTGACGCTAGAGGCGAAGGGCTGTCAAGCGATGATGGGAGAGCGCTGCTTGGTTGATGATGCACAGGGCAGTTTTGAAGCTGAAGTGGTTGGTTTTGCAGATGATATTATTTATTTGATGCCCATTAGTTCTATGCAGGGGATTAGTGTTGGTGCACGGGTTTCGCCGCTTGGTACTGTTGCTGAAGTTGAGGTTGGCGAGAGCTTACTTGGTCGTGTGATTGATGGCGAAGGCCAGCCCTTAGATGGTGAGCCTCCCCCATTATTAACGGTTAAAAGGCCCTTAGTTGCCGAGCCGATTAATCCATTGAGTCGTCAGGCGGTTGAAGACGTGCTGGATGTCGGGGTGCGCGCGGTAAATGCCTTATTAACTGTTGGTAAAGGTCAACGTATTGGCCTGTTAGCCGGTAGTGGTGTGGGTAAAAGTGTTTTGCTGGGGATGATGGCGCGTTTTTGTCAGGCGGATGTGGTTATTATTGGCTTAATCGGTGAGCGTGGCCGCGAGGTGAAGGAGTTTATTGAAGATAATTTAGGCCAAGAGGGTCTAAAACATTCTGTTGTGATTGTTGCACCTGCCGATCATCCCCCATTAGCGCGTATGCATGGTGCTATGCGGGCTACGGCGATTGCTGAATACTTTCGTGAGCAGGGTAAAGATGTTTTGTTACTGATGGACTCACTATCACGCTTTGCTCAAGCCCAGCGCGAAATTGCTTTAGCTGTGGGTGAGCCGCCAGCAACGAAAGGCTATCCACCTTCGGTGTTCTCACGTTTACCGATGCTTGTTGAGCGTGCGGGGAATGATGATGGAAAGGGGAGTATGACGGCGTTTTATACGGTATTAGCTGAAGGCGATGATCAGCAAGATCCGATTGTTGATGCGGCGCGTGCCGTGTTGGATGGACATTTTGTGCTCTCTCGATCATTGGCTGATGAAGGACATTATCCAGCGATCGATATCGAAGCGTCGATTAGTCGTATTATGCCTTTGATTACAAGAGTTGAGCATCGAGAGCTGGCTCGTTTACTCAAGCAGCTTTATGCACATTATATGCAAAATAAAGACTTTATTCAGATGGGCGTGTATCAAAAGGGTAGTGATGCTTTGCTTGATCAGGTGATTGCTTTATTACCGGCTATTAAAAATTTTTTAACTCAGCCTATGACTGAACAGGCGAGTTTTGCTCAAGCATTGGCTGACCTAGGCCAATTGATCAATGGTCAAGTAAAAGCATCAGTTGAATCATGAAACGCTCTCAACGTTTAGTGAATATTATTAAAATTGCAGAATATCAAGAACGTAAATTAGCAAAGCAGTTGGCAGCGTCTAGAAATACGTTAAAGCAGTACCAAGAACAATTAGCTATGTTGGATTTATATTTAAATGATTATTTGAAAAAATTATCGGCAATTAAAAAAAATAATCAAGAGGTTACAGTCAATGAACTGACTATTTACCATGATTTTATTCAGACGATAGAGCAGGGAATTCAGCGTCAGCAGCACTTTATTGCTGATGCGAGCACAGTGATTCAGCGCCATGAGCAAGAGTGGCGTAAAGCTCGTGCGAAGGTTGAGTCATTTAAGCATCTACAACAAAAATTTAAAAACGCAGAAGATCGTGAGTTAGATCGTCAAGAACAACGGATGATTGATGATTATGTGAATCGACCACGTTAAAGTAGGCATGCTTTTTGCCTCATTCTTTAGCGATTGTGAGGGAAAATAATAGAGAACAAAGATGATAACGATAAATCAATCGTCAGCACTTGATTTGATTAGCGTGACACCTGCTGACACTGGTTTTAATTCTGCTGCTCCTAGTTCTAGTTCTACTTTAGTTGGTGAGGCTGCAGTGATAGAAACTGGCGACTTTAGTGCACTTGTGAGCGCTGCTTTGACTGCAGAGGGCGTAGAGGATTCAGCAAAATTAGCTAAATTAGCAAAAGTGATGGCAGTAGAGGAGCTTCCAGTGGCTTTTTTAGCAGACGAGAGTCCGTTGGAATTTGATGACCTTAATATTCCGGCGGCAGCGCTGGATTTAAATCTCAGTGCAGATTTAAATATTAACGGGTTGGATCAAAAAAACAGTGTTGCTAAAAATTTTATTATTTCTTTGCAGCAAAAAACATTAAATCAAGAAGATGAGCTTATTGTTAGGGCAGCGACTGTCGATGATTCAATGATTGCGATCAAGGCAGAGCTTGATCAGAATAATAAAGAGGATATTGAATTAGTTGTGAAGTTGCCTCTTGGAGAAGACCTGTCTGATCAGGAAGGTCGGCCTGTTGAGCATGGACTATTTATTAATAACCAGCCAATGAGTGCAATAAAGTTAGAGCCAGAAAAGGCGTTAAGCTTAGGGCAAACTGATGGTGCTAATAATGAGATTAATATTATGAATACTACAAAAGAGAATATTACAGAAGAAGTAACGTTAGCAAAGGTATCAAAAAGGGCACAACTAAATGTAATCAATGATGGCTTAGAAGATAACAATTTAACACCTGCTCGTCGAGAGGAGCTGAGTTTGTTAGAATTGGCAAAAAAGTCAGCTGATATTCAGCATAAAAATACGGATAATGGATTAATCGAAGGTGAGTTTTCTCCAGAAAAACTAAATCATTTAGCTGAACAGGTTAAGACAGAAATTTTGCCAAAACCTCAAGGAGTATCACTCGCTAAATTACCTGACAGCTATATCACGAATCAATGGGTAAATAGTCAGTTTAATATTGCAAGTACCGTATTACAGCAAGAGCGTATTCAACCCTCGGTTGCTCAGCACTTTGATCAGCCGCTTCCCTTGGTGGATGAGGCCGAACTTGCTCCTGCGTTAGGGCAGCGTTTACAGATTATGCTCAATCGGCAATTAAATAATGCAACCATTGCCTTAGATCCACCAGAGCTAGGGCCCCTGATGATAAAACTTCATGTGGATGCTAGTCAAAAAACGCACTTAACTTTTACAACGCATAGTGATGTGGTTAGAGAGATGATTGAGCAGCAATTACCGAGGCTTAAAGATATGTTTGATAGCCAGGGTTTAGCGCTTGGCGATGCTAATGTCGCAGGACAAGGTGCATTTTCACAAGGTCAACATTTTAATGAAGAGAAAGAGCATAATAAAAATAATATGAGTAAGGCTCAAGAAAGTGTAGATATTTTGGCTGATGAGCATAAAGTTGAACCGGCTGAAGGTCAATATATTAGAGATTTAGGTGTTGATTTATTTGCATGATTCTATACAAGTTAGCGGCTTGATATAGCCAAATTTCTTATAATAAGTGCCACTAAATTGCATACAGTAACGATGAGACTGATGATAGCTGCACCAATAAAGGCCAGTGATAGCCCATATAAAACAATATAATGGAAGAAGTTTTTAAGAGATAAAAAAGGGTGAATCATTGGTGGCGGATTAATCATATCAGAAACCCCTGGATATTTAATCATATAAGCAATCCCTGGATGAATACTTGCCCAAGTAAAATAAAATAAAAACATAAATAGAGTATTGGTTAACAGCAGCTGTATAAAGTAGATGGTTGTGGGTTTTAAAAGGCGAAAGTGAGTAAGCTCTTTATAGAAAAAATAAGCACAGATTGTGCTTGGTATTGCCAATCCAAAAAACCATTGGTAGTTAAATAAATAAAATGATATTGGATAGCCAAGGAGAATAGACAGGATAAAAAACGAACTAATAATTAATAAGAATTGATAGAAAGTAATTTTTAACCTATTTAACTTATGATTCGTTATTTTCATGATAATCTTAAATTGTACTTTTTTTATTGTTAAGTAAAGTGAGTGTTTTTTGTTATGCTGAGTGCAAGGGTGACTATGATTGATAGTTAGCCTCATTTATTTATAGTGTCATGCGTTGAGTGGATATTTAATGGCTTATTTTAGCGTTAAAAATATAAATTTTATAATTGTTAAAATAACAAAAATTTTTAGTTTTATGTAAATTTTAAGGCTGTATTCCAATTTAACCTAAAAATAATTTTAAGTTGCTTAAAATAGTGTGAGAAGGTGAAGATCAGCAAGTACCCTGCTCCATATATCAAAGAGGATAGATTAAAAGCTGATATTATCACCAACTGCTGAAGCTTATGAAGCTTTGGCTATGGTCAATGAGAAATTTGAGGTCGATCTTCTATTATATGTAAAACTCCAGATATGATCTGACAAGCTTAAATCATCTGACAACATTTGTCTGATTGATCAGACTGTCAGATTGCA
>NZ_AMFF02000002.1:45724-64645 GCF_000297215.2 Piscirickettsia salmonis LF-89 = ATCC VR-1361
GAGAAGGCATCGTTTTTCCTTATTGTATTTTTTAACCTACTGATAGTAGGTCAGAAACTGTTGATCGAGCGCTATATCTGTGGGTTTTTCGCTAAAATTCCTGCGATTAGGCCACCTTTTCCTGAACCAATATCGACTAATGTATTGATATTATCCGGATTAAAGTGCTCAATGACGTTATTTAGATCAATGTTGGTTAGATTATGCATGGCTTTACCAAAAAGAGCATCATCATTGGGATTCTGGTGTAAATGGCTATATAAGTCAGTTTGAAAGATGGTTTCAAATGCACTGTTACCATTTTTCACACAGTCGAATAAAGCACCTTGAGGCTGCCATCCCATATGGCCAGAATTTAGCATGGATATGTAACGTAAGCTTTCTTTATGGTCAGAGAGAAGAAACTCGCTCATTGTCGTTAATTCATATTGATTATTTGAATTTTCTTTGAATATACCAAGTGCAACTAATGGTCGCATCAAACGATAGAGTGATTGGCGATCAGCGGCTACATTGACTGCGAGTTCATCGATATTTAATGGCTGATTTTGCAGTCTATCAGCGATACCGAGTTCTGCTGCGACTCCAACAAGCTGGCCAGCAAGAGAAATCAAGGTGAAATCTATCATTTGCTCTTTAGGGTTGTCATTCCCTAAAAAATTTTCTTTGTTCACTGTATTATCCTTACATTAAAGTGGTGGCTGCTAAGTAGAAAATAGTTAGTTTATTAACAGAGTGATATTTTATTTTTTAGCTTATTAATTATTTATCTTAAAACAATTAACACGAAAGAACTTTCACTGAAATTTTATTGATTATTAAGTTAGCTATAAATAAGCCTATGATTAATATTATACTTGATATGAATAAAAATAATAATAAAGGAAAAACATTATTTTTCTTTATTATTTTAGTTGGCCTTATTTTGTTTTAGTAATGATAAAGACTGATAGATCTTGTTAATTGTTACGTATTATTTACATTTGTTTTTTGTTAGCTTGATAAGGATTAAATACTTATTAAGTGATAATGGATGAAGTAATTTATGGCGATGAATTTTTATACTTTTACACGTTTTACATTAGGGTTATTAAAAAAGATTAAGACTAATAATGCTAAGGGAATTAATATTTTTGCTAAGCATAAAGCGTATAAAAATAATCCGGAGCGAGGTTTTCAGGAGCTTGTTAAAGAGGCATGCTTTAAGCGTAACTTGCACTGGTATTCGCAAAGAACTGGGCGCACGGCAACCATGAGTGCGATTGAAGATGTGATTGAGAGCGATCAAATGCACTATTTTGAATTAAAGCAAAAGTTTATCTCGCCTGGGAAAGATAAGCCTGATTATAGCAATAATGCGATGCGTTATTTTGCTCTTAATGGTAGTTTAGAAGGGTTTGATCCTAATAATAATGAGCAGAATAAGTATAATGAAAATTATTTTGCGATAGATAGTAAGCATAATCCATTTGAAATTACTCAGTCTAAATACAAAAAAAGTTCTTATAAAACGCTTACACCATTCAATGGTCATCATCAGCGCAGTCGCACAGAGGTGAGTTTCGATTTGGATTATGACCTTGATCGCTAAGTTTAAAAGCTCTAATAAAAAAGGCCTTTTAAGAGGTCTTGATAATTTTTTGGGTTTATACATTGATTAGTTTGTTTGCTCTTTAAGCCAAAACTTTGCTGTAAGTGCTGCGATAATAAACATTACTGGGACAATGGTCAGGGCAATTTGATAATTTAAGCTAGAATACACCGGTGTATCGCCGATGATTTTGCCATCCCATAGCTGACTCATAATAAAACCGACTAAGGGTTGAAACAGTGCGCCGCTGATGACAACAGCCATATTATTAAAGCCAATCGCCGTGCCAAGGATATTATCCTGTTGATAGTCTTTGATATAGGCAAAGCTAAGTGATTGGCCTGCGGCACCGACACCAAAGAAAAACATCAGTACATAAAGTAGAGTTACAGGCAGACTTGGGCTATAGAGAACAATTAGCGATGCAATAATACCAAGAGTTGCTGATAAAAGTAAGAGTGGTTTGCGTTGGCGAATTTTGTCTGACCAGTAGCCAATCAGTGGGCTGCCAAGGGCGATACCTAGCCAAATCGTTGAGCTTAAATTTGCTGCATCATTAATAGTTAGCTGGTAGTGCGCGCGCAGGAAAGGCACTCCCCACAGTGATGCAAAGATAGTGATCGGTGCCCAAGCGGCGAATGAATATAAAGCAATTTTAAATGTTTCTGGATGTTTAAAAAGAATGGTCAGTTGCTGCTTAATGGATAAGCGGTTGTTTGGTGTGGTTTTTGGTTTTTTAGTGATTGGCTGGTTGTCTGTGTGGTGGTGACGCTTATCTTTGAGAATCAGTAAAATAATGATGGCAAGAGTGATACCAATAAAGCCCAAGCCTTGCAAGGCCTCGCGCCAGCCTAAGTCACTGACGATGGCGGCCAGCGGGCCTTGGCCGGCGAGTGCACCGATAGAGGCTAAAAATTGACCAATTCCAGCAATTAAACCAAAGTAGCGGGTTGGGAACCATTGTGCGGCAATAAAGAGCATGGCAATAAAGGCAAAGGCAGAGCCAAAGCCGGTAAAAAAGCGCCCAAGGGAGGCGAGAGTGAATGAGTCGGTCAGGCTAAATAATAGTATGCCGATGGCGCAAATAGTAAGACTAACGGTAATTAAAATCCGTGCATTCATGCGATCAAATGCTAATCCGGCAGGAATTTGCATCGCAGCATAGGAGTAATAATAAAAGGAAGAGAGTAGGCCGACACCGGTGGCATTAATTGTAAAAGCGTGCATTAACTCTTTGGTGATGACACTCGTGGAAACCTGTACTGCCATCTCATAGAGCAAAAAGGAGGCGGCGAGGATGAAAAACAAGTAGGGCTTTAATAGTGTAAAACTAAAGGTGCGCTTATTATAGGCAGTTTGCATAACGTTATATTCCTAACTAATCGCATTAAAAGTAAAGTTAATTAATATGCTGAAATAGGTGATGATGTGTTATGCATTAACAGAGAATATGTAGTTGTGCTGGATGAAGTCGTAGAGGCATTTTATGTGTTCGCTTTATTTTCTATAGGGTAAGGGGATAGAGGCGTTGATCTTAGCAGCAAGAACAACAACTATAACAATAGAGGGGTAAAATTAAAGCAGAACAGTTTCTCATAGTGAACAATACTAACTGAATTTGCCGCGGCTGTCAAAGCTGAAAAGTAACCCGAGTTTTTAAGGGGGGTCGTGTGTGGCGTTGTTTTCTAGTTTTGATTACTTAGATAGGCGATATAGCAAAGCCTACAGCCTACCTAAGAATCATTAAAATGCTTTTAGCACTTAAAATTTATTAGCGCTGGTTCATATCTTTAAATGGTCGCTGATCATAGCCTAAATAAAGCTGACGTGGACGAGTAATGCGGAAGTTATCGGCATTAATGAGTTCAATCCAATGTGAAACCCAGCCACTGGTGCGTGCCAAGGCAAATAAGACGGTAAACATGGTTGTTGGAATGCCTAAAGCACGTAGAATAATGCCTGAATAGAAATCAACGTTTGGATAGAGCTTACGCTCAACGAAGTAGCTATCTTCTAAAGCAATGGCTTCGAGCTTTTTGGCAATTTTAAGTAACTGATTATTACTATCACCAAGCTCTGCAAGGACTGAAGCACAGGCATCGCGTAGAACGTGTGCACGTGGGTCAAAGTTTTTATAGACGCGGTGACCAAAGCCCATAAGACGAAATGGGTCATTTTTGTCTTTAGCGCGTGCGACATAGTCTTCAATATTAGATTCATCGCCGATTTCAAGTAACATGTTTACAACGGCTTCATTGGCACCCCCATGTGCAGGTCCCCATAGTGCTGCAACTCCTGCGCTGATAGATGCGTAGGGGTTAGCACCTGTTGAGCCAACATTACGTACCGTTGATGTTGAGGCATTTTGTTCATGCTCTGCATGCAGGATAAAAATCTTGTCCATCGCGTCGGCAAATATTGGATTGATTTTCCCACCATTTTCAGCGGAGCCAAACATCATGTTTAAGAAGTTTTCTGCGTAGCTAAGATCACTACGCGGTGCAATAAATGGTAGACCTTCACTGTGGCGATAGCACATTGCTGAGAGTGCAGGAATTTGAGCAACTAAGTTAAGTGCTGCTTCATATTGGTAGTCTTTATCGTTGATGCGTGCTTGATCATGGTAGAAAGCAGATTGTGCACTAACTGCAGCGCCCAGCATCGCCATTGGGTGAGCGTCTTTATTAAACCCTTTGAAAATATTCTCAATGATATCTGGGGTGTTTTGGTGCTCAGCCAGTTGGCTGTTAAATTGATTGAGTTCGGTTTGATTCGGTAATTCGCCGCTAAGCAACAGGTAAACAGTTTCAACAAAATTTGATTTGTCAGCTAGGTCTTCAATCGTGTAGCCACGATACAGGAGTTGACCTTTGCCTCCATCGATAAAGCAGATTTTAGAGTCACAGGATGCGGTGGCAGTAAAGCCTGGATCGTAGGTAAAATGGCCAGTTTTACCGAGTGCTTTAATATCAATAACATCTTGGCCGAGTGTGCCACTATGGATTGGAAATTCAACGTCATTACCGTCGAGTGTCAATTTGGCTGATTTGGTCATTGAGAACCTCCTCGTGTTGTTGTGCGAGCTACTTCATTGAAGGTAAAAGCAAGTCGCACACAAATTACTTTAATTCTAGTTTAACTACCGAGATTTTGACTTTATGATAAAGGTGCTGCTATGCAGTAGTTTTGCTATGCATTTTATACTACAACGCTGCTCATAAAGCAAAGGTGGACAAAAATTAACCAATAACTCTAAATATATAGCTGAAACTAAGACCGCTACTTTATCGAGATTATTATATTTTTATAGTTTAGCTGTGTGAGTTATTTTTAATGGACTATATTTTTCTAGTTATTTTAGTATGCTTTAGTAATAGTTAAGTCTAAATGCTGCAGTGCGATGACTAGATTATCAAAAACTTCTTATTTATGTAAGTATTATTAACTTAACGGAGCTGTTAGGATTTTTTAAGGTTATAGAAAATCACGGTCAATCCATTGAGTGGCAAGGCAAAGCGTAGATTTATGTTTTTGATCATTTGTTATTGTGGCTTTTGCCGGTTTAAACCTGAGTAAAAATTGCCTATAATCCGCCGTTGTGGTTATGGGGGTTATTGCAAAACCTGCTGATTTCATCATACTTTTATGTATGTGTAAAAGAGTATGCGTAGAATCAAGGCTCTGTTAAAATGTAGCAGCGCAAAACTGAAGTCTATAGTAGGTTGCGTTAAATTTGAGCCAAGTTTTGGGGTATGGCTTAAAAGTATAATTAACTTAAGGGGATTTTTCATGAGTGATAAGCGACCCGTGAATCTTGATATTACAACGATTCACATGCCTATTACCGCCATTTCATCGATCTTGCACCGAATTTCTGGGATTCTTGTTTTTATCTTAATCGCCTTATTGCTATGGGGATTAGAGCAGTCTTTAGCGTCAGAGGCTGGATTTAAATCTATAACACAGATATTGGGCTCGACTTGGGTGAAGTTTGGGGTCTGGGTGTTTCTGTCTGCATTGATGTATCACTTGGTTGCTGGAGTACGCCATTTGTTAATGGATATAGGGATCGGTGAAACTAAACAAGGCGGACGTGCAGGAGCAATGCTTGTTCTTGCTCTATCCATAGTATTAATTGTTGCATTGGGGTATTGGCTATGGTGAGTACAATAACAGGCTTTGCAAAAAGTGGGTTAAAAGATTGGTTTATCCAGCGAGTTTCGGCAATTATTCTTGCTGTTTATGTATTATTTCTTGTTGGTTTTTTTATTGTTCATCCACAGGTTGATTATGGCACTTGGAAAGCGTTATTTTCACAGACGTGTATGCGTATTTTTACATTATTGGCAGTATTGAGTTTAGCGGCGCATGCTTGGATTGGTTTGTGGACGGTATTTACTGATTATATTAAGTGTGGTGTGTTACGCGGAATTCTTCAAGTCTCTGTTATTTTAGTAATTTTCGTTTACGTTGTCTGGACGATTCAAATTATCTGGGGTGTATAATTCATGACAATTGCAACATATGATTTCGACGCCGTTGTCGTGGGTGCCGGTGGGGCTGGTTTGCGCGCGGCCTATGAGTTAGGGCAAGCAGGTTTAAATATCGCGGTGGTAACGAAAGTCTTTCCAACACGTTCACATACAGTGTCAGCGCAAGGGGGCATGGCCGCAGCGCTTGGTAATGTGCATAAAGATGATTGGCGTTGGCACATGTACGATACCGTCAAGGGGTCTGATTATATCGGTGATCAGGATTCTATTGAATATATGTGTGAGATGGCACCGCAAGCCATGTACGAGCTTGACCATATGGGTATGCCGTTCTCGCGCTTGGATAATGGTCGCATCTATCAGCGTGCATTTGGTGGTCAGACCATGAACTATGGTGAGAAAATCGCTCAGCGCACCTGTGCGGCAGCAGACCGTACCGGCCATGCCTTGTTACATACGCTGTATCAGCAAAATGTGCGGGTGAACACTAATTTTTATAACGAATGGTATGCTGTTGATTTGGTGAGAGTGCAAAACGGTGCAATCGCCGGTGTGATTGCCATTTCAATAGAAAGTGGTGAAACGGCCTTTTTCCGCTCAAAAACGACGATTCTGGCTACCGGTGGGGCGGGGCGTATCTATGAATCAACCACCAATGCCTTTATTAATACCGGCGATGGTGTGGGGATGGCTTTGCGGGCGAATGTCCCTGTGCAAGATATGGAGTTCTGGCAATTTCACCCAACCGGTATTGCTGGTGCGGGTGTCTTAGTGACAGAAGGTTGTCGTGGTGAAGGCGGCTTTTTAATTAATAAAAATGGTGAGCGCTTTATGGAGCGTTATGCACCGAATGCAAAAGACTTAGCCTCACGTGATGTTGTCTCTAGAGCAATTTCTTTGGAGCTACGTGAAGGCAATGGCTATGCCCCAGAGGGCGTTGATTATGTCAAACTGGATTTAACGCATTTGGGTGAAGATATTATTAATAAACGTTTGCCGGGGATTCGTGAATTATCCATGACTTTTGCGCATGTTGATCCAATTAAAGCACCAATTCCCGTCGTGCCGACTTGTCATTATATGATGGGTGGGGTGCCAACAAATGTCCATGGTCAGGCGATTACGCAAGACGCTAAAGGCCAAGATCATATTATTCCAGGGCTGTATGCTATTGGTGAATGTGCGTGTGTTTCTGTGCATGGAGCGAATCGTTTAGGTTCTAATTCACTCTTGGATTTAGTGGTCTTTGGTCGGGCATCAGGTAAACATATTGCTGAAAATATTAATGATTTTGCCCTAGAAGATATCAGCGAAAGTGATTTAGAGCAGGCGCTTGCTCGGATGAACCGCTGGAATGAAGCGAAAACGGGCGAGAGTTTTCAGGTGATTCGTCATGAGATGAAGCGAGTGATGCAGCAAGATTTTGGTGTATTCCGTCAAGAGCAAGCATTGCGTGAAGGCTTGAAAAAATTAGAAGAGCTGAGTGAGCGTTTAAAAACGGCGAAAATGGATGATCATAGTCAAAGCTTTAATACTACGCGTATAGAAGCACTGGAGTTAGATAATTTGATGAATACGGCTCTGGCAACCGCACATTCTGCGGTGGTTCGTACAGAAAGTCGTGGCGCGCATAGTCGTGAAGATTATCCTGAGCGTGATGATGAAAACTGGCTAAAACATACGCTGTATTTTTCTGACGATCACAAAATTAGTTATCGTGAAGTAAATCGTAAACCGAAAAAAGTGGATGCATTTCCACCGAAACCGCGTGTTTATTAAGGGAAGATTGCAATGAAATTTAAAGTTTATCGCTATAACCCGGATGTAGATAAAGCCCCTTATATGCAAGAATATAATCTGGATATTCCAAAAGGTTCAGATATGATGGTGCTTGATGCGTTAGAATGCTTAAAAGAAGAAGACCAGACGATTGCAATTCGTCGTTCTTGCCGTGAAGGCGTTTGTGGCTCTGATGGCATGAATATCAATGGTAAAAATCGCTTAGCCTGTGTGACTCATTTATCTGAGTTAAAAGGACCCATTGTAATTAGACCTTTGCCTGGATTGCCGGTGATTCGTGATTTGGTTGTTGATATGACGCCGTTTTATAAGCAGTATGAGCGGGTTAAACCTTATTTAACACCTGCTGGAGAAGCGCCAGCAAAAGAGCGTTTGCAATCACCAAAAGAGCGTGAGAAGTTAGATGGTTTGTATGAATGTATTTTATGTGCATGCTGTTCTACTTCCTGCCCGTCGTTTTGGTGGAATCCTGATAAATTTGTTGGTCCGGCAGGGTTATTACAGGCGTATCGCTTTTTAATCGATAGTCGTGAAGGTCATGTTGATGAACGTTTAGCCGGATTAGAAGATCAATTTAGTTTATTTCGTTGTCGAGGCATTATGAATTGTGTGGATGTGTGTCCAAAAGGCTTAAATCCTACCAAAGCGATTGGCCATATTCGTTCGATGATGCTGAAAAAAGCGGTATAATAAAAGCTCAGTGATGAGGTTGCAGAAAAGTGGGCAGCGTGCCCATTTTTCATGTAATGTTAGGGGACATATTAATAACGCATGATGATTAAGTCGAGGCGCCAACATGCGAGAATCTTTATTAAAAGAGCTAGAAGCTACTGCGTTTTTGGATGCAGGTAGTAGCTCTTACGTTGAGGATCTTTATGAGCAATATATCAAGGATCCAAAGAGTGTTGATGAAAAGTGGCAAAATTACTTTGCCAAATTAAAACAAGAAAGTCAAAGTTCAGAAATTCCTCATTCAGAGGTAAGGGCTGCATTCCAATCCTTAGCGCAACAGGCGACTGGGATTGGCGTGCTGTCGGATGAATCATCGGCTTTAGCCCGAGTGAAAAGCTTAATTAACAGTTATCGTTACTTAGGGCATTTTGAAGCAGAGCTTGATCCACTGAAACGACCGCGTAATCATAAAATGGCTGAGTTAACGCCAGAATATCATGGTTTAACGGTCAGTGATCTTGAGATGTCTTTTACAATCGAGGGCTTAAATACGCAGTCTTCAAAGCTGAAAGATATTATTGGCATTATGCGCAAAACTTACTGTGGCCATATTGCCAGTGAGTATATGTATATTGTTGATCAGCAAGAGCGTGAGTGGATACAAAAGCGCTTAGAAACGGTTCATGATCAGCCTGAGCTCAATCGTGAAGAAAAACACCGCATTTTAGAGCGTTTGACTGCAGCAGAAGGCTTGGAAAAATACCTGGGTTTAAAATATGTTGGCCAAAAACGCTTCTCGCTAGAAGGTGGTGAAAGCTTAATCCCATTGTTGGATGAAATGATTCAGCGTGCGGGTAGCAAGAGTGCGCGTGAGGTAATTTTAGGCATGGCCCATCGTGGTCGTTTAAATGCTTTAATTAATTTATTGGGTAAATCACCTGAGCAATTGTTTGGCGAATTTGAGCAAAGCGTGGCCGTGCATGGTAGTGGTGATGTCAAGTATCATAAAGGTTTTTCATCGGATGTTGAGACAGCCGGTGGTCCAGTGCATTTAGCGTTGGCCTTTAACCCGTCGCATTTAGAAATTGTTTCACCTGTTGCGGCAGGTTCTGTACGAGCACGGCAAATGCGTCGTGGTGATGGGCAGCGTAATCAAGTTTTATCGATACAAGTGCATGGTGATGCGGCGTTTGCTGGGCAAGGGGTGGTGATGGAAACCTTTGCCATGTCACACACGCGTGGTTACAACATTGGTGGTACGATTCATGTGGTGATTAATAATCAAGTGGGCTTTACTACTGATCCTCGTTGTTCGCGTTCAGGTGAATACTGTACTGATATTGCTAAAATGTCATCTGCGCCGGTGTTTCATGTGAATGGGGACGACCCTGAAGCTGTGTTTTTTGTGGCCCAGCTCGCACTTGATTATCGTTTAACGTTTAATAAAGACGTGGTCATCGATATGGTCTGTTACCGTCGTCATGGCCATAACGAATCTGATGAGCCGTCAGCGACACAGCCATTAATGTATAAAGTCATTCGCAAGCAAACGACGACGCGTAAAATGTATGCCGAGGCGCTTATGCAGTCGGGTGAATTTGAGCGTGCGGATGTTGATAAAATTAATAAAGACTATCGTGCCGCACTAGAAGCGGGCCGAGTGGTGGCACCTGGGGTAATCGAGGGTGTTAATCTGCGCGATCATGCGGCTGATTGGGGGCCTTATATTGGTAATGATTGGGATACTCCGTATGATAATAGTCTGCCGAAAGAGAAGTTACAGGCGTTGGCTAAGCGTATGGAGCAGCTCCCTGAAGACTTTAAATTACAGCCGCAGGTGAAAAAAACATTGGATAAGCGGGGGCAGATGACCTTAGGTCAAGAGCCGATTGACTGGGGTTATGCTGAAAATCTAGCCTATGCAAGTTTGTTGGTAGAAGACTTTGATGTGCGTCTCGCCGGCCAAGATTGTGGTCGTGGTACGTTCTCACATCGTCATGCGGCTTTGCATAATCAAGAGAATGATGCAACCTATTACCCACTTGAACATCTTGCTGATAAGCAGGGTAAGTTCATTGTGATTGATTCATTGCTCTCTGAAGAAGCTGTGTTGGCCTATGAATATGGTCATGCGACCGCAGAACCACTGGCGATGACGATCTGGGAAGCCCAGTTTGGTGACTTTGCTAATGGTGCCCAGGTGGTGTTTGACCAGTTTATCAGTTCAGGCGAGCAAAAATGGGGTAGGCTCTGTGGTTTGACAGTATTATTACCGCATGGTTTTGAGGGCCAAGGCCCAGAGCATTCTTCAGCACGGTTGGAGCGCTTTTTACAGCTGTCTGCCCAGCATAATATCCAAGTGTGTGTGCCGACCACGCCTGGACAAATTTATCACTTAATTCGTCGCCAAATGGTGCGTAAGTGCCGCAAGCCATTGATCGTGATGACGCCGAAGAGCTTACTGCGTTCACCCTTGGCGGTGTCTTCTTTAGATGACTTAGCACATGGCCATTATCATAATATTATCCCTGAAATTGATGACTTAGATGCCAAGCAGGTCAATCGAGTTGTCCTGTGTAGTGGTAAAGTTTATTATGATTTATTGTCAAAACGACGCAATAGTGATCAAAAAGACGTTGCGATTATTCGTATCGAGCAGCTTTATCCTTTTCCTGAAGCTGAATTGGAGAAGGTGCTTGCGCATTATGGTCATGTGAAGGATTTTATCTGGTGTCAGGAAGAGCCAAGAAACCAGGGTGCGTGGTATCAAAGCCAGCACCATATTCGCACTGTCATTGGTGACGATCGAAAATTGCACTACGCTGGGCGTCCAGCCATGGCGGCGCCTGCCGAAGGCTATCCTAAGGTGCATGCAATAGAACAAGAGCGTTTGGTGTGTGATGCACTAAATTTAGTAAAAGTTTGAGGAATAGACCATGTCTTCTGTTGAAATAAAAACACCTGTTTTTCCAGAGTCTGTAACTGATGGTACGATTGTCGCTTGGCATAAACAACCCGGTGAAGCGGTTGAACAGGAAGAGACTATTGTTGAAATTGAAACGGATAAAGTCGTTCTTGAGGTTCCAGCACCGACGGATGGTGTATTAGAAGCGATTGCGGCGAATGAAGGGGACACTGTAGTTGCTGAGCAGTTACTTGGCACCATTAAAGAAGGCGCTGTGGCTAAGGAGCAAAGTGCGGCTGCGGCCCCTGCGACTGAAAGTCAGCCTCAGCCTGCTGCGCAAGCAGTGCCTGCGGCAAAATCGGCAGCACCTGCTGCTAAAGCACCTGAAGTTGAAGGGCACTTAAGCCCATCGCTACGTCGCAAAGTCGGTGAAGGGGTGGATGTTTCGAGCATCTTAGGTGTTGCGCCAGAGGCTGCTGGACGGTTAGAAAAGCGTGTGCCAATGTCACGGTTACGTGCACGGGTGGCTGAGCGCTTATTAGAAGCCCAGCATAATAATGCGATTCTGACTACATTTAATGAAATTAACATGAAGCCAGTTATGGATCTGCGTAAACAGTACAAAGATAAATTTGAAAAAGACCATGATGCCCGTCTGGGTTTTATGTCCTTTTTCTTAAAAGCTTGCGTAGTGGCTTTAAAAGAGTTCCCAGAAGTCAATGCCTCTGTCGATGGGACTGATATTTTATATCATAATTATTATGATATTGGTGTTGCGATTTCATCACCGAGAGGTCTTGTTGTGCCTGTGTTGCGCAATGTTGATCAATTAAGCTTTGCTGGGGTGGAATCTGGAATTATTGATTATGCCTATCAGGCGCGTGATGGCAAACTGGCAATGGAAGATATGATGGGAGGCACCTTCACTGTCACCAATGGCGGAACCTTTGGTTCGATGATGTCAACGCCGATTATTAATCCACCGCAAAGTGCAATCTTAGGGATGCATAACATTGTTGAGCGTGCTGTGGTTGAGAAAGGCGAAATTGTCATTCGTCCAATGATGTATATCGCTCTGTCTTATGATCACCGGATTATCGATGGTGCAAGCTCTGTGCGCTTTCTGGTCCGCGTCAAAGAAATGCTGGAAGATCCAGCCCGTATGTTGTTGAACGTATAAACGATTGTGTCATGAACTTTAATTTAGATTGTAAACTCTAAAGAATATGTTTATGACACAATTAAATTCGGTTAAACATTTCAATCGATCTTTTTGTTTGAGGAATCAACTGTCATGAATTTACATGAATATCAGGCAAAGCAGCTTTTTGCTGAGTATGGCCTTCCTGTCTCTAAAGGTGTTGTGGCGAGCAGCATCGATGAAGCTGTCCGCGCAGCTGACCAAATCGGCGGTAATATGTGGGTGGTGAAAGCGCAAGTGCATGCTGGCGGTCGTGGTAAAGCCGGCGGGGTAAAGCTCGCATCATCAAAAGATGAGATTAAAGACTTTGCTAGCCATTGGTTAGGAAAAAACTTAGTTACGTACCAAACAGACGAAAAAGGTCAGCCCGTTCATAAGATTTTGGTTGAATCTTGCACTGATATTGATAGTGAGCTGTATTTAGGTGCCGTGGTTGACCGGGCAACACGTCGTGTGACTTTTATGGCTTCAACTGAGGGTGGCGTTGAAATTGAAAAAGTTGCTGAAGAAACGCCTGAGAAAATCTTTAAAGTAGAAATTGACCCACTGGTTGGGCCACAAGCGTATCAAGCACGTAATGTTGGTTTTAAATTGGGCTTAAATGTCAATCAAGTCAAGCAATTTACCAAAGTCTTTTTAGGCCTTGCGAATATGTTTTTAGACTATGACTTTGCTCTATTAGAAATTAACCCACTTGTGATTACTAAAGAAGGTAATTTGCATTGCTTAGATGGCAAGATTAATATCGATGGTAATGCCTTATATCGTCAGCCAAAAATTCAAGAGATGCGTGATGCGACCCAAGAAGATGAGCGTGAAGCGCGTGCTGCGGAATGGGATTTAAACTATATTGCTCTTGATGGTGATATTGGCTGTTTAGTCAATGGTGCTGGCTTAGCAATGGCAACGATGGATGTGATTAAACTGCATGATGGTAGCCCAGCTAACTTCTTAGATGTCGGTGGTGGTGCGACCAAAGAGCGTGTTGCAGAAGCGTTTAAAATTATTTTATCGGATACCAGTGTCAAAGGTATTTTAGTGAATATTTTTGGTGGTATTGTTCGTTGCGACATGATTGCCGAAGGCATTATTGCCGCGGTTGAAGAGGTACATGTCAATGTGCCGGTCGTTGTACGCTTAGAAGGGAACAATGCAGAAGCAGGTGCGAAAAAGCTTGCGAGCTGTAACTTGAATATTACGCCAGCATCTGATCTTGATGATGCTGCGACAAAAATTGTTAGTGCTGTTAAATAAGGGTGAGCCATGAGTGTTTTATTAAACAAAAATACGAAAGTTATTTGTCAAGGCTTCACCGGGAAGCAAGGTACATTCCATTCAGAACAAGCCATTGAATACGGCACGAATATGGTCGGTGGTGTCACGCCAGGTAAAGGAGGCGAGACGCATTTAGGTTTGCCGGTGTTTAATACTGTCGCAGAAGCGGTTAAAAAAACAGGTGCGGAAGCCTCGGTTATTTATGTTCCTGCGCCATTTTGTAAAGATGCTATCTTAGAAGCGGCTGATGCTGGCATTCAACTGATCGTTTGTATTACCGAAGGTATTCCTGTATTAGATATGCTCGATGCTAAAGAATATATCGAGAAAAATACCAGTGCGCGCTTAATTGGGCCAAATTGCCCAGGTGTGATTACACCGGGTGAGTCTAAAATTGGGATTATGCCAGGTCATATTCATTTACCAGGTAAAGTCGGTATTGTTTCACGCTCTGGTACATTAACTTATGAAGCGGTAAAACAAACGACTGACTTAGGTTTCGGCCAATCGACGTGTGTTGGTATTGGTGGTGACCCAATTCCAGGTTCTACATTCATTGATATTTTAGAGATGTTTGAAAAAGATCCACAAACTGAAGCGATTATTATGGTCGGTGAAATTGGTGGCACAGCTGAAGAAGAAGCGGCTGAATTTATTAAACACCATGTGACCAAGCCCGTTGTGTCTTATATTGCGGGTGTGACGGCCCCTGCTGGTAAACGTATGGGCCATGCCGGTGCAATTATCTCTGGTGGTAAAGGCACGGCGGCTGAGAAGTTTGCAGCGCTTGAAGAGGCGGGTGTACGTACTGTCAAAGCACCGACGCAACTAGGTCAAGCGATTAAAGAAGTAACAGGCTGGTAAGAGACGACTGACTGTTAGATTCTTTATAAAGAGCCGGGCATTACGCCCGGCTTTTATTTTTGGAGAAAAATGATGAGTGAAAGCGATAATAAGCTTGATATTGAAAAATTTCTAGCACTTACTGAGGGTGTGACGAGTGCAGTGATTGCTGAGATGAAACAGCATGGCTTAGTCAGCATGACTGAGGATCCAAATATGATCGCAACGCTGATGGCAAGCAGTTTGGGGATGTTGATTGGCTCAACCACTCAGCATACTAAAGGTTCACGTGATCAAATCTTAAAGAGTGTTGACCGATTAATTAATGAAGCGATTAATACGGCTGATACGATTTATAAAGATGACTAGTTATTGTTAAGCTGACTAATTTTTGCACTGGTATTAATTGATGATTTTTCAAGCTGAATATCACCAGTGCATACTGAGACTCAATCACTTAGTAATTATTTAATCTTTAAAGCAGCTAATTTTTCAAATATCGCTTTGTATTAATATTACTTTCTTTCACTATACTTGGGGTTAGGCGCTAAGAAGTCGCTGTGGCTAAGATGAGAGAGAGCAATGGGTTAGGAGAGTGATATCTAATTTATTTAAAAATATAAAAATTATTTCATTCGTGCGTGACCGAGGACTGCGTTTGCAGTTTTATTTAGCCTTGGTTCTTGCTTTAACCGCGGTCTTGTTTGTTTTTGGTGTGTTAAACTTTAATAATTATAAAGCGGTGCTTCATCAGCAGCTTGAAGAGGAGGTTGCCGCAACCGCTGAACGTTTAAGCAAGAGTATTGCTGGACCGATGTGGAATGCGGATGAGCTACAAGTACTCTCTTTATTAAAGGCTGAAATGCTGTCTAAACATATTGCAGGCGTTGTCATTTATCCGGCTCACCACCCGATGATCGGCTTTTATAAACAGCACGGGCAGGTGCAATCGATGCCCAAAAAAATAAAAATGTTAGAAAGCTTTGCAGTGCGTAACATCATGTATAAAGATCATAAAAAAGATTACACGTTAGGCAAGCTTTATATTTATATTGATGAGCAACTTGTTTTAGATAAGCTAGATGATTATTTGCTGAGCAATATTATGCAGATTATTATTCTTAATGTTATTTTACTACTTTGTATCGCTTTTTTGTTGAACCATATTATTATTGATCCTTTGGAAAAGATTAAAAGTGCAATTGGTACTCTTTCTGATGGTGAGGGGGACTTATCTCAACGTGTTAACGTGCAGGGATTCAGTCCGGAAATTGCCGCCCTAGGTGATGACTTTAATCGCTTTGCTTATAAAGTGGGCCAGATGATTAAAAAAGTGGCTAGTGATGCGGATAAAATGACAGAAGAAACTGGCCATATTGCGAAAGCAAATTTTAATATTGACGCTCAAGTCGATAGTCAGGCGAGCTCATTACAGCTTGTCAGTCATGCTATTTATGATATAGAAGACTTAAATCAAGCCATTGAGGATATTGTCTCTTATGCAGCGCAGTGCTCAACTGAGTCCTCTATTGCTGCAGGTCGTGGTGGTGAGATTGTTCGTCGTAATATGGTCAATATGAACAGTATTAGTCTGGCTGTACATCATTCTGCTGCGAGTTTGGAAAAGTTAGCCGGACTCGGTGATTCAATTACCGATATTATTGAGGTTATTGGTTCAATTACTAAGCAGACCGATTTGCTTGCTTTAAATGCTGCGATTGAAGCAGCACGAGCAGGGCCGAAAGGGCGAGGGTTTGCTGTTGTTGCTGAGGAAGTGAGAAAACTTGCAATAGAAACAGAAGAGGCCACTCGGGAGGTTGCCCCTGTGCTTGAAGCCATTAATAATGAAGTCCAGCAAACAACATGTGCAATGCATGAGGGGGTTGGCTGGGTGTTGCAAGGGGTTGAAGAGGTGGCTGAAGCGGGTGAGATTCTTGATTTAATTATTGATAGTGCTTATGAGGTGAATGTTGCTACTCAACAAGTATTTGATGCGATTGTACTGCAAAATGACAAAACTATTGCGGTGTCTCAGTCGATGTTAAGCAGTTTGTCAGGAGTTGAGTCCTTAAAGAAAAATACCAATCAGGCTTCTGAGTCCGCTGCGGTATTAAAAGTAAAGTCAGCTCAATTAATTAAAGCGATCTCTGCGTTTAAAATATCAAGTTGATCTGGTGTATTAAGGCTTATTGCTTCCTTGTTACCAGAAATTTTACTGTAATTTTATTTCAATAAATTAACTTTTATTTAATTAATTTTTAGGAAATATTTCTTAAATTTTTGAATTTATTTTGTTTTTTGTTATATATTAATGTTTGGAATTTATGTGCTTTGTTTAACAAATCTATAGATCTTTGAAGATTATAGAAAGATTAAGGAGTGGTGACATGCCTAAAGAGATAAAAGTGGTTGCTATCGGTGCAGCTGACTCTGGTAAGACATCCTTTTTTAAAAAAAAGTGCCAAGATGACAACAGTACAATAGGTGCTGAAATTACTTTATTAAAAACAATGACGCGAGATTATCGGATTTGGGATACGGCAGGGAGAAAAGATTACGAGGCATTACGGCAGAATTGCTATGCAGAGACAAGCATTGCTTTGTTATTTATTGATTGTAGTAAACCTGACGAAAGTATTGAGTTTTGTCGAAAAGAACTAATAAGGATGAGGCCTGAAGTAAAACAGGGTATTACGAAATACAATGTTGTTTTTACGAAAGCTGATTTGAGTGGTGATGGCTTTTATCCTTATCCAACATTTGTATCATTAAAGACTAAATTAAGACTCAGGGATGACCAATTTGTCTCTGAAGAAGGTTATGTCCTCACATCAGCGAAGAATGATAGTGCAGAGGAGCTAGCAAGCAAGCTTAACGATTCGGTCCATCTCTATCAAAAAGCAGATTCTATACTAGAGAAAGTTGAAGTTTCATTAAAAGAACTTGAAACATATAGAGATATGAAAATTGAAGCAGATCATCCCCAACATAGCAAATTAAATCATTTTATTGTTGGTACAAGAAAACGTATAGACTCTTTTAAAGCTGGCAAGGAGAATGCTTTTGTAGGTTATGAGGAAGAGAATCATGAGCTTCGTGAAGCGCTGAAAGCGACAGAAAGTACGAGTGCTTTGTCTAGGTTGTGGTTGTCTATTATTCTCAATATTGTTACGTTAGGCCTTTCTGCAGTTGTTACGCTAATACATACAAGGAATGATGAAAAAACCTGCTTGCCGTTCTATAGACCGAGTGACCCTCTTGCTCAAGCCGAAGGGGTGGAAGTACAGATGACAGGGCTTAAGGGGTATGGCGGGGCTGCTGTTTAAGTGGATTATGAACTGTATTAAAAAATAGCTGTTAAATTTTTATATGGCTGTTTGGCACCCTCAGCACGAAGATAGGGTGCGGTGTCTTAGAAGTGCTAAAAGTTATTGACACATTATTTTTTTGAGCATGAGTTGGCCGCTTTGACCGGCCCAAATTTCTGGCAGATCGATTAATTTAGCAAAGCCGACTTTGCTGTAAAAGCGTTCGGTAATGCGTTGAGAGGCCGGTGTGTTATTTTCATCATAAGGTGTTTTTACGACGAGGTATTGGTGGCGGATATTGCGGCTATATTTTTCTGCGGCATCAATTAAGCTTAGGCCAATGCCTTGTTGCTGATAAGGCTTTAAGATGGCAATAAGGGCGACTTCTGTTGTAATCGGCGCGTGCTGCTGTAGCCCCATAAAGCCGACGATGCGTTGATGAGTATGCGCAGCAAGAATATGCATTTTCTCAAAGTGGCGTGCATAGTGATTGATGGTGACTTCATTTTTAAATGATTCAGGAATTTGACGCATTAAGCGCTCGCATGTCAAGGCCTTGTGACGTTCTAATGGTGCAATGGTGGTTTGCATGATGAAATCTCTTTCTGTCCCTATACTCTTAATCTAGCAAGCTTTGTGCAACAATGCTGGCGTGTTGCCCGATCTTTCTGCCAGACAATCTCGGTAGTTCTTGTGAGATTTTATACCTGACAGTTGATAAAAAAACAATTTGCATGGGTGCTTGTGCGTTATAAACTCACCTTACGCACTGACATGATAAACAATGTATAATGAAATCTGATAGATACAGGGATTTCATCAGGAATGAATAA
>NZ_AMFF02000002.1:64674-89334 GCF_000297215.2 Piscirickettsia salmonis LF-89 = ATCC VR-1361
TAGCAAAATCACCAACTAAAACTGTTCGGTCACAATGCAATCATATTTTTGCATCAATCGTGGCATTTTGTAAACTAGAAACATTGAGTGTAAAAGCACAACTTAACCACTTTGCACTCAAATATAAATTACTTGTGCGGTCAAATCAAATAGCTTTTGAAGAGCTTAGGCGATTAAAATGTTTATGACCTGTGCGTAAGGTGAGTTATAAATACGAAAGTTTTGTGCTGTAGTGTGTGTAGTGGTCTTGATTGGTAAAGTTGCTAAAGAGAGCTTTCACTCCAGTCTTGTTACACCGGGTATTTGTTGAGTGGCAGGGAGTGAGGTTGAGCTGGTTGGTCTTTCCATTCGTATAATAAAGATGTGGTGATTGGGCATGTTTGGCTGCACTGGGCAGTGCAGCCTGTTGAGATATTGCGTGCTTGAACTTGGCCCTTATTAATGAAGTGCTGCAGCATGCATTGCACTTGCTTAGGCTCGGTTTGAAAGCAAATCACTATTTCTTTTAAGGTTGCATAACCGTGTGTTCGTAAGTATTTTTTTAACCTTGATAAGGTGATCATGCTTATTTCCTGAATATTCTGTGTGAATATTATTTTCTCACTTTAATTGCAGCAGTCTGATTTGGATTTATTAATGTTAATTGGTGCCGGTTGCGTTAAATCGACCGTATTGCGCTTAGACCATTGTATTAATCCGAAAATAGAGAACCCTTGAAAGAGGATTAAACCGATGATCCAGGCACTGGAGGACGTTGGGTGCATTGAGAAACTTCCTGCTTGATAAGTGATTACCGCAAGCGAGTAGGCAGTGCTTGCCCCCCAATAGGTTGAAAGATAAGCCCAGCCACGCCCAATTTCCCGGGAGAGCGCGCCGATTGTGGCAATGCATGGGATATATAGCAAAGCGAAAACAAGATAAGCAAAGACTGCGATGGGGCTACCAAAAAAATGAACCATCTGGCCCATGGCACTGGAGTCCATGTCTCCATCGGCTTTCGCTGCTTCAAAAGGATTAATAAAGGTTGCTGCATTCATGCTACTAAAGCCTGCAATCGTATCAGTAACGGCAGATTTTATCCCGCCCCAGAAGCTGAAGTTTTGATCTGTTGAAGTTGTGGAGGTTTGTTGTGAATACAATGTATTTAAGGTGCCAATAACGACTTCTTTGGCTAGTGTGCCTGTGATGAGACCGACGGTGGCAGGCCAGTTGTCTTGTTCTATGCCCATGGGCGTAAAGATGGGTGTAATTATTTTGCCGGTTTTTGAGAGAATAGAGTTGCGGCTACCGTCTGGGTCAATACTGCCATTAATGTTAATGCTATTGAGGCTGCCAATGAGGATGCACACAGGGACGATGATTTTACCGGCACGGATAACAAAGCTTTTGAGGCGGTTCCAGGTGAGCATCAGAATGCTTTTTAGGTGGGGAGCATGATAAGCAGGTAGTTCCATAATAAAAGGACTAGCATCGCCACGTAAAATTGACTTTTTCAGTAGTAAACCGGTGGTGATGGCGACGATAATGCCAAGTAAATACAGGCTGAAAACGACTAGAGCGCCGCCTTGAGTAAAAAATGCGGTTGAAAATACAGCAAAAATAGCCAGGCGTGCACCACAGGAAATAAAGGGAGCCATCATCGCTGTCATAATGCGATCGCGACGCGTCTCTAATGTCCGAGTTGCCATAATGGCTGGGACATTACAGCCAAAGCCGACGATCAAGGGAACGAATGATTTTCCTGGTAGGCCAATGGCTTGCATAAAGCGGTCCATTACAAAGGCGGCACGTGCCATATAACCAGAGTCTTCTAAAAAAGATAAGAACAAAAACATGAGGCCAATTTGGGGGATAAAGCCGGCGACGGTATCTAGGCCACTACCAAAGCCTTGGGCAGCAATGGCCGTGATCCATCTTGGTAAGCCGATATGTTGGCCCAAGTAGCTGACCCCATCAATAAAAATCGTATCGATGGTACCTTGGAATAAAGGCTGTAAGGCGCCGCCAATATTGATAGACAGTAAAAACATCCAATACATTAAAAATAGAAAAATAGGAATGCCGAGCCAGCGATTCATAACGATGTTATCTAAGCGCTGTGTTAGTGTGCGCTGTGCCTTGGATGGTCGCTGTGTAACTTGGTCGATTATGGTATTAATCTGCTGGTAGCGAGCATCGGCAATTAAAATATCCGCTTCTTCATCGGTTGTTTTTTCAATGTGCGTAATTAACTGTGTGGCCGTTAACGTGATTGCTGTGGGTAGTTGGCTATTGATGAGCGTGTCTTGTTCTAATAAACGTGTTGCCAGCCAGCGTGGTTGCTTAAGATAAAACGGGGCAATCTGATTGTTGTCAATTTGGTGAACAAGTTGGTTAATGCTTTGCTCTATTTCGGTAGAGAACAATGATTGATAACTTGATGGGCTAAAAGAATGATTAATGATGGCGGCTTTTAATTGATCGGTGCCTTGGTTTTTATTGGATACTAGCTCAATGACTGGACAGCCGAGTATTTCTGATAGTTTTTTACTGTTGATGTTGATTTTGCGTAATTTGGCGATATCCAGCATATTTAGTGCAATGATGCATGGGATGCGCATTTCTAAAAGCTGACTCGTTAAGTAGAGATTTCTTTCTAAGTTCGCCGCATCGACAATATTGATTACTAAGTCGACTTTTTCTTGGAGCAAATATTCACAGGCGATGCGCTCATCGAGTGAAGACTGCGCTGAGGCGACATTAAGAGAATAGGTGCCTGGTAGGTCAGTGAGTTGTATATCATGGTGCTGATATGCGAAAGAGCCTGTTTTTTTTTCAACAGTGACGCCTGCCCAGTTTCCTACTTTTTGTTTTGAGCCTGTTAATTGATTGAAAAGCGTTGTTTTCCCTGAATTTGGGTTGCCAAGTAGGGCGATGTGTATATGTTTCATAAAATACTTTCTAGTTCTAAAAGCGCAAGTTCTTTGCGGCGGATACACAGGGCATAATCTTTAACGATGATGTAAAGCGGATCTCCTAGTGGTGCAACGCGCTCAATGCGAAAGGTTGATCCTGGCATGATGCCCATGGAGAGCAGCTTATGGCGATAGTTTTTATCAATATTTTTACTGATTTTTTTAACCTTATAGGAAGTGCCAGCTTGTAAAGAAGAAGTATTCATAGAAATCGACTCTGGTTTTAATCTGCGAGTTTGTGATAATCAGTTTGGGTTTCATTGATACGGATTTTAGTGTAGCGACTAATTGGCAGAGAAGCAATAAGTGATAATACTTCTCATTTTTACTATGATGTTTTGTTTTATATCTATGAAATTATGTTTTAAGGTAGTTGAGTCTGATTGATATTTTTAGTTGATTGAGTCTGCTTGAAGAGGGCAAAAGTTAAATATAAAAGTTCTCGACGAGCAAGGGCTTGCTAGCGTTTATAAAATAAGGTATCATTGGCCGCCTTAGCGTAGTGTAATGATTATGAATTATTTTTTTAGGCTTCTGGAGTTGAACCAGAAATGAGTACATATAGTGCAAAGCCAGAGACGGTAAAGCGTGATTGGTTCGTCGTTGATGCAGCTGATAAAACGTTAGGCCGTATGGCAAGCGAAATCGCAAAGCGACTTCGTGGAAAACATAAGCCCGTGTATACACCACATGTAGACACTGGTGACTACATTATTGTGGTGAACGCAGACAAGGTGGCTGTGACCGGTAACAAAGCGAAAGATAAACTCTATCATCGCCATACGGGTTTCCCCGGCGGGATTAAGTCTCTTCCTTTTGATGAAGCGAAAGCAAAAAACCCTCAGCGTGTGATTGAGCTTGCTGTGAAGGGAATGTTGCCTCGTGGGCCTTTGGGACGCGCAATGTTTCGTAAACTGAAAGTGTATGCGGGTGCAGAGCATGATCATGCTGCGCAACAACCGCAGTTACTTGAGATTTAAGAGAGGGATATATGACTGTTCAAAATTATGGTACTGGCCGTCGTAAATCTTCTACTGCACGCGTCTTTGTTCGTCCAGGTACGGGTAGCATCACTGTGAACAAGCGTTCATTGGATGAGTACTTTGGTCGCGAAACAGCGCGTATGGTTGTTCGTCAGCCCTTAGAGCTCGCTGAAATGACAGAAAAGTTCGATGTTTATGTGACTGTCAGCGGTGGTGGATCAACAGGTCAATCAGGTGCGATTCGTCATGGTATCGCCCGTGCGATCGTTGATTATGATGAAGGCATGCGTTCTAAAATGCGCACAGCGGGTTTCTTGACTCGTGATGCTCGTGAAGTTGAGCGTAAGAAGGTAGGTCTTCGTAAAGCACGTCGTGCGACGCAGTTCTCTAAACGTTAAACGACTTATATTTTGTTATTAGTATGGCAGTGGCCTTATGATCACCATGTAAGCTATATAATACAAAAAGTCTGATAAAGCCCTGCTCTTTTTAAAGTGCAGGGCTTTTTATTTGAATTACTTATAGTAAGATCATTAAAATGATTTTTTTGGAGGGAGTATGGCAACGGTAACAAGTAAGCGTTCTGTCATGACGCTATATTCAAATCAAGAGTGCCCCTTTTCGCATCGTGTTCGCCATGTGTTAGCTGAAAAAGGCGCAGCTGTTGAGATTATTGAAATTGATCTTAATAACAAGCCTGAAGACTTGATTGATTTGAACCCTTATGGGCAGGCACCAACGCTGGTTGACCGAGACCTTGTTCTGTACGAATCTCGTATTATCATGGAATACTTGGATGAGCGTTTCCCTCATCCGCCGTTAATGCCTGTATATCCAGTCGCACGTGCACAAAATCGTCTGATGCTCCATCGTATTGATTATGACTGGTATACGCAGATGACAAAAATCACCTCGGGCAGTGCAACAGAAGTAAAAAAAGCACGTAAAGCATTACAGGAAAGCTTGGTATCGCTAGAACCAGTCTTTGCCGAAAAAGAGTACTTTTTAAGTGAAGAATTTACACTGGTTGATTGCAGTCTAGGCGTGTTATTGTGGCGTTTGCCGCGTTTGGGAATTGATATTCCGGTACGCTCAAAAGCGCTGAAAGCCTATTGTGATCGCTTGTTTTCTCGTGATGCATTTCAGGCAAGTTTATCTGATCTTGAACGTGAATACCGTGATTAAGGAGAACGAGTGTGGCGCTGTTACGTTCTTATTTAATTCGTTCTTGCTATGATTGGATCGTGGCCCATCAATTAACACCGTATTTATTGGTGGATGCGACCTTAGATGATGTTGATGTACCAGAAGAGTATATTGATAAAGGCAAGATTATTTTAAACCTTGCACCCGCTGCAGTGAATGACTTAGAAATAGAAGAAAGCTGTATTCATTTTTCAGCCGGGTTTGGTGGTGTTTTACGTCGTATTTATGTGCCGATTAATGCAGCATTGGCCTTGTATGCGCGTGAAAATAATATGGGCGTGTATTCACGTGATGATGGGCCTGGTATGTGGGTGAATGAAGGAGATGGTCGTGATATTGCCCCAGTACCCGAGCCGGATACTAAAAAGGCAGATAGCGCAAAAAAAGTCGATCGATCTTTCTTGCGTGTTGTAAAGTAAAACCAAAAAAGGGCAGGGTTGCTCTTTTTTGTATTTAATCGCTGCCAAATAAGGTGTTGTCAATGCTATCACAGAGGCAATGGGTAATCAGTAGGTGAGTCTCTTGAATCCGTGCGGTTTTATTGGCGCTGACACGAATTTCTAAATCTTCTTCACTTAATAGCCTAGCGACTTCACCACCATCACGACCGGTAATGGCAATGACTTTAATATTGCGTTCTTGGGCTGTTGTAATCGCAGTTAAGATATTTTTAGAGTTACCACTGGTAGTATAGGCAAGCAGAATATCCCCATTATTACCTAAGGCGCGAACTTGCTTGGAAAAAACTTGATTATAGTCATAATCATTGGCAATCGCGGTGAGTGTTGAGGTATCTGTTGTCAAGGCAATTGCTGGTAGTTCTGGCCGCTCCCGTTCATAGCGATTAAGCATTTCTGAAGAAAAATGTTGTGCATCGCCAGCAGAGCCGCCATTGCCGCAAGCGAGAACTTTATGGCCATCAATCAATGCTTGCACGATGAGGGCTGCTGCTCCTGCGATGATGGTTGGCAGCTCAGCTAAGGCCTGTTCTTTGGTTGCCATGCTTTCATGAAATTGTTGTTCTATACGCTCTATCATACTGCTTGCTTAATTTTTTAAAGTGTTAAGGTAAATAAATTAGGTTAGATGATTATGGTAATTTCTAATATCAGTCATTCATCATAGGTGATTATACCTGAAAAGCGTCTTGAATCCACTCAAGGAGAGAGCCGGTGATGGCAATGACATCAAAGCGACAGTTTGGGGTGTGGCTAAGCTTGCTGAGGTAATGACGGGCTGTTTTGATAATGCGTTGTTGTTTTTTATAATTGACAGTCGCCGCTGGGGAGCCAAATAGAGCACTCTTGCGATAGCGCACTTCAATAAAAATGAGATTTGTATGTTCTTGCATGACCAGGTCAATTTCGCCAAAACGGCAGCTATAGTTTTGTTGGAGGAGCATTAAGCCTTGTTTTTTTAGATAGCTTAGGGCATACCTTTCTGCATCTGCGCCTTTAGTGCGCACGTGAAGATAAGGCTCCAGGTTGTACAAGCGTTTGCACTTTGCCGTTTTTATAGGTGATCCAGGTTAAATCAGGGCGAATAATATTATGTTGGCTGAGGCTGAGTGTTCCGGTCATGCCGTTGAGTATATAGTTTGGATGATGCTGAATTTGATTGATATGTAGTGCAAGATCATAAGTATCTAAGCCGAGTGCGAATAACGCGTTATTGCGCAAGGAGGCGTTCCAGATCTTGCTTGCATAGGCAAGTTGATGCTGTAGTTTATTATTATTGCTTAAAGACCAGGGTGTGGTCATAATTTTTATGCCATCTAGATCACTGTTTGTTATGTTGTTGCCAGAGTAACCTGTCGATAGGCTGATGACAGGTAATTGCTCGGCAAAGTAAAACCGCAATAGTGGTTTGATTTGCATTATTTCTTGATTGAGCGCCGCAAAAAATAAGAAGTCAACGTCTTTTCTCGGTCGAGGGTGAAATTCAATGGGACTATTAAGTAAATTGCTGAGTTTTTTATAGCGTACTTGGCTTTGTTTGACTTTGAGTAAACGGCTTAAGCCATAATGAATTGCTTGAGGTGAGGAGAAGACCATGCTGTTTTTGATCTGTCCTCCTAAGGTTTGCCAGCGTACTTTAAAGGCATGGGCTATGCGCTTGCCATACGGGCTGTTGGGAGTCAGGGTAATGGCATTGTGATAGCCCTCTTGCCAGGCACGGTCAGCGGCTTGCTCAGCTTCGTATAGTGGGGAGAGGCTAAAATAATACAGATTGTGTGGATAAGGCATATCTGGGTGAGTGGCTGGTTTATTGAGAGCGAGTGTTGGCACTGGAATATTCTTATGTTGTAGCGCTTGAACTGCGCTTTTAGTAATTGGGCCGATGATCATATTTGCCCCGTCTTTTAGGGCGTGTTGATAAGCAGGATACGCGTCTTTACCGTGATTTGTATCGTAAAAGGTTAAGGTTGGGCGTGTACCTATGGACTGATAATAGGCGGTTAAAATCCCTTGTTTTATGCTGTTTGCTGCATTTTTATAAGGGCCTGCATTTGGTAGTAGCAAGGCAATTTTATCAATATGCCAAAATTGTTTGGACAATGCTGATTGAATTTCATAAGGCAGTGCATTGATAGAGAGTGTTTGTGGGAATGCTTTTTGCCATTGTTTTAGTTGCTTTTGTAATTGTTTCGGTTGTTGCTCATACGTTTTATAAATGAGTGCAAGTGCCATCCAAGCACTGGTTGGATCCCCTGGAATATTTGGATTTAATGATCGTAATGCAGTTTTTGAAAGTTGATTGACATCGTTCCAAATCATGGCTTGATTGCGGCGAATAGCGTCAGCTTGAGTAAGCCAGTGCCCTAAAGATGTCCGTGTTTTTATCGTCTCAAATATATTATTCAGTTGGCTATAGGCATGGGCTTTAAGCTCATAATATTGGCGTTTATCAAGAGGGGATAATCGTTGTGGTGATAACGTGGCCAGTGTTGTTAGGGCCTGTTTGGGGCGATGGTTAGCTAGACCAAGCTCTGTTTTCTGAAGTAAATAGGTGATGCGTGTTTCTGTGGGTAATTGTTGTGGATTGATCAGCTCGAAGAGGGCGTGGGCCTGCTTATAGCGCTTTTTTTCAATTAAGTGAGTGGCACTACTTAACAGCTCGACTGAGCTGCTGTGAGCTGGTGATTGAGCATGGCCATAATTGCTGATGAATAAGCTTAATAGGCTGATGCTAAGAATGGTAATAGCGATGAATAGGGCAGAACGCAAAGGAGTAACATTCATGTGTCACGCACTAAATTTATGATTGATTGCTTATAGTTACACTATACCTTGAGATAACAGGCTTTGCCATGTTCTCGTTGTGTTAATTAACAGTCTAAAACGCTATAGACAGTTGTTAGTTTGCTTAAAGCGCTATAGCCCGGTAGGGCGTGGAGTGCGACAGCAAAACAGGCACCGATACATTGGCCACCCGCCTGATTAATCAATTCTATGGCCGCTTGTGCGGTACCGCCGGTGGCGATTAAATCATCGGTGAGTAAAATTTTTGCTGCGTTTGTACCTCGAAAGGCATCTTGATGAATTTCGAGTGTGTCGGAGCCATACTCAAGCTCGTAGTGGCTTTGATAGGTTTGGCTGGGTAGTTTTCCCGGTTTACGTATAGGGACAAAGCCTGCATTGAGTTTATAGGCTAAAATGGCAGCGAAGATAAAACCACGGCTTTCTATGCCAGCGACAAAGTCGATGTGTTGATCTTGATAATAATCACACAGGTGGTCGATGAGTAGGGAAAATGCGGCATGATCATTGAGGAGTGTTGATATATCTTTAAATAAAATTCCGGGTTTTGGATAATCTGGGATATTGCGAATGCTATTAAATAATGTACTTTTGTCAGAGCGAGAGAGGGTTTTCATAAGGTATTTTAGCCTATAACTATAATTAACTTTAACTGTTGCGCTGTAATGATAGTTCAGCAATTTGTATGAGTGCTTCTTTGTATGTGCTAGGTGGCAGTGGCTTTAAAGCATGAATGGCAAGCGAGGCTTGCTGATATGCCTGATCTCTAGCGTAGTCCAGTGCACCGGTATTTTGAATGGTTTGTAGTATCTGCTCTAAATGCTCAAGTCCACCGGTGGTGATGGCCTGATGAATTTGTTGTTTGGCGTTGCCTGTGCTGTTCGCTAGCGCGTAAATCAATGGTAGTGTCGGCTTACCTTCTGCAAGGTCATCGCCGAGATTTTTGCCCATGGTGTTGCTATCGGCTGAATAATCCAGGACATCGTCAATGATTTGAAAGGCATTGCCAAGATGAAGCCCATAGTGACCTAAGGCGTTTTCTATCTTACTGTCTTGGTGATTAATAATAGCGCCTAACTTACAGGCGGCGGCAAATAGTGTGGCGGTTTTACGTTCGATGACTTGATAGTAGTCTTGTTCTGAGGTCTCTGGGTTATTGCAGTGCATGAGCTGAAGCACTTCGCCTTCGGCAATTTGATTGGTTGCATTGGCAAGGACTTGCATCACTTGCATGATGCTAACCTCTGTCATGAGCTGAAAAGCGCGTGAATAGAGGAAATCACCGACGAGAATGCTCGCCGCATTACCCCAGACTAAGTTTGCTGTTTTATTACCACGGCGCAGGTCAGATTCATCGACCACATCATCGTGCAATAAGGTTGCATTGTGAATAAATTCAATTACCGCCGCCAGTTTGATGTGGTGGGTGCCGGTATAATTGACAGCTTTTGCTGCAAGCAGCACCAGTAAGGGGCGCAGGCGCTTACCCGTATTTGTTGTAATATAGTGGCCAATCTGGTTGACGAGTGCAACATCAGAGCTGAGGCTTTCCATGATAAGGCGGTCGGTCGCGGTTAAATCTTCTTTGACGATCTGCTTTACTTCTTTTAATGTAATTGACATACGTTATGTTCAACCAATTTATTTAGTATAGATAGTATAATCTCTGCACATGCGCTGTAATTTCGTTGTGATCGCTAAACTGCTGTTACAGACGGCAGGCCACTTAATTTAAGCTATGGTAACGAGCTCAGTGGAAAAAGGAAAGGGGGTTGTATCCTTTTTAGATATCCTATAGAATGGCTTCGCTTAAATATTTAGAAATTTTGATGTGCGCTCTATATTGGTCCTCACCGAATCGAGTGTACTTCCATAGCATATATTGGAGTCTAGGGTTATGTACGCGGTCATCAAGAGCGGCGGAAAACAATATCGAGTGAAAGAGGGACAAATCCTCAAAATCGAGAAAATTGAAAACGATCAAGGCTCAAATGTTGAGTTTGATCAGGTGTTGATGGTTGGTGAAGGCGATAGCCTTAAAGTAGGTACGCCAATTGTTGAAAATGCAAAAGTGACGGCTGAGGTTTTAGAGCACGCGAAAGGCCGTAAAATTCAGATTATTAAATTCCGTCGTCGTAAAAACTCACGTCGTCAGATGGGTCACCGCCAGTGGTATACAGCGGTTAAGATCACAGGAATTCAAGGTTAACTTTAAGAGGTAGTTTGTCATGGCAACTAAAAAAGCCGGTGGTAGTACCCGGAACGGCCGCGATTCGGAGTCGAAACGACTAGGTGTCAAGCGCTTTGGCGGCCAAATTGTAAAAGCAGGTAGTATTCTTGTTCGTCAACGTGGTACACGTTTTCATGCAGGAGTAGATGTTGGTTGTGGTAAAGACCACACACTGTATGCAAAAGCCGACGGCCGTGTTCAGTTTGAAGTTAAAGGCCCACACAAGCGTAAGTTTGTGAGTGTTGTTGCTGCTGAGTAAGGCAGGGTAAATTATTTTTTTAAAGGCCCCGGTTTACGGGGCTTTTGTGTTTATAATGTTTGATGTTGTCTGGGTTTAAGACCTAAAGAATGTAAGGTAAAGAAGATGAAGTTTGTCGATGAAGCGCTGATTACCGTCCATGCAGGTAAAGGGGGCAATGGGATTTGCAGCTTTCGTCGTGAAAAATATGTCGAGTATGGTGGTCCAGATGGTGGCGATGGTGGTCATGGTGGCAGTGTCTATTTAGAGGCTGATCGGGCTTATAATACCTTGGCTGATTTTCGCTTTGTGCGAAAATATGTTGCTGAAGATGGTGAAAAAGGCCAAAGCCGTAATTGTACTGGTAAATGTGGTGAAGATTTAATTTTAAAAGTACCACAAGGCACGGTCATTTTGGATGAAGAGTCAGAAGAAGCTTTAGGTGAATTAGTCAAAGATGGTGAGCGGCTGTTGGTCGCTCAAGGTGGCTACCGTGGTTTGGGTAACTTGCGTTTTAAAAGCAGTGTGAATCGTGCGCCACGTCAGTGCAGCAATGGCAGCCCAGGTGAAGTACGTAAACTAAAGTTAGAACTGAAAGTGCTTGCTGATGTTGGCTTATTAGGTTATCCAAATGCAGGTAAATCAACTTTAATTCGTGCTGTTTCTGCGGCGAAACCTAAGGTCGCTAATTACCCGTTTACAACCATGTACCCTAATTTAGGTGTTGTGCGTGTTGGTGTTAGTCAAAGTTTTGTCGTTGCTGATATTCCAGGGGTGATTGAAGGTGCGGCAGAAGGTGTGGGCCTAGGTTTACAGTTTCTGCGTCATGTGGCGCGTACACGGTTATTGTGGCATGTCGTTGATGTGAATCCAGTGGATGATGATCCAGTTGATGCAATACGAGCGATTATTACTGAGCTTGAAAAATATAGCCCTGAGCTTGCTTGTCGTGAGCGTTGGTTGGTGCTTAATAAAACAGATTTGTTGCCAGTAGATCAACAAAAAGAATGGGTCGCGCATATTCTAGAAGAATTAAACTGGCAGCAGCCTGTTTTTGAAGTTTCTGCGCTCGATGGTACCGGTACACAAGAGCTTGTGAATCAGGCAATGCAGTATCTTGAACATCATAAAAATAATGATGCAGAGCAGATCTTGGGCACGCTTGATTGAGGGGCGGCAGAACGTGGTGATGTGGTTAAATAGATATCGAGCCAAACTTAACTTAATTAAACTTAATTAACGTGAGTTCGATATAAGGTCCTATTGAAAAAGCAGCCCGTTTGCAATTAATATTTAGGTGCTCAAAGACCAAACCAATGGCTTCAGGAGAAGAAGCCATCGCTTAATATCCAGCGTAATCTATTGACCAGCTGAGTTATATCGAACTCACGTTAATTAGGTTTATGATCATTATTTAGTTTGAATATCGCTGCTAAGTGAGAAAAATATGCTTGTTTATCCTGGTTTTTTGACTCTTTAATTTTGTTGATTGAGTTGATGACTTAACTTAAGCTGGCCAAGTTTTAAAGATCCTAGCCCTCATGCCGATAACTGCTGTAGTTGCAGTTTAAATAAGCATTGGATGCGCGCATGATGTTGGGTTTGGAGAAAAGCTTACAGTTGAAAATTTATGCTGCATTGATTGGTGTACTGACTGTGACATTAATCATTTCTGGTATATTTAATTATCAAGATTATCGCTCTACTTTATTTGAGCAGCTGAGTGAGGAAATCAAGCTGGCCAGTGATCGTTTGGCACACAGTTCGGCTGAGCCACTGTGGAATGCCGATCAAGAGCAACTTGCGGCGTTATTAAAATCTGAGATGCTCTCAAAATCAGTGGCGGGTATTGCCATTAAAGCTGCAGATGAACCGCGATTTGGGTTTTATAAACAAGGTAAAAAATTAGAGCTTTTTACTCCTAAAACAAAGTTGCCTTACGAGTTAAAGAAAAAAGAAATTATTTACGATAGTGATGGCGAGTTGAGCCCACTTGGACAGCTGCTTGTTTATGTAGATAAAGGTGCGTTGATTGCTAAACTAAATTCGCGTCTGATTGCCATTATTTTTGAAATTATTATTTTAAATATTATTTTGCTGATGTGCTTATCGTTATTACTACGTCGTATTGTGATTAAGCCATTACGGCAAATTTCTGCTGCGATTAATGATATTGCTGCAGGAGAAGGTGACTTAACCCAGCGTGTTCAAGCAAATTCTGCAGATGAAATCGGTGACTTAGGGCGTGGTTTTAATTTATTTGTTGATAAGATCCATACGATTATTGCCGCTGTTTCTCATCGGGCAATCAATATTAATGGCGGCTCTGATCGCATTGAAACGATTAATAGCGAGTTGGCCGGTCATATGGATATTCAAGCCAAGCACTTAGGCTCGGTGGGGGATTCAGTTGCTGAAGTGCAGCGTTCAATTGCAAATGTAGAAAAGCTGGCAGGTGGGGCAGCAGCGAAGGCGATGCAGTCAGTTGAAACAGCAAAATCGGGTGGTACTATTGTTAAAAACAATATAGAAAGCATGCATAGCATCAGTGATGCGGTAAATAAAAGTGCAAGCAGTATTCGTACGTTGGGTGAGCTCGGTGAGTCAATTAACAGTGTTATAGAAACGATTAATACTATAGCCAGCCAAACTAATCTACTTGCTTTAAATGCGGCGATTGAAGCGGCGCGCGCTGGAGAGCAAGGGCGTGGTTTTGCTGTGGTTGCCGATGAAGTACGTAAATTGGCTATACGTACAGCGGAGGCTACAGATGAAGTGGCCCCAGTGATACGATCAATTCAGACGGAGGTGCAGCGTTCGGTCGAGCAAATGAATGAGGGAGTGAGTCGTGTCGATGCTGGGGTGAATGAGGTGACACGTGCTGGAGAGATGCTCGATGAGATTGTGATGTCAGTTACTGAGGTGACGCGGGCAACGGATGAAATTGCAGCAGCGGTATCGAAGCAAACGACCTCAACTACAGAAGTTAAAAACTTTATGCAAGAAACTCTTTCTGATATCGAACAATTAAAAGATGGAACTTATTCTGCATCAGAGTCAGCGAAAGATTTGTCTCAGGGTGCTAAACATTTAATGAAGTTGGTGAATCAGTTTACGATTGATGCTGATTTAGCCAAAGAAAAAGAATAAGATAAAAAACAGAATAAATAGTCATGAGCTAAATGGACTTAAAGTCACTTTATAGGCACGACCTGGTTCTTCATAAGCTAGCTTAGGGACTAAGTAGCCAGGTAGTTTCTCCATCATTTCTTTAATGATAGTTTTGGCCGCCTCTTTGTCTTGAATATCAAAATGGCCAGCACCTTCTACTGGGTCAAGCAAGTGCAAGTAATAAGGCAATACACCGGATTGATATAAACGATGACTGAGTTTTATTAAAACTTCACTGGAGTTATTAATACCTTTGAGGAGTAAACCTTGATTTAGAGTTGTTATCCCAGCATGCTTTAATTTTAATAAGGCTGCATTGACCTCATCATCGATTTCTTGCGGATGATTACTATGAATTACAACTGTGCTGATAAAGCGTGTATTTTTTAAAATAGTAAGAAAATCGTCGGTGATACGGCTTGGAATCATTACCGGAAAACGGCTATGAATTCTTAAATATTTTAAATGAGGCACGGCTTCAAGTTGATTGATTAGCCAAAAAAGTGTGCTGTCTTTTAAACTTAGTGGGTCACCACCACTTAGAATCACTTCGTCTATTTCGGGATGATTTTGTATATAGTTAATGGCGTTTAGCCAGCCAGCTTTACTAGGGTTATTTTGATTGTAAGGGAAGTGACGGCGAAAACAGTAACGGCAGTTCACTGGACAATTACCGCTGGTAATGAATAATACACGGTTATGATATTTATGCAGTAAGCCTGTAGTCGGATTGTAATTTCTTTCTTCTAATGGGTCAGGATTGTAGCCGAGAGTGGGAGTGGCTTCTTGGGAACTGGGTAGTACTTGTAAGAGTAAAGGATCGGTCGGGTTCGCTTTTTCTATGCGTTTAGCAAAGCTTAATGGCACAATAGTTTTAAACAGTTGATGGCCTTTTTTAGCCCCGGGTAGGTGTTGTTCGGGGTCAAGTTCTAAGTAGCTTAATAGTACTTTAGGGCATCTAAATGCATTTTTTAGTTCAGTTTGCCAATCTTGCCTCTGCACTTTCGTTGAAGAACCGTGTATTATGCTAGTCATTTATAATTTGTAGCCTATGATTTAAGTTAGTTTTATAAAGAGGTGTAAATGGCGACATATAATACCAGTGAATTTAAGGGCGGTCTAAAATTAATCATTGATAATGACCCTTGCTCGATTATTGAGAATGAATTTGTCAAGCCAGGAAAGGGGCAGGCGTTTAGTCGAGTGAAGCTGCGTAACTTGAAAACAGGCCGTGTATTAGAGCGAACTTATAAATCGGGTGAGTCGGTTGAAGCGGCGGATGTGATGGAAACGGATGTGCAGTTTTTATATAGTGATGGCGAAGAATGGCACTTCATGGAGCCCAATACTTTTGAACAATATAGTATGAATAAAGAGGGCCTTGGGGAGACTGAAAAGTGGATCAAAGGCCAAGAAGAGTGTGTCTTGACACTGTGGAATGGTCAGCCACTCTCAGTTGAGCCGCCAAAATTTGCTGAATTAGCAGTGGCGGAGACAGATCCTGGTTTAAAAGGAGATACCTCCGGCAGTGGGGGTAAACCGGCAACGCTTGAGACAGGTGCAGTTGTTCGTGTGCCATTATTTGTTCAAATTGGTGAGACAGTGAAAGTCGATACACGCAGTGGTGAATATGTTAGCCGCGTGAGTAAATAAACAGATTTAACTTAGTAATCTAGTTGATAGATGGAAAGGGCAATGGCGATTGCTCTTTTTTATTTCCATGTTGATTTTTAATGCTTGTTGTTTTAGATGAGCTTATAAATTTAAATATAGTTTATATAATGAGTAATCGTGATGACTTCATGGCAGCCTAATGCAACGATGTTAAAGCTTCAGGCACGTGCTCAGTGCCTAGCAGCTATTCGACGTTTTTTTGCAAAGCGTAGTATCTTAGAAGTTGAGACTCCACTGCTGTCTCATGCGACAGTGACGGATGTCCAATTAAGCTCTATTTCGGCAAGGCTCTCGGGCAAAACCATGTATTTACAGACCTCCCCTGAGTTTGCGATGAAGCGCTTATTAGCTGCTGGGTCTGGGTCGATTTATCAGTTATGTAAATCCTTTCGTCAAGATGAGCATGGGCGTTACCATAACCCTGAATTTACCATGTTAGAATGGTATCGTGTTGGCTTTAGCCATATTGAATTAATGGCTGAAATGGATGAATTTTTGCAATACATTTTAAAGCGAGGGCCTGCGCAGTATTTAAGTTATCAGGCGGCCTTTGAGCATTACCTTGGCTTGGATCCGCATCAAGTGGATATTGGTGAGTTAAAGTCCTGTGCAGAGAGTAAAGGTTTGCAGGTGATTGGCCTGAACCAGCTTGATAATGTAGATAAGGATACTTGGCTACAACTTTTACTCTCTGAATATATCGAGCCTTATTTAGGTGTGAATCAGCCGTGCTTTCTCTTTGATTTTCCCGCCTCCCAAGCTGCTTTAGCAAAAGTCAGTGAAAAGAGCGGTGTTCGTATTGCTGAGCGTTTTGAGGTGTATGTGAATGGTGTTGAGTTGGCGAATGGCTTTCATGAATTAACCGATATGCAGGAGCAGCGCCGACGTTTTGAGAAGGATATAGCTGAACGTCAGAGTCGTCATTTGGCCTGTGATATGCCAATAGATGAGCACTTGTTAGCCGCGCTAGCATCAGGTTTACCAGAGTGCGCTGGTGTTGCCTTGGGGGTGGATCGCCTGGTGATGCTTGCGACACAAAGTGAGCGGTTGGAGGAAATTGTTGCTTTTACTGTGGATCGGGCTTAAGGAGTTAGATTATGAGTCTTAAACCGTGGTCGCCGACACGTTGGTTTTGGGGTTTGGTGTTAGCACAAATGCTATTGTGGTTTTTATTGCCGACCTTTGTTCGTCATGTGACGCCGATGGATTCGACGGAAGGGGCGATGTGGGGGCAGTATTTAACCTGGGGCTATACACGTGATCCTTGGTTGAATGCTTGGCTCACCCGTTTAGCATTAACGATCAGTAATAATCAAGATTGGTCGATTTATTTATTTTCTCAACTTGCGGTGGGAACGGCCTTTTGGTCTGTGTGGCGCTTGGGTAAGATTATTTTATCACCTTGGCATGCATTGATTGCTGTGCTTATTTTATTCGGTGTGCAGTATTACACTATTGCGGCAGTTGATTTTAATGATAATGTCTGTGAAATTGCCTTATGGCCACTGATGGCCTTGTATTTATATCGTGCTTGCACAACGCAGCGATTAAAGCATTGGATACTTCTCGGCTTACTTTCAGGTTTAGCTCTGATGGCTAAATATTATACAGCATTGCCTCTATTAGCTATGCTGATTTTTATGTTGGCTACTGCGAAAGGACGAGCGTGTTTTAAATCTATAGGGCTTTATCTTGCTTTATTGGTTTTTATTGTAATCAGTGCTCCACATTTTATTTGGTTGCCATTTAATGACTATATAACGATAAAGTACTCTTTTGATAAGGTTGATAGCTATGCTAGTTTGTTAGACAGACATCTAGGCTATGCCTTTCATTTTTTTTTAGCACAGTTATTCACCTTTTTAGGTGCTTGTATCTTATTTGCTTTTGCCGCTATTGGTAAAAAAGGTCAGGCGAGCGAGCATGATTATTTAGTTGATTTTAATTCTGATTCTGGTTCTAACTCTGACTTTGACTCTGATAATTCTTGTAATAATAGTGATCAAAACAAAAAACAGCTTAGTCACTTTGATCAGTGTTTTTTATGGGTGGTCGGTCTTGGGCCATTTATTTTAACGTTGCTTATTTCTGTTATTTTTGGTTGGAAGTTAAATACCATGTGGGGCACGCCTTTGCAGTCATTGTGGGGGTTAGTATTGGTCGCCGTGGTACAGCCTGATTTAACTTGTGCAAAGCGAAAGCGCTTTTTAATTGCAGTGATTACTGTGAGTGCGCTTATTGGCGTGGGTTATAGCCTATCGTTAATGAGAAAAGGCTCGCATAGTAGTGCGAACTTTCCGGTGCGAGCTATTGCGGAGAAAATGACAGCAGAGTGGCATCGGCGTTATCAGACGAAGCTCTCTTATGTTGCCGGGCCAAATAAGGCGGTGAGCTATATGGCGCGTTACTCTAAAGATCGACCACGCGCTCTGATAGATTGGCAGCCTACTCGCAGTCCTTGGGTAAATATGGACGACTTTAGAGAAAAAGGAGCAGCTTTTATTTTAATAACAAAAGACTCCCCAGATCCACTTCAAGGTTTTCCTGGTAATATACGCGCTGAGTATCCGAACTTAATTGTATTACCAGTAGAAAGTATCTCATGGTTGCGAGCTAAAACGGGACAAACACCGTTTTATTATCGTTTTGCTTTTTTGCCGCCATACAATCAATAACAACTGAGTGCTACTTAAGAATGAAGATTGCGATTGTTCATCATCAATATCAATGTAAAGGTGGGATGGAGCGTTATTTATTTGATCTGATTGATGGCTTTAGAGCGGCGGGTGACACCGTTGACCTTTATGTGTATAAGAGAGATAAAAATTTAGAAATTCCAGAAGGATTAACCGTCAAGCAAACTAAGCTAGGCTGGCTACCGAGAAAATTAAAAAAGTATGTTTTTACTCTATTGATGAAGCGAGTTGAGTGGTTAGAGTATGATCTTTCAATCAGCTTAATGGCTTCTTGGGGGCAAGATTTAATGGTGTGTGGTGGTAGCCACTTAGCTTATTTACGTGATTTAAATAAAAAGCCTGGGCCTTGGGGCTGGATGCGGCTTTATTTTGAACAGCGTGGTTTTAATGAGGCAAAATATATTGTTGCTCACTCAAAGAGAATTGCAGAGGATTTGCTTGCACTTTATCCTTTAGCTGTAGATAAAGTCAAAATGCTCTACCCACCGATAGATGCTGGGCGCTTTAATCGCTTGCAATATGCTCAAAGAAAGGGGCTTAGAATAACATTTGGTTGTACTGTGGGAAAAGTAACGTTAGTTATTCCCTCAACTGGCCATAAACGTAAAGGCACCTATGAGCTCATTGAGGCGATGAAATTATTACCTGAAGAGCAGTTCGAATTACTAATTGCAGGTGATCCAATTGAAACTGTAGCCGGTAATATTCGTTCGTTAGGTTTTGTTGATGATATGCCAGGGTTGTATACGGCTGCTGACTTTATGGTATTGCCATCCCACTCTGAGCCTTTTGGTTTGGTTGTTCCAGAGGCTCTTGCTTGTGGTACACCGGTGATCATTTCGAATCGAGTCGGTGCAAAAGAGCTTATTACAGATGATTTGGGTGTGGTGATTGATGAGGTTACTCCTACTGCGATTGCTCGAGCTATCCAGCAGGCGGCACAACGAAAATTTAATATTTCTAATGCGTTTATTCATCATTATCAATTGGCAAGACAAGCACATATAGAACAATTAAAGTGTTTACTTTGACTAGGTACTTAATCTTAATAAAGGATTTAAATTTTTATGGTGTCTTTCAAAGACGTTCTCAAGATGCTAGCAACAGGTTTGCGTAATAAACTGGCTCCCTGAGCAGGGCTCGAACCTGCGACCCAATGATTAACAGTCATTTGCTCTACCAGCTGAGCTATCAGGGAATATATCTGTAAAATTGTAAGTGGCTCCCCGAGCAGGACTCGAACCTGCGACCCAATGATTAACAGTCATTTGCTCTACCAACTGAGCTATCGGGGATCTGCCAACGAGGGAAGATTTTATGTAAATCCTCTTGTAAAGTCAAGAGATTTATCCTGATTGCTGCTTAAGCGTTGGTTTTATGTTGAGAGCGCTCAAGCAGACTAAGGTATTGTATTAGTATAGTCTTGGTACTAAATGGATGTGTTGAGCTTGGTTTTATTTTTATGTTAGATGTAAGGGCTTGTATTATTTTTTGCACTAACTGTTCAGGATCTCTTATGGGGGTTAGCCATTGACTTAGTTCGTTTGTTAGAATCTCTTTTGGGCCTGAGGGGCAATCAGTAGAAACAACCGGTGTTCCTATAGCAAGTGATTCAATAATCACCGAAGGTAGGCCCTCCCAGTCAGAGCTTAAGACAGTGAGCTCTGACTGTTTAAACCATGGGTAAGGGTTGCGTTGAAAACCGGTGACGATGACTCGGTCTGATAAATGATATTGTTTTATTAAAGCGGTTAACTCGTCGTTTTCTTTCGTTAGTAAGACAAGAGTATGTTCAGTATTTAATTGTGAAAATGCTTGAAAAAGGACGTCATGGCGTTTTTGAGCAATATCAAAACGTGCAGGATGGAGGATATAGGGTGTATTTGGAATATTTGAATTGCTTTCCTGTGCCAATTTTCGAATTTGTTCAATATCAAAAGGGTTGTAAATCACTTGACTAGATTTAGGTTTGGCCTGAATATCATTGAGTAGAGTGTCTTGAGCTCCTTTAGAAACACAAATAATATTTTTATTTGTATGCTTTTTTTGGAGCTTGTTTTTGAATTTTAAAAATGCTTGAACAGATTGTTTTTTTTTGTTTTCAAGAGAATTTTTATAGTCAAAATGTAACCAGTAGTAGGTTGTTTTTTCTAGCTGGCGAGGTAGGAAAAAGCGTGGGCTGGTAAAGTTTGAAAGAATTAAATCAATATTCCCTAATTGTTTTCTAAGCTGTTTGACTTTATTTCGAATACAGAACTCTTGAATAAATTTTGGGCGCAATCGCTCAGTAAGCTTAAAGGTATGAAGTTGTACATTTTCTGGTAATGTCATTTCGATGATGTTCCTGACTAACAGAATATGACAATGATGGCCGGCTTGTTGAAACATATTGGCAGCATTTAATAAGACGCGCTCTGAACCACCACCGTGTAAGCTATCCGCGATAAAAATAATATTTAATTTCTGTGTCATTATAATCGTGCTTAAATTGTTAAAATTGTGACGTCTGAGTGATTATAAACGGCAGTTTTATTAAAGATAAAGTATGCTGCCGTTTTGTGAGAGCTTGCACTACTTTTAGCGCAATACTTGTTCTATTTGATCTAAGGCTTGGGTTAATGTTGCTTCATCAAGAGCATAAGATAAACGTAGATGTCCTGGACTACCAAAGGCGCTACCTGGCACACTGGCGACATTGGCTTTATTCAGTAATAACTCGGCAAGTTCAGAATCGCTGTTAATATCTTGTCGTTGTGCGATCACTCCTTCGACGTTGACAAAGGCATAGAAGGTTCCTTGAACGGCTAAGCAGCGCATGCCAGGAATATTATTCAGGCGGCTAGTCACTAGATCGTGACGCTTTTTAAAGGCTTTCACCATATTCTCAATACAAGATACACTTGCGCTATCTTCGAGGGCTGTACGAGCAGCTTCTTGAGCAATAGAGCATGGGTTCGATGTGCTTTGTGATTGAATCTTACGCATGGCGGTGATAGCGACTTCGGGTCCAGCGATATAACCGATGCGCCAGCCAGTCATGGCATAGCCCTTGGAGACACCATTAACGACTAAGGTACGGTCTTTTAGCTCAGGACAAGCATTGACAATATTGACAAAAGACTGATCTGACCAGCGGATATGCTCATAAATATCATCACTGATTATATTGACATGTGGATGCTTTTTTAAGACTTCAGCTAACGCTTTTAGCTCAGTTAGACTATAGTCCATACCGGTTGGATTCGAGGGGCTATTTAGAATAAAAAATTTAGTCTTAGGTGTGATGGCCTTTTCGAGCTGCTCAGCAGTAATTTTAAAGTGTTGCTCAAAGCTGGCTTCGATAATAATAGGTTTTCCTCCTGCAAGCATGACAATATCTGGATAAGATACCCAATAAGGCGCAGGAATAATGACCTCATCACCTTCATCAATTAATGCTTGAGCGATATTATATAGACTATGCTTGGCGCCGACAGAGATGATAATTTCACTAATTTGGTAATCAAGTTTATTTTCTTGTCTAAATTTATTGATAATTGCAGTTTTTAATTCAGGCGTACCATCTGGGGCGGTATACTTGGTCTTGCCTGCATGAATTGCAGCAATTGCCCCTTGCTTGATATGCTCTGGAGTGTCAAAATCAGGCTCACCGACGCTTAAATTGATAATTGGACGACCTTGAGCGCGTAATTCTTTGGCTTTAGCGTTGAGAGCAAGTGTTGGAGATGGCTTGATTTGAGCAAGGCGTGCGGCAGGCTTCATGGTGTTTTGTTCCTTAAATTTTAGAGTGTCTCATTAGTATAAAATATAGATCAACGATAGTATAAAAGAGTTTAAAGATGGCAGCAAAACAGTTTCAATTACATAGCGAATTCCAACCTGCCGGAGATCAACCCACTGCGATTGCAGGTTTAGTGGATGGCTTGCATGATGGCTTGATGCACCAAACGTTACTGGGAGTCACAGGCTCAGGTAAGACGTTTACCATGGCGAATGTCATTGAGCAGGTGCAACGGTCTACTTTGATTTTAGCGCATAACAAAACCCTTGCTGCACAGCTTTATGGCGAGATGAAAGAGTTTTTCCCAAATAATGCTGTTGAGTATTTTGTGTCTTATTATGATTATTATCAGCCTGAGGCGTATGTCCCTGCTTCTGATACATTTATTGAAAAAGATGCCTCGATTAATGCGCATATTGAGCAGATGCGTTTATCAGCGACGAAGGCACTATTAGAGCGCCCCGATGTCATTGTTATTGCCACGGTATCTGCCATTTATGGGTTGGGTGATCCACGCATGTATTTGCAAATGATGTTGCACCTTTCTTTGGGCGAGAAGATTGACCAGCGCCGTATTTTAAGGCGGTTAGCTGAGTTGCAATATACTCGCAATGATATGGCCTTTGAGCGTGGGCATTATCGCGTGCGCGGTGATGTGATTGATGTGTATCCAGCGGACTCTGATAAAGAGGCAATCCGTATTGAGTTATTCGATGATGAAGTTGATAAAATTACCCTATTTGACCCACTCACAGGTGAAATTTTAAGGAAAGTACCGCGGGCGACAATTTATCCAAAAAGCCATTATGTGACTTCGCGTGAGCGTATTTTAGAAATGATTGATCAGGTAAAAGCGGAGTTAAAAGAGCGCTTAGAAAACTTAAGGTCACATGATAAATTGGTTGAAGCGCAGCGTTTGGAACAACGCACTTTATTTGATATTGAAATGATGATAGAGCTTGGTTATTGCAGTGGTATTGAAAATTATTCACGTTATTTATCCGGGCGTGAGCCGGGCCATGCGCCCCCAACCTTTTTTGATTATCTGCCAGAGAATGCTTTGTTAGTTATTGATGAGTCGCATGTGACAGTGCCGCAGTTAGGGGCGATGTATAAAGGTGATCGTTCAAGAAAATTAAATCTCGTTGAATATGGTTTTCGTTTGCCATCGGCTTTGGATAATCGACCGATGAAATTTGATGAGTTTGAAAAATTGGCGCCACAAATGGTCTTTGTCTCGGCAACACCCGGTAAATACGAAGCGCAAATGCAGGCGTTGGTTCATGAGCAAGTGGTTAGGCCAACGGGCCTTTTGGATCCTAAAATCACGATTCGTCCGGTGGCAAGTCAGGTGGATGACGTATTATCAGAAATTAAAGTCCGAGCAAAAAAATCTGAACGTGTTTTGATTACGACCTTAACTAAAAAAATGGCAGAAAATTTGACAGAATATCTGGAAGAAAATGGCGTGAAGGTGCGTTATTTACACTCGGATATAGAAACAGTTGAGCGTGTTGAAATTATTCGTGATTTGCGCCTGGGCGTGTTTGATGTTTTGGTGGGTATTAATCTGCTTAGAGAAGGGCTGGATATTCCAGAAGTGTCATTGGTTGCTATTTTTGATGCGGATAAAGAAGGCTTTTTACGTTCTGAAAGTGCGTTGATCCAGACTATGGGGCGAGCGGCTCGTAATGTGAATGGTCAGGTGATTTTATATGCAGATAAGGTGACAGGGTCGATGGAGCGAGCGATTACTGAAACTGAGCGGCGGCGTACTAAGCAAGAAGCCTTTAATAAAGAGCATGGTATTGAGCCTAAAGGCATTAAAAAGAAAATTGCTGATGTGATGCAAGGTGCCCGTGCATCGAGCAATAGCAGGAACAAACAGCAAATTACTCTTGATGAATATGATGCAAAAGCTTTAAATAAGCGTTTAACCGCAGTTGAGCAGCAAATGTGGCAAGCAGCAAAAGAGCTTGATTTTGAAAAAGCAGCACAGCTGCGTGATGAAGTGACACGTTTGCAAGAATTAGTGAAGCGGGCTTGAAATAGCCGTTAAACTGTTCAAATTGTTTTGGTTGGCCTTTCAGATTCTATGCTTGCGTGTAGCTGCACATTATCGCGAGGGATAAATTTGGATATTATTATTCATACTCGATCTAATCGATGTCTTAATGTATTGGGAAAAAAGTAGGGATTAACCTATGTATTAACATTTCTCATCGGCTATAGTTTTCTTTTTTGCAATAAATTCGTTAATAGTAGTGGTCTTGGCGCTTCAACCCAGCATGAGGTTGAGTAGATTTGAAATCATTAAGGTAATTAAAGTTCAAGCCAAAAATGACAACAGAGCTTGTTGAAATAATAGGTTTTAGTTCAGTTAATACTCCATTACCAGCGCTGCGAGCCATGGAGTGCTAAGCACGGGGTGAGTAGGCCGAGGTAGGTTCGGGTTTTTAGCAGAGCG
>NZ_AMFF02000002.1:89392-107653 GCF_000297215.2 Piscirickettsia salmonis LF-89 = ATCC VR-1361
CCTACTGATATTATGTCAGAAACTGTTAATCCAGCGCTATACCTACCGAGGTAGCGACGCTTACGTTGTTGTGAAGGATGCGTTATTAGCAAACAAATTTAAGTTGGTATTTTATCTTGGAAGCGGTCTGCTGGGCAGAGGAATTGGTCAGTGCAGTAATTTTTTTCCTCTTGCAATCAACAGGCTTTAAACTTATGTGGGTAAATATTTTTGAGCGAGTTGGTATTTCTTTTTGATAGCGTTGATGGCTTACTCGCTGTGAGCACTGGCCCGTTGTGTATTGCTTGGGTTTGTATTCTGCGATTAAAATATATGCACCAATGTGTTGGGAGCGATTGGCAAGCGTATGGTGGTACTTGCTCCGAAAAAAGAATGTTCAGGGTGTTATCATGATAAAGAACAATGTAGATGTAGATGTGTTGGGAGTATTCCTGTAGATTTAGTTGCTAAATTTATTGATAGTTGGCACTGTGGCGAGATAAGTCAACCTGATACTAAGGTATTGCTATTTATTGATCATATTGAACTATGGTCAGTAAAAAATATTTTCACATGACATTTATTATATAAGGCTTAATTCATGGAAAAAGCGATTATCACTGAGGTGACAGGTCAAAATGGAGCTTATTTGGCTGAGCTTTTGCTTGAAAAAGGATATGAAGTTCATGGAATTAGCTAGTGTTGCTGATTAAATTACCGGGATTGTGATCTTCATGAGTCAGTGCATTTATTATATGATGGTTGTTTTTTTCGAAAGAGGATTATTAAAAATGAAATGTTATTCTTATTTTTTAAGTATTACTCAGAGTGTAGGTGCTTGGTTAATGTTAAAGCTCATGGCTAGAAGGAAGACTGAAATATTTTTACCTCTACCTCTTTTGAGAGGCCTTGATGGAAAGTAGAGTATTAATTGTAGGGCTGCAAATGCCAATACAAGCTGCAGCTGTGCATCATGTACTGCTTGAGTGTGGCTCTAATTTTGAAGCAATATACCATATTACAAATAAGCCGCTGATCGACAAAACATTAGTTAACTATCAGTCATTATCTTTTGATCGTGTTGCTGCTATGGACCCTGATGACCCGAGTTTTTCAGAGCAAGTGAAAAGGCCTGTAGATGCACAATTATTAGAAGAACTTGCAGTATTTGAGCCAACAGTTTTAAAGTTAGTGGAAAGAATTTTTCCTAAGAAAAGGCGTTATCGTTACTTTGATTTAAGAAGACACTTGTATTATTCATACTTATCTTACTGGTCTAATTTTTTAAAAGACAATAAAATTGATAAAGTTATTTTTGATGACGTTCCTCATGTTGGATTTGATTATGTGCTATATATTTTATCAAAACATTATGGCATTAAGGTCATTGTGCCTTTTCAGTTGCAAGTTGTAGATGCTTATTTGATCGCTAATGATATTAAAACACTCTTTTTGCCTTTGAAGCATGCTTTAGATGCGCTGGGTAGTCAGTCAGTGAGCTTGAATGAACTTTCACCACGGATGCAGAAAGAGTATGAAGTTAGAATGTCAGAAAGTTCACCATTTTATATGTTAGATAAACGTCAAGGTAGTATTAAATCATCAATACTGAGACTGTATCGAAGATACATTTCGCTTTCTGAGAAAGAGCAGCAAATAAGACATGAAATTGTTAAGCCAAGTTTTAAATGTGTTCATATAAAAGAAGTAAATTTTGATAGGCCCTATGTTTATTTTGGTTTGCATTATCAGCCAGAGATGACGACTAATCCATTAGGAGGTCGTTATGTTGACCAGTTTCTTGCGATTCAACTCATTTCAAAAGTTTTACCTGACGGTGTGAAACTTTATATAAAGGAGCACCCGGCTATATATAAAGAGCGTAATCCTAGTGGTCGCTTTGTTGAATTTTATGAAAAAATAGCACAGCTACCTGGTGTTTCTTTTGTTCCTCAAAATACGAGATCACTTGAATTAATAAAAAATAGCCAGGCTGTTGCGACGATTACAGGAACGACTGGTTGGGAAGCTCTTTTCATGGACAAACCTGTTTTTGTTTTTGGAAATATATTTTATAAATACTGTCAAGGCGTATACCCTATTTACTCGTATAAAGATATGCAAGTTGCAGCAGATGCAGTCTTTAATCGAGCTGAAAAGCCAACAGAAAGTGATATATTGAGGTTTTTAAAGGCGTTAGATCAGGTCACTGGCGATGGAATAATTCGAGATGAGTATTTTGCAATCTCATGTAATCAAGATAAAGTATATCACAATAAAAATACATCATTGATTGTAAGAAAAATGTTAAATATGTAGCGATTAAGGTTAAGATAATGTTTGAAAATAAAACAGTTTTTGTAACTGGTGGTACAGGAAGTTTTGGTAAAATGTGTATAGCAATGTTGCTCAAGCTTTGGAAGCCAAGAAAGATTATTGTTTATTCTCGAGATGAATTAAAGCAGTTCGATATGCAGCAAGAGTTTAATCAAGAATGTATGCGCTACTTTATTGGAGATGTTCGTGATGGCGATCGACTGGCTAGAGCAATGGTTGGTGTTGATTATGTCATTCATGCGGCAGCGATGAAGCAAGTGCCTGCATCAGAGTATAACCCTATGGAGTGTATTAAAACGAATATTGATGGTGCACAAAATGTGATCAAAGCTGCAATTGATAATAAAGTTAAAAAAGTAATCGCATTATCAACAGACAAAGCAGCGAATCCTATTAATCTTTATGGCGCGACTAAACTTGCTTCTGATAAGCTGTTTGTTGCTGCAAATAATATGGTTGGTGATGGGCCTACTCGCTTTGCTGTTGTGCGTTATGGTAATGTGGTTGGTTCACGAGGGTCTGTGGTGCCATTTTTTAAGAAGCTTATTGAGCAAGGAGTAACAGAGCTTCCTATTACTCATGAAAAAATGACACGTTTTTTAATCACGCTAGAGGATGGTGTTAATTTTGTTTTTAAAAATTTCGAGCGTATGCATGGAGGAGAAATTTTTGTGCCGAAAATTCCATCAATGTACATGACCGAGTTAGCAACAGCGCTTGCGCCTAATTTAAAGCAAAAAATTATTGGAATTCGTCCAGGGGAAAAATTGCATGAGACAATGTGCCCGGCAGATGACAGCCATTTAACACTTGAGTTTGATAAACATTTTGTTATTCAGCCAACGATTCAGTTTAATCTTATTACTGATTTTAGTATAGATAAGCTAGGAGAGGCAGGTCGAGCAGTTCCTTTAGGGTTTGAGTATAACTCTGGCAATAATGATGATTGGCTAAGTCATGAAGAATTTTTAAAAATGGTGAAATGAAGATGCATTTCATACCTTATGGGCGGCAAAATATTTCTGCACAAGATATAGAAAGTGTAAAAGAGGTTTTGTTATCTGATTGGTTAACCCAGGGGCCTGCTGTTAAGACATTTGAAGCAACAATTAAAAATTATTGTGGTAGTCAATATGCTATAGCTGTCTGCAATGCGACAGCGGCCTTGCATATTTCTTGTTTAGCATTAGGTGTGGGCAGTGGTGATATTGTATGGACTTCGCCAAATACTTTTTTATCTTCAGCGAATTGCGCTCGTTTTTGTGGTGCTGAAGTCGATTTTGTCGATATTTGCCCCACAACATATAATATGTCTATCGATGCTTTAGAGGAAAAATTAATTTTTGCTAAAAAAATCAATAAGTTACCTAAGGTGGTTATTCCTGTGCATTTTGCTGGGCAATCATGTGACATGCAGTCTATATGGCGGTTGAGTCATGAGTATGGTTTTAGAGTTATTGAGGATGCAGCTCACGCTATTGGTGGCAAATATATGGAAAAACCGATAGGAAACTGTGAGTATTCTGATATTGCTATTTTTAGTTTTCATCCGGTTAAAATCATAACAACAGGCGAAGGTGGAGCTTTAGTCACGAATGATAGTAAATTAGCAGAAAAAATAGCTTTACTAAGCTCACATGGAGTAACAAGGGATAAGCGCTTGATGCAAGAGTCTGCTGAAGGTGGTTGGTATTATGAACAGCTGGATTTGGGATTTAATTACCGCATTACTGATCTTCAGTGTGCTTTAGGGATATCTCAGTTTCTACGATTAGATCAATTTGTTCAGCAAAGACACCAACACTATCAATATTATAATGGCCTTTTAAAAGATTTACCTGTTACATTACCTTCTCAAAGTCGATGCTCATATTCGGCGCTACACCTCTACCCTATCCAAGTTGAGAAAATGATTAGAAAGTCAGTTTTTGATTTTCTAAGAGAAAATAAGATAGGTGTAAATGTCCACTATATTCCTGTTTATTTACAGCCTTACTATAAACGTCTTGGGTTTAAGCAGGGCTATTGTCCAAATGCAGAAGAATATTATCAAAAAGCTATTTCCTTGCCGATGTTTTATGATTTGGTAGAAAATGAGCAGGCTTATGTGGTAGAGAAGTTAAAAGAGGCTTTGTTGTCATGAATATAGCCATTATACCTGCACGAGGAGGCAGTAAAAGAATTCCAGGAAAAAATATCAAAGAATTCTATGGTAAACCGATTATCGCATATTCAATTGCGGCGGCTCAGGCATCTGGTCTATTTTCTAAAATTATTGTCTCTACAGATGATGAGAATATTGCAGAGGTTGCCAAACAGTATGGAGCAGAAGTGCCTTTTATGCGGCCGAGTAAGTTGGCAGATGACTTCTCTGGTACTGTTCCTGTGATTATCCATGCAATAGAGGAGCTAGGAAAGCTTGGGATCAATCCAGAGTATGTGTGCTGTATTTATGCAACAGCACCATTTTTATTAAGTGAATTTTTAACTGAGGGCTATTATAAACTTATTAATGATGATAGTGTGCAGTTTTGCTTCTCAGCTACATCATTTAAATCCACAATATTTAGAGCATTTAAGCTTGATGAGCATGGTCGGTGTAAAATGTTCTGGCCAGAGCACTATTTTACAAGGTCTCAGGATTTAAATGAAGCTTACTACGATGCAGGGCAATTTTATTGGGGGCGCAAAGACTCTTTTCAAAAATATGGAAAAATTTTTGAGAGTTACTCTCTCCCAATTATAATACCTCATTATTTAGTTCAAGATATTGATACAAATGATGATTGGTTGCGTGCTGAAATGATGTATCAAGCGCTACTTAATAAAACGTAATCAGTAATAATATTATGTTATTTATTAGTTTGATTAAATAGGTAAATATTTTTTATATTTTAATCACTCTAAAGTTTGGGAATTGATATGGAGATTCGAGGCCTTACCGCCTATAAAAAAGTGATGATTGAGATATGAAGGTTGTTATTCGAACTGATTCTTCTTTTCTTATTGGCTCAGGTCATGTAATGCGTTGTTTGGTTCTTGCTGACTTACTAAATATAGCTGGACACACAGTTTCTTTTATTTGCCGAGATCTTCCTGGGAATTTCAATAAGTATATTGTTGAGCGTGGTTATGCGATTGCTATTTTACCATTGAGTGACAAGGAAAAGAAAAAGTATCTGAAAATTGAACTTGTAGATGATTATGAGTTGTGGCGTGGCGTAGCTCTTAAGACTGACAGTCAGGAAACTAGGAATGCTTTAGTAGATAAAACAGTGGGTTTATTGGTTGTTGATCATTATGGTATCGACTGTGTATGGCATAAGCAGCTTCGAGACTGTGTTGATAAGATTATGGTGGTTGATGACTTAGCGAATCGACAGCATGATTGTGATGTTTTACTTGATCATAATTTCTATATAGGTTTGGAAAAGCGTTATGATAACTTGGTACCTAAAAAATGCAAGAAATTACTTGGGCCTAGCTATGCGTTAATTAATCCAAAGTTAAAAGCCGTTTTAGAACATAGGAAGCATTCAGGTAAGCTTGATAAAAATAATACTATAAAAAATATACTGGTATTTTTAGGTGGTGTTGATGGTGAGGATTATACTGACAGAATTTTGACACAAGTATTAGTTATAAAGCGCTTTGAAAGTTGTGTGTTTAACGTTGTATTAGGTAGTAATAATCCAAATAAATCAGCTCTTAAGAAGAAATATTGTGAATACGATAATGTGGTGTTTCATGTTCAGCCTGATTATTACCATGCGTTGATGGAAAAAGCCGACTTAGCGGTAGGGGCTGGTGGTGTATCACAGCTGGAGCGAAGCTATATTAAAATACCTTCTTTTGTGCAAGCTGTGGCAGAGAATCAGAAGAAAATTGTTAAAGAGATGAGGCTCTATGGTTATATTCAGTCAATAGAAGGCTTGAGTGAGCTGGGTGACAAAAATCTAAACTTTAATGAATTGGAATGTCATATTCTGTCTATCTCAGAATTATTCAATGACAATAAAAATACTGAATTAAGCAGTCGATTGGTTAATGAAAAAGATATGAAGGATATCTATGAGTGGCGAATCCATCCATCTGTTGTTTCTGTTTCAGCGAGTAAACAAGCGTTCTCTTTTTCTGAGCATAGAGCATGGTTCTTAGAAAAACTACAAAGTGACGATAGTTATTTTTTGATGTTCGAATGCCTTGGTTTTAAGGTTGGGGTTATCCGCTTTGATATCAAAGGAAGAAAGTTTGCAGTGGTAAATATTTTCTTAAACCCTTTATGTATTAATCAAGGGTATGGGAAAAAAATATTAAAGTACGGACTATCTGAGTTTTTTAAAAATACAACCATCACTGAAGTACGTGCGGATATATTAGAAGAAAACATAAAATCTAAACGTATTTTTATAAGATGTGGTTTTAATAAGTATAAAGCAAGCTATTGTTTGCATAAATAAGTGAAAAAAACAGGTGTATTATGTTTAAAATTGGAAATTATGAGATTAGTCGTGAGAATAAACCTTTTATTATTGCAGAAATGTCTGGTAATCATAATAACTCACTAGATCGGGCATTGGAAATTGTTGAAGCTGCGGCGAAGGCAGGTGCTGATGCAATTAAGCTGCAAACTTATACTGCAGATACGATGACATTAGATGTTGATAAAGATGACTTTAAAATTATGGATAAAAATAGTTTATGGTATGGTCAGCACCTATATGAATTATATCAACAAGCAAACACACCTTGGGAATGGCATGAAACGATCTTTAATAAAGCCAAAGAGCTGGGTATACTTTGCTTCAGCTCCCCTTTTGATAGCACGGCAGTTGATTTTTTAGAAGAGCTTAATGCTCCAGCCTATAAAATAGCGTCTTTCGAAAATAAAGATGTTAATTTAATTCGTAAAGTTGCTAAAACAGGGAAGCCTGTGATTATTTCTACAGGAATGGCTTCTTTGGCTGATTTGCACTTAATAACAGAAACTTTAAGGGAGTCTGGCTGTACAAATTTTATCTTGTTAAAGTGTACCAGTGCATACCCAGCAAGCCCTGCAGATGCAAATTTAGTGATGATGGCTCGTATGGGAGAAATATTTGATTGTCAAGTGGGTCTCTCTGACCATACTATGGGTGTTGGCGTGCCAATTGCTGCTGTTGCATTAGGAGCTACAGTGATTGAAAAGCACTTTTGCTTATCTCGAAAAGAGGGCGGTGTTGATGCTGATTTTTCTTTAGAGCCGCATGAGTTTAGTGTGCTTGTTGAGGAAGCTAAGAAAGCATGGCAGTCTATAGGTTCTATTAGCTATCAATTGCCAGTTGCTGAGGAAAAGTCAAAGCAGTTTCGACGGTCTATTTATTTTGTTAAGGATATGCAGTCAGGTGAAGTTATTACAGAAGAATGTGTGCGTTGTATTCGGCCAGGCTATGGGCTTGAACCTCAATATTGGGATAAGGTTATAGGTTGTAAGGTTCGGAGAAAAGTTGTTACTGGTGATCGCGTTGAATGGGAATGTTTAGAGTTTTAGTTAGGTAGTAAGGTGTGAAGTATATCGCTTTTAGCTTTTATATAGGATTGAAGTGAAACTTTGTAGCTAGTTGGTTAACATACTTTTTAGTGAGAGTGATAATTGCTTTATAAGTTGCTCTTTGTTAGTTAGTGATGTGTTCAAGTAAGTAAAGTCAACGACTCCATTTTTTGTTTTATCATCAAGTATTTTTAAGAATTTTATAAGGCTCTTCTGTTTAGGTTTTTGTTTATGAAGAAATATGGTATCCATCGCTTTTTGTATACATTCATAAGAGTGTATAGGGTATGCTCCTGGGCAATGTTGATAGAATATATTACCAAAAACGAGTACCGGCTTATTTAAAAATAAGGCCTCCCAGCCGACAGTTCCTGTGATTGTTGCAACTGCTTGGCTTTTTTCGATGAGCTTAAAAGAGTTGAGTGTTTGAGGAACAATTTGAGTATTGGGTAGAGCTGCTATTTTTTTGTAAAACTCGGTAAAGCGACCACTTGGATTGCGCTTTTTATATATTGCTGGGTGCTCTTTGATGTAGAGCTTCATGTTTTTAGGTAGGGCTTTTGAAATTAATTGAATTGCCAAAAATTGGTCGGCATATACTCCTCCCAGTGGGACTGTTGTCATTTCAGGTTGATAATGAAGAGCAAAGTAGATATAGGGGGATTCAAGGGTTGTTTGCCTGACATATTTTAGACTGGGGCGGATGAGTTCATTTGCCATCATCTTGTCTCTTTCAGAGATAGGAAAATATTTGCGCTGTAGGTGGTGATATATGTGTTTTAGTACACTCTTCTTTTTGGGCTGCATATAGAAAGGCATTGATTTTTGCGTTCTTAGCTGGTATTCCCTCTGCATGCGAGGCGATAGGTCGTTTAGGTGAATATCATCATTTTCTAGATTGTGGTGGGCTACTGCTAATTCTGTGAATAGTGATTTAATGTCATCTGTGATGATGTAAGAATCTATCACTTGTAGCTGATAAGCAATTCGAATAGGAATGTTATAGTATTTTGCTAGCATGTAGATGACATAGTCATAGCCTTCGTGAGGGATATTATGGAATATGATTTTAGTGATATCGTTTTTAGTGAAGAATGTAATCCAATAAGAAAGATAAGCATAATATAAATGTCTTTTTAAGTCGAAATAGCGATAACGTTTTTTTTGGGGATATACACGGTCAAGCATTTTTAGCAGTGTGGGTTCATACTGTGCAAGAGCATCTAGTATTTCAGCATCAACAGGAACTTCACTTATGGTTTCAGGTTGAAGGTAGTACATTTGATCATAAGGAATTAAATGATATGAAATATAGCCAAGGCTATTAGAGTCAACTGCTGTTTTGGTAATATGATGTAAGTTGTGAATTTTTGAGTTGCAAGAGGTCAGAGCTAGGTTTAGTGCAGATACCTGTAAAGGGGTGAGAAGCCCTACGATAAGTAGATTCTGTTTGTTTTTCACGTTTACTTTAAAGTGATGCTCTTGCAACGATGTGATCTCTTATTAGGACTTGCGCATTGCTAGCAGGGATTAATTTTTATTTTTTCTCTACTTCAGCCCCTGTTGTAACAAAATTTCTGGCAATGTCAATAAATAAATCTTTTTATCCGCTGATACCAGTTTGAAATTATATCAGTAATTCTAGCGTACTCTAACTTTAAAAAATAAATCAATGAACAAAAGATATAATTTTTGCTGTATTTTGTTGTGTATGTTTGACGTTTCTCGATTTTTTCCAGTAAAAATGTCATAGACATTTAAAAATTCATTATTTAAATCTATTTTCTCTGCAGTTTCTGTCCATAAGTTTTTAGGGCTATAGTTTCCTCTGAGCAAATAACGAATGTACCCAATGTACTCTCAGAGTATTGCATTTAGCTGTCGTTGGTTGTGTAATAACATGCATTTATAACTATCTATTATTTAACCCAGATTATTAAACAGCCACTAAATATGGCTATTAATGCGCAAGCCCTGCTCTAATGTCCTGGTATTGCCAACTCGCTGATCTTGCTGTATATTAGCAGGCCGATAGTCACGTAGCTCAGTTGGTTAGAGCACCACCTTGACATGGTGGGGGTCGTTGGTTCGAATCCAATCGTGACTACCAAAATATTTTTAGCATGTAAATCATGGGTGATTGTTTAAAGTCGCGTAGCTCAGTTGGTTAGAGCACTACCTTGACATGGTAGGGGTCGTTGGTTCGAATCCAATCGCGACTACCAGATTTATGATTTAAAGCGCCTTTTGGCGCTTTTTTTGTCTGTTGCTTTAATGCTATGATAGAGTGATTTTTTATTTTTAGTTGATAATAATAAACCTTAATTCAGGAGTAAGGTATGCCGATTGTAACACTTCCGGATGGAAGTCAACGTCGCTTTGATAGTGCGGTGACTGTAGCTGAGGTGGCTGCAGAGATAGGCCCAGGGTTGGCAAAGTCTGCGGTTGCGGGAAAAATCAATGGACAACTTGTTGATACCAGCACGACCATTAGCGAAGATGTGGCATTAACCTTACTGACCAGTAAAGACGAGGAAGGCTTAGAAGTAATTCGTCACTCTGGTGCCCACTTGCTTGCTCAAGCGGTGAAGCAGTTATTTCCAGAGGCGCAGGTGACGATTGGTCCGGTAATCGATGATGGCTTTTATTATGACTTTGCTTATAAACGGCCATTTACACCGGATGATTTAACGGCCATAGAAAAACGTATGCAAGAGCTGGTCAAGCAAAACATCCCAGTCGTGCGTCAAGAAATGAGCCGTGATGATGCGGTTAAGTATTTCGATGGTTTAGGTGAGCATTATAAAGTACAGGTTATCGAGGCCATTGATCAAAATGAGACCTTATCTTTATATAGCCAAGGTGATTTTACTGATTTATGCCGTGGTCCGCACGTTGCAAGCACAGGACAGATTAAAGCCTTTAAATTAATGAAGGTTGCTGGTGCTTACTGGCGGGGTGATTCGAATAATGAAATGCTTCAGCGTATTTATGGCACGGCTTGGGGTGATAAAAAAGCACTAAAAGAGCATTTGCATCGTTTAGAAGAAGCAGAGAAGCGTGATCATCGTAAAATTGCTAAGGCGCAAGATTTATTTCATCAGCAAGAAGAAGCGCCAGGAATGGTGTTTTGGCATGAAAAAGGCTGGACAATCTATCAAAATCTAGTGAGTTATGTACGCGAGAAGTTGAAGAAGCAAGGTTATCAAGAAGTCCATACGCCTCAGATTGTCGATAGTAGCCTGTGGGTGCGTTCGGGGCATGAGGGTAAGTACAAAGAAAATATGTTTTTAACTTCATCGGAAAATCGTGAATTTATTATTAAACCGATGAATTGCCCCTGTCATATGCAGATTTTCAATCAAGGCTTGCGCAGCTATCGCGATTTGCCAGTTCGTATGGCAGAGTTTGGTTGCTGTCATCGTAATGAGCCATCTGGAGGTTTGCATGGCTTGATGCGAGTGCGCTCGATGGTGCAAGATGATGGTCATATTTTCTGTCGTGAAGATCAAATTTGTGATGAAGTCGCCCAATTTGCCTCACAAGTCTTTGAGACATATCAAGACTTTGGCTTTGAAAAAGCGGGGATTGAAGTGAAGTTAGCTTTGCGTCCGGATCAGCGCATTGGTGATGATGAGATGTGGGAGCATGCTGAGCAAAAGCTCGCTACAGCTCTTGAATCCGCTGGGATAGCGTTTGAAAGTTTGCCGGGTGAAGGGGCTTTTTATGGGCCGAAAATTGAATTTCACTTGCGCGATTGTTTAAATCGCCGTTGGCAATGTGGGACGATTCAATTAGATTATATAATGCCGCAACGTTTGGATGCGACTTATATCGATGAGAATAGTCAGCGCTGCCACCCTGTAGTGTTGCATCGGGCGATGCTTGGCTCACTTGAGCGCTTTATGGGGATTTTGATCGAGCATTATGCGGGAATACTGCCAACTTGGTTGGCACCGGTTCAAGTGGTCGTTATGAATATTACGAGTGCTCAGGCCGAATTTTCGACGGAAATCGCAGAAAATTTACAAAAATTGGGTTTTAGAGCACGATTAGACTTGAGAAATGAGAAGATAGGCTTTAAAATCCGTGAACACACATTGCAACGTGTTCCTTATCTATTGGTGATAGGGGATCGTGAAGTTGAATCGAGAACGCTTGCGGTCCGGTCTTTACAGGGTGAAGACTTAGGCTCGATGAGTTTTGATGACTTTGCTGAGTATCTGAGCAAAGATGTTAAATACCGCAGTCAATCTCACCTAGGAGGATAAAGCTATTAGCAGCACACAGAACCAAAAAAAGCCACGAGTTAATGATGAGATTCGCGAGAAAGAAATTCGTTTAATCGGGGCCGATGGGGAACAAGTGGGAGTGATGACCTCTCGGGATGCCTTAAAGCATGCTGAGGAAGTATCGCTTGATTTGGTCGAAATTTCGCCCAATGCTAAGCCTCCGGTGTGCCGTGTTATGGATTTTGGTAAATTCATGTTTGAAGAAAACAAAAAACGTAGCGCTGCACGCAAGAAGCAAAAACAGATGCAAGTGAAGGAAGTTAAATTTCGTCCATCGACGGATGTGGGAGACTACCAGGTCAAGCTACGCAACCTGATCCGTTTCCTCAACGATGGGGACAAAGCCAAAGTCACTCTCCGCTTTCGTGGTCGAGAGATGGCACACCAGGAGCTGGGTCTTGAGTTATTAAAGCGTGTTGAAATCGACCTAAATGAATACGGGATCGTTGAACATCGCCCAAAACTTGAGGGACGACAAATGGTTATGGTGATTGGCCCCAAAAAGAAGCAATAATACTCAAAAATACTCAAATGCGGAGTTTTGAATTATGTCTAAGTTAAAAACAAATCGCGGTGCCGCGAAGCGTTTTAAGAAAACAGCCAACGGCTATAAGCGCAAGGGTGCATTTCGCCGTCACATTCTAACAAAGAAATCAACGAAGACGAAACGTCAGTTACGTGGGACGACTCAGGTTGCTGCTTGTGATCAAAATATGGTCGCGCGTATGTTGTGTGATAAATAATCCAATTATCTTAATCTTTGTTTGTTTGTGGAGTAAAAAATAATGGCTAGAGTTAAACGTGGTGTGATTGCGCGCGCCCGTCATAAAAAAGTAATGAAAGCAGCAAAAGGCTACTATGGTGCACGTAGTCGTGTCTTTCGTGTTGCTAAGCAAGCGGTGACCAAAGCCGGTCAATATGCTTACCGTGACCGTCGCCAAAGAAAGCGCCAGTTCCGTTCATTATGGATTGTCCGTATCAATGCGGCTGCCCGTCAAAGTGGTTTAAGCTACAGCCGCTTTATCAATGGTCTTAAAAAAGCGTCTGTTGAAATCGATCGTAAAGTATTGGCGGATATTGCTGTATTCGATCAAGCAGGTTTTAACGCATTGGTTGAGCAGGCGAAAACAGCATTGGCAAGCTAATGAATGTAAGCTAACGCTGCGAGCCATGGAGTGCTAAGCAACGCTGTGTGACGCGGACAGCCGAGGGTTTATAGTCGTCGCGTTTTGCTCGGCGATTTTGCATCATTGGATGTGCAAAATACCTACCGAGGTAGCGACGCTTACGGTGACGTCTTGCACGTTTAAGTGAAAGACAGAGCAGAAGATAGGGGCAGATTGGCCCCTATTTTTTTATCTTTATTTTGAGCCTAACCTGCGGTTCGATTGGACAAAGGGGAGCAGCATGCAGCAGATTGATGAGATCGTATCTGAGGCGATGATACGCATTAAAGACACAGAGTCAACTAAGTCATTGGATGATATTCGTGTCCATTATATGGGAAAGAAAGGTCGCTTAACTGAAGTATTAAAAGGACTTGGTAAGTTGTCCGCAGCAGAACGGCCGAAAATGGGGCAAGCGGTGAATGTCGCAAAAACAAAGCTGCAACAAGCATTAACCGACCGTTTAGAAGCGCTTAAATTACAAGAAATGCAGGTGCAGTTAGGGGCTGAAAAAATCGATGTCAGCCTTGCTGGCCGCGGTCAAGAGCTGGGGCATCTGCACCCAGTGACAAAAGTATTAAACCGAATTACTTATTTACTTGGTTGCGCTGGCTTTAGTGTGGTTGAAGGGCCTGAGATCGAAGATGATTTTCATAATTTTGAAGCCTTAAATATTCCCAAGCACCATCCGGCCCGAGCGATGCAAGATACTTTTTATTTTGGTAATGGCGATGTATTACGCACGCATACTTCAGGGGTGCAAATTCGCACGATGGAAGAGAGTCAACCACCCATTCGTATCATCGCCCCTGGGCGTGTCTATCGCTGTGATTCTGATCCGACGCATACGCCTAACTTTCACCAGGTTGAAGGTTTATGGGTGGATGATTCGGTGAGTTTTGCTGATTTAAAAGGCATGCTGGTGAATTTTTTGCGTGAGTTTTTTGAAGATAATAATCTGCGTGTACGTTTTCGTCCTTCTTATTTCCCATTTACTGAGCCTTCTGCTGAAGCGGATATTGAGTTTACTAAACCCAATGGTGAAAAAGCGTGGTTGGAAGTATTAGGCTGTGGCATGGTGCATCCGCATGTCTTAAAAAATGTCAATATTAATCCAGAGGAGTTCCAAGGGTTTGCTTGGGGTATGGGCATCGAGCGGTTAGCGATGTTGCGTTATGGCATTCGTGATTTACGGACATTGTTTGAAAATGATGTGCGCTTTTTAGGTCAATTTTAAGGGGGAAACACTATGCAATTAAGTGAACAATGGCTGCGCACGTGGGTGAACCCTGAAGTTTCAACAGCGGTTTTAGCTGATCAACTGTCGATGGCGGGTTTAGAAGTCGATGGTATGACAGCGGTTGCGGCTGAATTTTCTCAGGTCATTGTGGCAGAGATTACGCATTGTGAGCAACATCCGGATGCTGATCGTTTACGCGTGTGTCAGGTGAATACAGGCACTGAAACAGTACAGATTGTCTGTGGGGCACCGAATGCACGTGTTGGCATTAAAGTGGCGTTGGCACAAATTGGTGCTGTACTGCCGCCGCTTGCAGAGGATAAACCTTTTAAGATTAAAAAAAGCAAGTTGCGCGGGGTGGAGTCAGAAGGAATGCTGTGCTCTGCACGCGAATTAGAGCTGGCAGATGAGCATGAGGGAATTATCGAGCTAGCAATTGATGCACCAGTAGGCATGGATTTGCGTGAATACTTAAGTTTAAATGATGTGAGTATTGATGTTGATTTAACACCGAACCGTGGCGACTGTTTGAGTATTGCCGGCATCGCTCGTGAGGTCAGTGTGTTAAATCGTACGGCATTGACACCCGTGCACGTTGAGCTCATTGCCCCTGTTCATGATGAGCGGATTGATATCGAATTAAACGCTGGAGAAGACTGCCCGCGCTATATTGGCCGTATTATTAAAGAGGTCAATGTTCATACCAAAGCACCATTATGGCTGACTGAACGTTTGCGTCGTTCGGGGATACGCAGTATTTCGCTGCCGGTGGATGTGACTAACTATGTCATGCTTGAACTCGGTCAGCCGATGCATGCCTTTGACCTAAATACGGTGAAAGGTGGAATAGAGGTTCGTCGGGCTTGTCCAGGTGAAACCTTAGTGTTACTTGATGGGACAGAAATCAGCTTAACGCCAGATGTTCTTGTGATTGCTGATGATGCTAAGCCGCTTGCTATGGCAGGTATCATGGGTGGAGAGAGCTCAGGGGTGAGTGATGATACTCAGGATTTATTCTTAGAAAGTGCTTTTTTTGCCCCGACAGCGATTGCCGGTCGTGCTCGACGCTACGGCTTGCACACTGATTCTTCGCATCGTTTTGAGCGCGGTGTTGATCCAGAACTCGCTCGTGTTGCGATTGAGCGGGCGACACAGCTGATTATTGATATTGCCAGTGGTAAGCCAGGGCCGTGTTTGGAGGCTGAAAAGCCAGAGTATTTGCCAACGCCTGTTAAATTAATATTGCGCCAACCACGCATTGCGAAAATTTTAGGGGTGAGCATCGCTGATGATGAGGTTGAGGATATATTAGTACATTTGGGCATGACTGTAGAGCGCATAGCCGGTGGTTGGCAGGTGAGCGTACCTTCTTTTCGTTTTGATATGGAGCGTGAGGAAGATCTTATTGAAGAGATTGCTCGCATTCATGGCTATGATCATATTCCTTTGCATGCGCCTAAGCGTCCAGCGACAGTGCCTGTTAATTCAGAGCAGAAGTTAACGGTCGCGCAGTTAAGTCAAGTGCTCGTCAATCGTGGTTACTCTGAAGCGATGAACTATAGCTTTCTTGATGAAAAACTGCAGACTTTAGTTTGTCCCAAAGATGAGTTCCTGCGTTTGGCGAACCCTTTATCAGAAGAGTTGGCGATTATGCGTACCAGCTTGCTACCAGGGTTATTAAAGTCATTATTGCATAATCAAAAGCGTCAACAAGAGCGGGTGCGATTATTTGAAGTAGGTACCTGTTTTCGCTTAGTTGAAGGCAAAAAGCAAGAGCGGCAGCGCATTGCTGGTGTGATTGCGGGCGCTGTTTTGCCTTTGCACTGGAGTGGAGAGACTGCTGCTGACTTTTATGATTTAAAAGGTGATGTTGAAGCACTGTTAGCATTAACGCAGGCAGAGACTATGTTTAAAAGCGCAGAGCACAGTGCATTACACCCCGGTCAGTCTGCTCAGGTTAAAGTCAATGGGCGTTGTGCTGGTGTTATTGGCGCATTGCATCCACACCTTGCGCAAAAGTTGAATGTCAAAGGCAAAGCATTCTTATTTGAGCTAGATTTGCAGGCGATATCCAGTGCGACATTACCCAAAGCTAAATCTTTATCACGTTATCCAAGCATTAAACGTGATTTGGCTTTATTGGTTGATGAGGCTATCAGTGCTGCTGATTTAACGACTGCGGTCAGTGACGTCGTCCCAGAGCAATTGCAAGATGTACGTATTTTTGATATTTACCAAGGTGAGGGTATCCAAGAGGGTAAAAAAAGTGTTGCACTTAGCTTGATTTTACAGGATTTGTCGCGCACGCTTACAGAAGAGGATGTTGCAGCTCTCATTGAGAAGGTTAAAAACACATTGATGACGACCTTCGGAGCAGTATTACGGGAGTAATTTCGATGGCGTTAACAAAAGCCGTACTGATGGACAAGCTTTTTGCAGATCTTGGTGTCAATAAGCAAGATGCAAAAATGATCGTTGACCTTTTTTTTGAAGAGATTCAAAGTGCCTTGGAGAAAGGCCAGATTGTAAAGCTTTCTGGTTTTGGTAACTTTATGCTGCGGGATAAAAAAGAGCGCCCGGGGCGAAACCCAAAAACGGGAGATGAGGTTGCTGTATCTGCTAGACGTGTTGTCACTTTTAGGGCAGGTCAAAAGCTGCGAGCACGTGTTAATTCAAAACTCTAAATTTATCAGCTAAAAAAGTACCTTTAAGGTGCTTTTTTATTGAGGTGAGTGTTTGTTAGCTGAGGTTTATCAGTTATAAGCTGATATTTAACCACGGATCTTCTCTTCGTATTACTACTTTCTTTTTAAGTCGGGTTCGGTATAATAGGCGCTGGTTCGGGGCGTAGCTCAGCCTGGTAGAGTACTTGCATGGGGTGTAAGTGGTCGTAGGTTCAAATCCTACCGTCCCGACCAAATCTAACTAATCTTAATTTACCTATTTCCTAACGTTTTATTCATTAACATAAGTTGCTGTGATTCGTGCTTTATCGAGTGCGTTCGCATTGAGCATAAAGCCAATGACTGCACTTGATGTATTTTTTTTAACATCCAGTTTTTCATTAGGTAAGGCCCACACAGTAAATTGATATCTGTGCATGCCGTGACCTTTAGGAGGACAAGGTCCACCGTATCCTTTTATGCCATAATCATTCAGCATCTCTTTGGCCCCATTAACTTTTTTTAATTCATTTCTAGCGATGTTATGTGTCGTTGCAGGGATATCAATAACTACCCAATGCCAGAAGCCACTTTCAGTTGGAGCATCAGGATCTCTTACCGTTAGTGCAAAACTTTTCGTTCCTTTAGGTGCATCTCTCCAATTTAATTGTGGTGAAAAATTAGAGCCATTACAGCCAAAACCGTTAAAAACAAAAGGTTTGGTTATTCTGGATCCTTCTTGCGCTGCGAGCCATGGAGTGCTAAGCACGGGGTGAGTAGGCCGAGGTAGGTTCGGGTTTTTAGCAGAGCGGAGTTGCGAAAGACCGTTAGGTCTGTAGCAAGCGTAACGAGTGTCTAAAAATCTATACGAACCGTAGAGTCATGTGAGAGCACAGTGGTGGAGTGTGCCGATTCAAGGCACGCAACGCTGTGTGACGCGGACAGCCGAGGGTTTATAGTCGTCGCGTTTTGCTCGGCGATTTTGCATCATTGGATGTGCAAAATACCTACCGAGGTAGCGACGCTTACGAAATTCGAGTTTGGCAAGGCGATC
>NZ_AMFF02000003.1 GCF_000297215.2 Piscirickettsia salmonis LF-89 = ATCC VR-1361
ACCCTTGCTGTGCTTGCAGTAGCTAAAAAATCTAACGACTTTACACGCGGCTTCTTTATCAAAGTAAAAACCACGATCACGAGCATACTTTAAATCGTTTAAATGGCGCTGACAGGCTTTTTTTACATAATCACAAGCGATCACGCGGCCGCTTAATACATCGTCGCAGTAGTTTAGGGCGGTTTTTACCGGGTCGCTTTTAAGCATAAGTTAATCCAAAATTTGATCTATTTCTGATTCTATCGTGTTGGATACTTGAGCATTGAGCCGACTGATTGCCGTCGGTGTTAGCCCTAATTCACTTAATGAAGCTTTGACTTGTTTCCAGGCTTCATTGCGTTGAGCCACTTCGGGACGGCTGCGGTACATGGTATCCCCTGCTTGCGTAATCGTTTCAAAGGTTCGACCATGCTGATCAACAAGTTCAGACAAAGCTCGCCATTCCCCATAAGAAAAAGCAAATGACTCAAGCATAAGCTGAAATGCTGCGGTTTTAATTTGCATATTCTCTAAACAATCAACTGCAAACCGAAAAGCTTTTGCAGCTTCACCTTTAAAATAATGTGGACAAGCTGCCCTGCCTTCAATTAATTCAGGCTCATAGTGATTTAATTTTCTTTTACCTGCATTACCGGTTATTTTCTTTAATCGCGTGGGTTTTCGCTTTCTTCCAGAGCCTTTTACTCCCATTTTTTAAACTCCAACTTTTTACTTTCTGTTTCGCGGGTGCATAAATTTGACTAGGCGGGTGGTCAGGAAACAAAGGTCATAGACATTTTATACACCCCTCCCCTGGGGTGATTTTTTACGACCAAAACCACCGTCTTCATTCACTGTTTTACGTGAGTGACAGGACTTACACAGCGCTTGCCAATTGCTCTGGTTCCACATCAAATCATGATCACCATCATGCGGTTTAATATGATCCACTTCAGTCGCTGGGATTAATTTGTCATCTTGTAAGCACTGTTTGCACAGCGGATGGTCTTGTAAAAATATCTTACGTTCACGTTGCCACCGCCCCCCGTAGCCGCGCTGGGCAGTTGTTTTGCGTGGGGCATGGTATCGATTGCCGTGTTGTTCGTGGTATTCGCAGTAGCGTGCATAGGTTGTGTTATGACATCCGGCATAACAACAAATCTGTTTCGCACGTCTAGGCAATGTGTAATCTCACAAACAAACAATAATTAAGAAAAAAGCCAAGCCATAACATTGACTAGCTAATAGAAGGGCAAGAACGACTAAAAAACTAATCTCTGATAATCTCATCATTCGGATATAAAAAAAGACCTTAACAGGTCTTAAAGGAATTAAATGTACAAGCTAGACATGAAAATAACTAGCTTACCTGAAGGTTACAGTTTTTATCATGATAAAACAATACTTTTTTAGAAATATATTAATAAGGTCTAAAGATAGACATAAAAAATATAAATGGACCCTTACTAAGATATAAAGTTACTAGCTAACATGTTTTCGATTTTTAATCCTAGATGATTTAATTTTATTTCGAACCTTAACCATTGAACAAGGAGATGTAATACTGCCATTATTTGAGTCAAAATTTGAATAGAATAAAGTCCATACTTTTTTAAAAAGCTTATTTTTATCACTATTTTTATATTCAAGAGTCTTTTCCCATTTATCAAGCCATCTCATAGAAATATCCTCAAATAACTCTATATTTAATGTACATACTAAAGAAGTACATACTGCGGCAGCATCTTGGAGTTCAGCGAAACCTAAATCTACTTTAGTTTGACCTTTAAAAGTTGGCAACTCCAAATTAGCAGAATTTTTTGCTGCTAGCAGCCCTGCACTGTGCACAATAGCGTGTCTAAGCTCACAAAGTTTATTAAATTCCTCGAGTGGGGTGTTAAGCTGGCTTGACTCTTTAACTTTAAAGGGGATAAGAGTTTCTAGCTTTTTTTTAATCCGTAAGCGTCGCTACCTCGGTAGGTATTTTGCACATCCAATGATGCAAAATCGCCGAGCAAAACGCGACGACTATAAACCCTCGGCTGTCCGCGTCACACAGCGTTGCGTGCCTTGAATCGGCACACTCCACCACTGTGCTCTCACATGACTCTACGGTTCGTATAGATTTTTAGACACTCGTTACGCTTGCTACAGACCTAACGGTCTTTCGCAACTCCGCTCTGCTAAAAACCCGAACCTACCTCGGCCTACTCACCCCGTGCTTAGCACTCCAT
>NZ_AMFF02000004.1:0-7384 GCF_000297215.2 Piscirickettsia salmonis LF-89 = ATCC VR-1361
CACTCACCTGGATATCATGCTCTCGTATAAGTTCCTGACTGATAACATCGGGGGATGTATGGGTGCTTAACCGTTGATGGATCAACATTTTTGCCTCCTCTGAAATTTGTCGAAAAGCTTGACCTTGCTTAGCGTTAGCTCGTTTTCTTGTGCACAGCGAGAAGTAAGCCGGTGACAATAAAGACCTTTAAAATCGATTGGGGTGTGCCGTTTAATCTCACGGCTAATCGTGCTAGGAGAAAAGCCAAGTGCTCTAGCAATTGATCTGAGCGAGTCTCCCTCTGATAACCGTTGTTCGATATAAAAACGATCTTTTTCATTTAAGTGCCGATAAACCATCTCTACCCTCTAAGTCAAAAGGCGAACTAGAGAGTTTATCTGTATGAATATGAACTCTCTACTGAGTGTTGCACTTCAGATGACGGAGGGCGCTTCAGCCCCTAACGCTAAAAGAAGCTTTTCTATATCAGCCCAAACAATGCTTGCTTTGATCGGGTTATGAAAAATATCTCTTAGTGTCTTACGATGTTTATTATTCATCTTAATTATAGTGCCGTTTTTGGTGTCATATTGGAATGATAGTTTATCTTCAAAATGGTGTCAAATATGACACCATATAGTTGATTTTAATATAGCTTAAAAATAAATAGTATATTTTATACAAATTATACTTTTAGAGGGAGAATATAGTTTGAAGCGCTTCGAGCTATGGAGTGCTTAGAATTCCATAACTCGAATCGAAGATTAAAGAGATTATTTTGATTTTACATTATAGTACAGCACTTTTTAGTGGCTCTCTCATTTTCTTGGTGTTCTTGATCTGATCTAGATTCAGATTGTCTTTGAAATGGAGTGGCTTGTTGGCTGCCTTGATTATTTTCTCCAGGTTTCCAGCAAAAAGATGATAATTGACCTAATGTATCTAGTTTTCCAAGATCTTTACCCTTAGCTATATTATTTTGATCCAAACAGGGAACGGGGGTACTAGTTTGATTTGAAGATAATTTTAATAACTCTTCTTTTAGCTCTTTCTGTCTTTGCAAAACCAGATCACTACAATCGATATCTTTCTCTACATCATTTATGATAGCCATAACATTTACCTTTTAAATTTTAGTTAACTTTTTCTTATTTTTATAAAGTACTTATATATCAAATAGATAAAACAAGTATGTTAATTTTTTGTAAACAATTTTGTCTTTTTCGACTCAATTGCAAAAAAATAAAATTTAGGCGACAAAAACTAACAGTACATTTTTACCAATATATACTAAAGTTAATAAAATCAAAGGACAACGAATGGACAACAAAACACAATCAGTATATTATCTTAATATATCAATTTATTATACTGATTATAGCGATGATAAATAGGTATTGATAAATAAACTTATACATATTATACATATTATACATATTATACATATTATACATATACCAAGTAACTAATATAGTTTGCCGTTTTAAATATTTTCATTGATAAGAAGGAATAAAGAAGTATAATTTATATAACTTATATAAGTTATATAATATTATCAGAGGGTGTGTAATGGAAAAAGCTCGAGTCAATACAACCGCAATGCAAAAAGGCGGAGTTGGTAAAACTACATATGTATTTAATTTAGCTCATGGCTTAGCCAGTAAAGGGTATAGAATTCTTGTTGTTGATAATGACCCTCAAGGAGACTTAACTCAAGCAATGTTAGGGCATGATGTGTCACCACAATGCCATACAATAGAACTATACGATAATAAAAAAACAACTCCACAGGCAATTAAAGAGAATATTCATTTAATAGGAGCGGACATTGAGCTTGCTCTAGCACAAGAACGTAGTTTTGAAATTATGTTTGATTTTGCTGATCAGATTCAAAGATTAAAGAAAAAATATGACTACATTCTAATTGATAGTTTACCTTCGTTTGGGACAATGCATACAGCCTCACTGTTAGCAGCTGACACAATAACAATACCAACTAAAGCAGCACCTTTTTCATTAAAGGCCGTAAAAATGCTAATGGAAACTATCAATAAAGTAAAACGACCAAGAATGAACCCACAGTTAGAAATTCTAGGAATCCTCATTAATTACGTTGAAGGCTCCCAGACTTCCCTCGGACGTGAACTTGAAAAAACTTTAAGAGATCACTACGGAGAAACAATATTTAAAAACAAGTTAACAAGAACAGTTAAAATAGAAGAAAGTCCAGGTTTTCATGAATCTATCATGGATTACTCACCTAACAGTAAAGCAGCAGAAGAATTTAACTTAATAGTTGATGAGTTTTTAATCCGTGATAAGCAAGCTTTTGAGAGGGTTACGCATTATGCCTAAAAAAAGAAATTTTTCAGAAATTGGGGCATCCGCACTAAACTCTAATACAAAACGACCCAGCTCTTTAGAAGAGTTTTTATCTGATGATCAACCACACCAAAAAAAACAAGCCATTAAAAGTGATAATGATAATGAAAAAATAGAAGAATCTAAGGAAGTTAGCACCCCTTATGAAAATAATAACTTAGTCAAAGAACCAGAGAAAACTCCTAGACGAAAACAAAAGCAAAAAATGATAAGGGATAGCCTGGCTATACCAGAGTCTGATTATTCACTTTTAAATGAAATAAAAGTTAGATGTATGACTAATCACCAAGACTCTTCAAAAATGGATATTATTAGAGCTGCACTGAGGTATTTAAATCAAACTACTGATAGTAACCTGCTAAAACGAATCAAAGAGGTAAGAAAAGAAAAAAGAACGCACACTTAGATATTTAATTCAAATCTTCCAAGTTCATTTTTCATCACCCTATAATATCTTATAGGGTGTACATTATTTTGAAACCTTTAATCTTTTATACAATAACAGGACTTACGCATTGACAGCTGTTTTAAAACATGAAAGCTAGTGACATCAATAGATCTAGCCTTTTAATCACTTTTTTACAAACTCTCTGAAGAGAGCAAAAGTATGAGTTTATGACAAAAGTTCATACAAGTTATGAAAAAAATGTACTGAAAATACCAATTTTTTGTGGGTGCATAACTAGATTTTGTTGTCAATGCGTAAGTCCTGAATAACTCTATCAAAAGAATTAAGATTAGCAATAGAAAACCGTTGTTCTATGTATGCCATCAGTATATTACGATTCAATGTAGTTACCACAAAACTATCTGACCATGACTGCTTATGTTAATATGCACCATCTATGTTTGGTTTGATGAAATTCAAGCTTCAACATGGAGCTGGACCTTAGAGTCCATCTATAGCCGGGTGTGAACACGGCAACTTAAGAATGATTTAGTGAGACTGATTTTTTATGAAGAAATTATATGTAGGGAATTTGACATATTCTGTTGAAGACCGCGACCTAGTAGAGATGTTTTCAAAGTACGGTGAAGTGATTAGCGCAAGAGTGATTACTGATCGTGATACGGGTCGCTCAAAAGGATTTGCATTTGTTGAGTTTCAAACTCAGGAACAAGCGCAAGCAGCTCTTGAGCTTGATGGGAAAGACTCTGGTGGCCGTAACTTAAAAGTCAATATGGCTAAGCCACAAGAAAAAAGACAAAGTAGCTGGTAGATCAGTTGTTTTGCTGAGCCTCGTCTTGTGAGGCTCCACTTCTCCTCTAAGTATAAAAACATTCTTTGGCAAACTTTTTTCCTAGACCTTTAACTCTTTTTTAAGTTTTCTTGACCTATCCAACAATTTTCACCGTTTATAAACTTTAGCTATTCCAGTGGTTTCTTAAGTCAATATACTTAGCTTAAAAAGTAATTTTTAGAGAAATTATTTTGACTTCATATATGTAGCTAATATTCAGAGTATTTAGTCTCCTAAGCTCCTAAAAATACACTAGCATCTTATGGTTATATAACTTATATAACTTATATAACTTATATAAGTTATATAACTAAAGCACGTAGGAAGTTATTAAGTTATATAAGTTATACACAAATAAACTTTGATATCTCACAAAATTGGAAATAAAACATCTTAAAATAAATATAACTTATATAAGTTATATAAGTTAATTTATAGAGAAGTAACTAACGTTTTTTTTGCTGGAGTTATATAACAACAACATATTATATAATATGTATAAGTTATATAACATTAATCAATTAAGCTATTGTTAATAGCTAGGTTATGCATTTATTTTTTTAAACCATATTGACTATGTTGTATTTTTATCCGATGATAACAGAGAAAGAAGATTTATTTTGAAGTAGATGTTTAGCCCCCCGGCAAGAGGGCTAAACAATTGGCTGGCGCAGAAACCTAACCACAACATCTCTATTTTAGGTTTCTACACGGCATTAGTCAATCCCATAAGTTTATGAGGGCAAGATACTTATGCTTAAAATTCGACAACCTAAAGAAAGAGTAACCGTAGTTTATCCATGGATGACTGCTATTTGTAAACACAACCCATGCGCTTCAGCAATCTTAGCGCTGTCTACATTTCGCCATAACGAATATGGCTGGAATGAACACTACCTAACTCGTGAAAATTTAAAAGACGCGCTCTTTCATCAATTTACACTGTACCAAATTGGCAAAGCTCTAAAACAATTATTTGCCAATAAAATATTCACTCAAATTAAACGCAAGTGCTACGACCGTACCACTGTGTTTAGTTTAAACACTAAAGCGATCAGTGCCTTTCTTGCCAGCTATACAACACAATACCCGATTAAAGAAAAGCAAAAAGCGAAAGAGTATAAAAGTACTGAAAGCCTTGAAAACACTCAAGTTGCGAATTCGAAAAATGGAAGAGTCGAAATCGACTTTTCAATAAAGGAAGCACAGAAAGATAAAGAAAGTATTAATAACCCCGTGCTTAATTTTGAGCAATGTGCATCACAAGGGGATATTGTTATTGAACTTGAATTTGTTTTAGCTCAATTACGTGAAGAAAAAAGAAAACACAATGATCAACTTTTAAACACGGTTGATTTAACTGACTGGGCAAACAAAGAACAGGAACTTAGAAACGCACTTCTAGAAACACAAGAGGCGCTTGATGAAGCAAAAGCGATGAATAGTGAGATTACCCTTAATAAGTCGTGTAACACTGAAGGTGTTACGCCTAACTTGAGTAATGACTTAGCTGTGCTTAAAGATGTCCCTGTCGATATGGCTGTAGCGCATGGACCTGTGACAAACCAGCTAAGCCAAAATTTTTATAAGCAGCAAAAAAACTCAGCTGGGCGAGAAGTGACGAATAAACACATACAGAGGTTGAAACACTTTTCTAAAAAATTTGGTAATAGTCTTGATGAAATGCTGTGGTTTTTGAAAAATGCATATACCGAAAAAGGCTACACCGTTGATAAAGTGATGGGGATTTTAAGTGCAATAGCGCCAACATTTACCCGGCCGAATGGGATGGCGAGTTTTTGAAGTTTAAAGTGCGGAGTTAGTTTGATGTTTATATCAAACGGTAACAGTATTAGGAAAAATTAAATGTTAGAACTCAATGAGATCAAAATATTTTCAGGAGAAAAAGTTGCAACGCAAAACAGAACAGGCGCAATGGTCACTAATCTTTCAGATATATCAAAGCAATTTATTAAAGATGCTTGTCAGCTTGATGAGAAAGATACAGTAGTTGATGTAGGGTGTTGCTATGGCGTGGCATCATTACCTATTTTGAAAAACGGAAAATGCCAAATTATAGGTATTGATTTGGCAAAAGAGCATTTACAAGTACTGGAAGATCAACTGTTATCACAAGAGAAGTCTAGATTCAAAGCAATTACAGGGAAGTTTCCAGATATATTTAAAGCTAATCAAGACAGTATTATGGCAATCCATGCCTCTCACCTTTTACAATTTTTAAGAGGTCAAGAAATTGAGATAGCACTGAAAGTATGTTATCTAGCCTTAAAATCTCATGGTAAGCTTTACATCAGTACCACATCAATTCATTTACCTTGGGCTAAAGATTTTATTTCTGAATATTATAAGAGAAAGAAAATTGAACGATGGCCAGGTGAGATCCACAACTTTAAATTGTATACACCTTGTGAAGCGCAGAACTATATTCAAGACTTTTTTCACTTACTCTCTAAGTCTCAATTAGTAGAAGAAATGAAAAAAATAGGTTTTGAAATCGAACATGCATTTTCTTATGAAACAGATAATCCAACTCAGCAAGCAGATGATGGTAAAGAGATGATAGCTATTATTGCTTATAAACCATAAATATCCACGAATCAAATCGACCCGACCAATTTTTGTTTAAGATGTAGTTATGATAAATATGAGTGATTGTTATTGATAAGGCATCACTTAAAACATATTTATTGAATTAGGTTTAATTTTTATCTTTGTTCTGCAAAGATAGTGAACTTTGTAATATTAGAGTGATTTAGTGAATTAATGGGACTAAAAAAAACAACACACAGGAAAAAATCAGGTAAAACGATAGGCTATCTGTATACATTTGATTTAATCTATCCAGAAAAGACACTTTGTGTTGAGTTTGAAGTAATGCACCCAAATATCTTAAAAGCAGAAGAGGCGGTTGAAGCTGAATTTGATCAATGGGTGGGAGAGCAAGAAGAGGGAGCGACTGATTATGATTGTAGGTATAAGACGATTAGAGGTTAATACTTACTCAAAATGGTAAATAAAAAACAAAGCCCGTTTAGCGGGCTTTGCCAGTACTATGCAGGAGTTGTTAGATTTATTGAGTATGTGGCATTTGAGCTGATTGGAATTGTTGCAGGAAATAAAACACTCCATGAGCTAAAAGGAAGGCTAGTACTCGGAACAGTACTGTCAGGATAAGACCAAACATTTTCTATACCGCTCTTAGATATTAAATAAACAGAAATAGCCTTATTTGTATCTTGACTTGGTACGGGTTGTTGCGATCCAAATGGGTAGAAGTCATTGGCTTGAATCTCTAATGAACCTAGATCAGAACAACCTGACTCGCTAGTAAACTTAATATTGCCCTGAATTTTGCTATCTGAAGTGCAGATTGAAGCAAGGTTACTTGGATATTTTTCACACAACTCTTTTTCTACAGTGAGCTTTAATGTGCACCCCGGCATAGTTAAGGTATAATCTCCTAAGGTACTATGACCAGATGGTGCATATGGAAAATATGGGGAATCAGAATTAGATGCATATGCGTTAATGGATAAAGCTGCTGTTAATATTACAAAAGAAATTTTTTTAATTTTACACCTAAAAATAAATAACACTTAAAGTTAATTGGTTACGCCCTCCGTCATCTGAAGTGCAACACTACTCTATACTAAGCCGCCATCAAATACTCTAAAAAAACATGATTAGGTGAGCAATAATTCAAACTCGCTCTTCTTCTGGTGTTCAATGTATGCTCTATTTTTGCTATTTCTTTGTCACT
>NZ_AMFF02000004.1:9523-12915 GCF_000297215.2 Piscirickettsia salmonis LF-89 = ATCC VR-1361
CTCCCATTTTTTTAAACTCCAACTTTTTACTTTTCTTGTTTCGTCGGGTGCCATAAAGCGAGTACAAAAATGTGACGAGGCGGGGGGGAAGGAAACAAAGGTCATAGACATTTTATACACCCCTCCCCTGGGGTGATTTTTTACGACCAAAACCACCGTCTTCATTCACTGTTTTACGTGAGTGACAGGACTTACACAGCGCTTGCCAATTGTTTTGATTCCACATCAAATCATGATCACCATCATGCGGCTTAATATGATCCACTTCAGTCGTCGGGATTAGTTTGTCATCTTGTAAGCACTGCTTGCACAGCGGATGATCTTGTAAAAATATCTTACGTTCACGCTGCCACCGCCCCCCATAGCCGCGCTGGGCAGTTGTTTTGCGTGGGGCATGGTATCGATTGCCGTGTTGTTCGTGGTATTCGCAGTAGCGTGCATAGGTTGTGTTATGACATCCGGCATAACAGCAAATTTGCTTAGCACGTCTAGGCAATGTGTAATCTCATAAAAATAATAAATAAAAAAAAAGACCTTGAAAGGTCTTAATGGAATTAAATGTCATTAGCTAGACATGAAAATAACTAGCTTACCTAAAGGCTACAGTTTTTATCATGATAAAAAAATAGTTTTTTCTTACTAAATGATTTTAATCCACCCCCAATAATGTTTTTTTATAGAATTTTATGGCCGCTTAGTGTAGGGTAGTGTTGCACTTCAGATGACGGAGGGCGATTTAAACACCCACGCACATAACTCACTCCCTTACTTAAAAAGCTGTTATATACAGCAACAGATATACGAAAGGTTGCTTGCTTTTTAACCGCTGAGCCGGTTATGCCGTAATGAATCACGAGTATACGTGCCATGGTTTGATCACTCTTGCAATCACTGTGTAAAAGCTCGTTGACGATTCTATCCACTTCCAGTGCATCACTATTGGCAATGTAAGGATCATTACCGCTGTTATTGTTTTGTATGACGACACCGCCGTATTTTTGTATCATGCCAAAAATAGAGTTACTTGAGCCATGCTCTGCGCCTCGCTGTATATAATCGCCCCAATCTGCCAACATACTTCTAACTTGCGTGATATTTAGCATTTTTCAGGCTCCTAGTTGCAATTAAAATAACGGTTCGCACAGACTTAAAATTCTTGAATTTCAAAAGCATTGATAAGTACTTGATTTTGTTAATGGTATATTTTTCTTATCTAACTTTTAGAAAGGTATATCCTCATCTATTTGTTCAATCTCCGACGAGCTATGTTGTGCGTGTAACTGTGCTTGTTTGGCTTTAAACGCTTGTTGGCCCGGTGATGAAGGTTGTGGCGGTGGTGGTTTTGCTGTTTGTATGCGTTCGCCGCCCCCGAGCATTTGCATAGTTTTGCCAACAATCTCAGTCGTATAGCGATCCTTGCCCTGGTTATCCTGCCATTTACGCGTTTTTATCTTGCCCTCAACGTAGACCTGTGCGCCTTTTCTTAAGTAGTCTTTAGCGATATTTGCCAAGCCACTAAACAAGACAACTCGATGCCATTCAATCGATTCATGGTTAACCCCGTGTTGGTCTTGCCATTGCTCTGACGTCGCTACAGACAGCGTTGCAACACTCTCCCCACTTTGCGTGCTTCTAATCTCAGGATCTTGGCCCAAGCGGCCGACAATAATAACTTTATTTACACCGCGCATTTATGGCAGTCCTCTCTGCTTTCTTTGATTTTCTCTTGTATCTTTTCATCAAGCTGCTTCAATATCATGAGAGATAATGACTTATCATCAACAGAGCTCTTAATTACTTGCAATTGAAGATCTATCAGCTGATCAATCAACAAAGTTATAAAGCCAGTAAAATAAAACACTTGTTCACTTTTCTTATCAAGGTTCTCTGTTGTATCAAGCACACTTTTTTTATCAGATCAAAAATCTTATTAAACTCAACCATAGATGTTTTTGCTAATGCTTTTTGTTTTTCATTCACTTAATTATCTCCATTTCTTTGTTTTTAAGCTCTCCGTGAATCAGTTGATTGATCTGCTCATTTGCTTGTAGATTTTCCTCAGCTTCATCTAAAATCAGCATTTGCGTTTTAACGTCATTTGTAACAGACAGCCAAATTGCACATAAAAATAAAGCCACAAACACAACACCAAACCACAAAGACACTGCTGCGATAACATTACAGATAAAAATCGTAAATATACCGAGTAAGATGATTTTGATATGGCGGTTTATTCTTGATTGAATTTTATTATTCAAGTCCATACAGACATCATATTTGCCCTTACTGTAACGCTCTGAAACGATTAACAGCGCTAGACGTTTTTCAGGGGGGTTCTTGATCTAATTGAGTTACCTTGCTAGTCATGATTGCGGCCTAGCTTGTCAAAAAACGCCCCAATAATTACCGATAAAATAATTAAAAAATACGCAGTGATTAAGGCACTGCCCAAATCTGCATTAATCTCATCGGTAAACAAACTTAAGCCCCATTGCACCACATAAACAATCAAGGTACAGGTATAAAGTAATACCACCGTAACGACTAAAAACCGGGTGCCTCGCTCTAGATCATCAGTAATTTTTTTAAATGTATTCATACTCTACGCTTCCCTGATAATTGTTTTTCTGAGTATTTTCGCGTTAAAAATGGCTTGGGAGGGTCGATAGAACGGCAATTAATAACCGCGGTTTTTTGGCTGATAAACTCACGCAGGGCTTTAATGCGTTTTGGTCTCGCATGGACATAGCGATCATATTGCACACGTAAACCCAGCTTGTAGTGCTCTTCAAATAATCTATTACGGGTTTTATAGGGCTGGTCGTAGGCTTTCCATTTTTTTCGACATTCCTCGACACCGGCATTAATCGCTTCGGCAATATCCTCTATGGCTAAATCACGAAATTCCTCAGTAATTAACTGACATTCATAGTTTTCAATCATCAACATGATACTTCTCTAAAACACGTTTGAGTTGGCGAATTGCAATGTATTGACTCACTTGCTGAGTTGAATAACGAAATACTCGCCAGCCGGATTCTGTTGCCGTGTTGTACTTCTCACAGTCGGCCTCAAAGCCTTTACCACGAGTATGACGGCCTTGCGAATAAGCCCCACCTTCCACCTCGACGGCGATTTTTAAATCAGGCCAGGCAAAATCAAAGCGCCACTTGCGTGTCTTGTGAAAGCGATACTCTTGCTCGGGCAAGGTGATTTTTTCTAAACGGCAATGCAGTTTAAACGCGCGCTCACCTGCTGAAACTCTGCTAGGCATGAGCGGGCCTCCCAAGTGCTCCACGCAATTTTGCCAGGTGTTCACTACCACATTGACGGCTTTTAGCCGGTTTATTTTCGATCATCGGTAAAACAACCGGAGGATATGGCAAGCGTTC
>NZ_AMFF02000005.1 GCF_000297215.2 Piscirickettsia salmonis LF-89 = ATCC VR-1361
CTGAGCATTTTCACGACGACTTCAACCACAGAGCGAGGAATATTATCGCGATTGGCCACATAGTAGCGCCACCAAGCTCTGCCAGTTTGGAAAAGATGTTTAAGCGTGAATTGAATCAAACTAACTATCTCATTGTGTTGATTAACAAGCGATTAATCATACAGACAACGATAAACTATACAACGGCCCTCCTAAAGTCGCGAGCTGTACTCAGCGTGCCTCTCCTTGATGAAACGTTGGTGAAAATTAAAGGTCGTTGGTATTACCTTTATCGAGCCATTGATAAATATGGCCATACTTTGGACTGGATGCTCAGCCGACAGCAAAATGCCAAAGCGGCGATGCGCTTTTTCAAAAAGGCAATCGCCCAACCTTATGTGAAATCACCGCGTGTTGTGAATGTCGACAAGCACGCTTCATTTCCACCCGCTCACCAAAAAGCCAAAGATGAAGGTGTCTTTTCTAGTCAGTGTAAACTCAGGCGAGTGAAGTATTTAAACAACTGCATTGAAAATGATCACAAAGCGGTAAAGCGCAAATCCCGTTTCCGCCAATGGTACCAATCACTTTCTACAGCACGGCCTACCATTGACATAATGGAAGCGATGCGCATGGTTCAAAAAGGTCAATTACGTTATATTAAAAAACAGAATATCTGTGCCCAAAATCAGCTCATTGATAAATTATTTGGATTAGCTGCTTAATTCTAAGCAGAGAGCACAAGAAAATAACCTTTCTGAAGTTCACTATAATTTTTCGCAACAGTGCCAGTCTGCAGGTGCAACGGGTGATATTATTGGCGTGATTCTTATCCCTAA
>NZ_AMFF02000006.1:0-10400 GCF_000297215.2 Piscirickettsia salmonis LF-89 = ATCC VR-1361
TATCTGGAGTTTTACATATAAGAAAAGTAAGTGGCTATACGCAGCGCTTTATATTTTTAATGGTTATTTTCTTTAAATTTATTCACTGCAGAGGCGACGCTTTCAGCACCGGTATAAATTTTATTCATGGTGTTTGAAACATCTTCTATTTTTGAATTTGCCTCATGAGCAACTCGGTTGACTTCGGTCATCGCTTGAGTCACTTCTTGTGTTAATGAGATATTTTTATTAACGACTTGATTAATTTCTTCCGTTGATTCAGATGTGCGTGAGGCCAATTGGCGTACTTCATCGGCGACGACTGCGAAACCTCGACCTTGTTCGCCGGCACGAGCAGCTTCAATGGCAGCATTTAGTGCTAGCAAATTAGTTTGATCTGCGATACCGCCGATGGTTTTGACAATTTCTGAAACATCTTTAGAAAGCGAGCTGAGCTCGTCGATTTGGTCGATAGAGATATTGAGATTGGTCATCATTTTTTTAGAAAGATCAACGGTTGTCTCAAGTACATTGTTACCTTCTTGAGCGACTTGTGATGTTTCTATTGCTGTGCTGTAGGCAACCTGTGCAGCTTCAGAAATGGCAGCTTCTCGTAGCACATCTTCAGTAATATCAGAGGCAAATTTCACGACTTTGTAAACATGATTTTGATCATCGCGAACCGGGCTATAAGAGGCTTGTATCCACAGATCCTGGCCTTGGCTGGTCTTACGTAGGAAGCGCCCTGAAAATGCTTTTCCCTGTGCCAACTCATTCCAAAAATTTGGATTATCTTGGTAAAAATCATCAAAACAGAACATTTTATGATGCTTACCTTGGATACCCTCAAGAGTATAGCCCAGCGCACTTAAAAAGTTATTGTTTGCTTTTAAGATCGTGCCGTCTGGATTAAACTCAATGACCGCGAAGTTGTTGTTCAGGGCGCCAAGTAGGTCTTCTTGGCCTTGTGATTTGTTATATTGCTCAGTTATAACGCTGGCAATTTTCATCACGCTAATAACAGTGCCCTCTTCGTTGAGAATGGGGAAGTAAGTTGCTTCTATAACAATGAGCTCTTTGTCTTTATTATAACGTTTAAATACTCCAGATTTTATTTGGCCACTGGCAAGCTCTTTCCAGAACGTTTTGTATTCTTCGCTTTCAACATAGGTTTTAGAGCAAAAGATGCGATGATGTTGCCCTTGTATTTCTTCTAGCTGATAGCCTATTGCACCAAGAAAGTGTGGATTTGCTGTTTTTATATTGCCCTGAGGGTCAAACTCAATTGTGGCTAAACACTGGTGTAATGAGTTTACAATACAATCATTATCACTAAAATGTTCGACAGAATTTGCTTTGGAACGTTTAAAAAACATAGTGGCTTACTTCATCTCATAGGGACATAGCCCTAATTATAGTGTGCTTTAGCAATTTTTTTGATAAATGTCATGAACATAAAATTTAATCTTAGCTTAGTGGTTGATTATGCTAGAATGGCTGGGTTTGATTTATTTTAGTTAAGTAGTTAGCGCTAAAGTTAAAGGTGTTTAAGCTTGAAGCATGTTGTTTCCATTCAGTCCCATGTGTCTTATGGTTATGTAGGCAATCGGGCTGCGGTGTTTCCATTGCAGCGTTTGGGTATTGATGTCAGTGCGGTGAATACGGTGCAGTTTTCGAACCATACGGGTTATGGCGCTTGGCGTGGCAGCATTCAAACTCAAGCGCATATTCAAGAACTCTTGCAAGGCTTAGATGAGGTCGGCGCATTAGCCTCTGTTGATGGTATTTTAAGTGGCTATATGGGGGATGTTGATCTTGGTCAAGTGATTTGTCAATTTGTGAAAGATCAAAAACAGCGTCACCCCGGTTTATTCTATTGTTGCGACCCTGTGATTGGTGATATTGGCCGAGGTGTTTTTGTTAAGCCTGGCGTGGGGGAGTTTTTTCGTGATGAGCTGATTAGTTTAGCTGATTTGATTACACCGAATGTGTTTGAATTGGAATTTTTAAGTGGTTATAAAGTAAGCTCATTAATGGATGTTGTGCACGCTTGTGATCAGCTGCGTTGCCATGCTGAGCAGGCGATTTGTGTGACCAGTGTGCCAAGTGATGATGGTCACGTTGCTTTGTTAATGGATACGAGCCAAGGCAGTTGGTGGGTAAGAACGCCGTTTTTATCATTTGATGTTGCTCCAAATGGGGCAGGTGATCTGACTGCGGCGTTATTATTAGGGCGCTATTTATTAGAGCACTCTTTAGTTAAAGCGTTGCAATTGACCACAGCTTCAGTGTATCAGGTTTTTACTGCGACATTTGCTGCAAAAAGTCGGGAATTGCAGCTTATTCAGGCCCAGAATCAATTAGTCGATCCCACAATTGAGTTTGAAATAAAACTGATACGATAGAGGTAAATATGCTAGATTGGTCACGTGCTAAAAATTTAGTTTTTGATTTAGATAATACTTTATATGACTCTAGTACTTTGCTTTTTAACAAGATAGAAGTGCGTATGAACCAGTTTATTCGCAGGCTATTAAACGTTGATGAGATTCAAGCCCATAAAATACAAAAAGACTATTATCGTGATTATGGTACGACTTTAAAGGGTTTAGTTAAATGCAATGGTATTAATCCAGATAATTTTTTAGAATACGTTCATGATATCGATGCGAGTGAATTACAGCAATGTCGTCGATTAGCAACTCAGTTACAAAAATTGCCACATCAAAAATACGTTTATACCAATGGTTCGGTTGTTCATGCTAAAAACATTTTAACCGCAATGGGGGCATGGACACTATTTTCAGGAATTTTTGATATTAAGCAGGCTAATTTCCAGGCAAAACCCTATACTTTATCATATCAGCTGTTTTGTCAGCAGTTTGATTTAAAGCCAGAGCACTGTATTTTTATTGAAGATATGTCTGAAAATTTGCTGCCGGCTGCGGATTTAGGTATGCAAACGGTGCTTATTCGTACACCTAGCACACGCTCGATGCAATATGCTGATGATTTACGTGTTCATTTGCACGTTGATTCAGTACATGAGTTTCTTATGCAGGCAGAATTAATGCTTTCTATTTAAATTGTAAAATAATATACTTATATTTGTCATAAATAATATATTTATATCAAGTTATTAAGGTTATTAAGGTTATTAAGGTTATTAAATTATTTATTTATATTTTTTAATAAAATTAAATGCGAGGAATTTCTTGATGAAATTTTTTAAACCAAGCTTGGCTATTTTTTTATTTGGAATTTACTCTGTTTTTATTGCCTCAGCTGCTTATGCGCAATATTACCTTTACTTTATTAATAATACAGATCGACCGGTAAGTTATCGTGCTTTTCTTGATACGCAGATAGAGGGCTGTGAGAATTTAGACGCTAGCTATTATCAAGGCTATTCGGGAACCTTACAAGCCTATCAACGCGGGAAATTAGCCAGTATTAATTATGGTCAAGGTATTGAGGATGGAAAAACCTATTGCTTGACCGCCCATATAACCAGCACGGACCCCGCTGAAAAAACTAAACAGTCTGAACAGACTATACCCTTTAGCTTGACCACACGTTTGCAAGGCGCTTGGGTTGGTTCTAGCATTACGAGTGCAAAGTATCAGCTAGAGTCTCAAGTGCCACAGATAATTGATATTTTTACCAGTAAGCCGGCCCCGGATAATGTGCAATTAGAAACAATTACGCCAGACGCACTATGGCATGGTCAGCCCTATAAAATTTATGGGGCGGCGATTCACTACACGGGCAGTGATCAGTCAACTAATGAAATTAATTATGTCTTGGACCAGAGTGAGTTAGCACCGCGTTATCTGCGTGATGATCAAGATGATCTCTCTCTTGCTGTTGCAACCTATAATGTTCAGCTGTGGCCAGCGTATGCGGGTGTAGCAATGCGTATGAATGAAGCCTCTGTGCGAGCGCAGCTGATTCCTCAGAAAATTAAACACTATGATGTGGTTGTGGTTGAGGAGTTAATGAGTAAAGGGCATCGTGATGCTTTTATTCATGCGATGAAGGCAGATTATCCCTATTACTATGGCCCTACTTCAAGTGATAAATTATTAACAGGGGGGCAGATGATTTTTAGCCATTGGCCCATTATCACCGCTGAGTATGCCAAAGAAGTTTTTGCTGATTGTAGTGGTGTTGACTGTGGTTCTGCCAAAGGTGTGTTGTACGTTAAGATTCAAAAAGGCCAGATGCTCTATAACATTATTGGTACTCATTTACAGGCGACAGAAGGTGAATCTACTGCAGTGCAAGATACCATAGTGCGGGGCAAGCAATTTGAACAGATCAAGCAATTTATTGATGCTCGTAACTTGCCGAAAGATCAGCCAGTGGTTATTGCGGGGGACTTAAATGTCGATTACCAAGAGTGCCATACTAAGCAAGAGTGCACTGAATTTAATAAAACTATTTTGACGGTGGACTCTAAATACCAACCTTGGTTAAACATTAAGGCATTGCCGTATGGGGGCGATTATACTAAAAACCTGATGAATACGGGAACTTATGGTGAGATGGATGATTATGTTTTGGTCCATCAAGGCTACATCCCTGAAGATCAACTGCAGCAACAAAGTCGCATTCGTGTGATTCGTGGCGTGGCTGAGCCGTTAATGTACGATGGTGGCTCGATGCTATTAAATACTCCGTATGCTGAGCTTGACTTATCTGATCACTTTCTATTTGAAAGAAAGCTACATTTTCCACGCGAGCTGTTTTATGAGCGAACACCTTAATCGCCTCAACTTGCCTTAAAATTTGCTATACTCAGGGGCCGAGAGAATAAAGGTGATAAACAGCGTGAAACGTATTCAGACTTTGCCCCGTCATTTAACCAATCAAATTGCTGCTGGCGAAGTGGTGGAGCGTCCGGCGGCGGTCATTAAAGAACTGGTGGAAAATAGCTTGGATGCTGGTGCGACATCAATTGACATCGAAGTAGATAAAGGCGGAGTGCAACGCATTTATTTGCGTGATAATGGCCATGGGATTGTTAAAGCGGACTTAAAACTCGCACTGGATCGTCATGCCACCAGTAAAATTGCCACCATAGATGACTTAGATGCGGTAGAAACCTTAGGTTTTCGTGGTGAGGCGTTGGCGAGTATCAGTGCAGTGTCACGCTTTTGTTTACAATCACGTGTTGCGAAAGAGCAGATGGGCTGGTCTATAGAAATGGATGGTGAAAATGATCCGGATATTTTATTAAAACCTGTTGCGCAAAATGTGGGTACGACTATATACGTCCGAGATTTATTTTTTAATGTGCCAGCACGACGCAAGTTTTTACGCGCTGAGCGTACGGAATTTTTACATATTGATGAGACTGTGCGCAGAATTGCCTTAAGTCACTTTCCGGTGGCGTTTAAGCTGAGCCACAATGGTAAAGCGGTTTTTGATTTAAAAGCGGCGATCTCTTTAGATGAGCAACGGGCGCGTGTAGCCAAACTTTGTGGACAGCTCTTTGTTGAGCAAAGTTTGTATATTAATGAAGAAGTTAATGGTTTATGTTTAAGAGGGTGGATTGCTAATCCGACGTTTTCAAGAAGCCAGGCAGACTTACAGTATTTTTATGTGAATGATCGGATGATTCGTGATCGGGCGTTAAATCAAGCGGTGCGGCAGGCTTATCAAGATGTGTTATATGCAGGGCGTTATCCAGCCTTTGTACTCTTTTTAGGCTTAGACCCTGTTGAGGTGGATGTTAATGTTCACCCGACTAAGCAAGAAGTGCGTTTTTCATCAGGCCGTCAGGTGTTTGGTTTTATTCGTAAGATATTACAAGAGGCCTTGAAAAAGACGCAGCCAGGTTATAAGCCAGAGTTGCGACAATTAGAGCCATTGCAATCATCAACGAGCCAGGTAGAAAAAACAGTGGTTAAAACCACGAATAAACCCTCACTGCGACTGGCAGCAACACAGCCTTTAGCATTAGCTCAAATGGTAAAAAGCCAGCAGGAGCCTTTAGAGCTCTATGCTAAGTTATTGGATACGGCGACTAAAAATGTTAGGACAGAACAGGCAGATGTAATAAATATAGGTGAAAAAGTTGCCTTAATGTCGGTTAAACAAGGTAAATCGCAGTATAATCAGGGTCATAAAGATCAACCGCTCGCTGAGACAAGGCCAGAAAAAGCGCCGCCCTTGGGGTTTGCACTGGCTCAATTAAAAGGCATTTATATTCTTGCAGAAAATGATCGAGGTTTGATTTTAATTGATATGCATGCGGCACATGAGCGTGTTGTCTATGAGAAGCTAAAGCAGGCTTGGCAAGAGGATAGACTGGCAACGCAAACATTACTGATTCCGTTATCATTAAAATTACCGCCTTTAGACATCACGCGCTTAACCGAGTGCGAGGAATTGTTTGATAAACTAGGCTTAGATATTAGTGTGACGGGCTTTGAGACGGCTTTGATTCGAGCCATACCGGTCTTATTAAAGCAAGAACGTGCTGAGCAATTAGTCAAAGATATCATCCGTGATGTCAGCCGCTTTGGTGAGAGTTTTGCAATAGACAATCACCTTAATGAAATTCTTGCGACGATGGCCTGTCATGGGGCGGTGCGTGCTAATCGCCAGCTCAGCCTTGCTGAAATGAATGCGCTATTGCGTGATATGGAAAAAACGGATCATGCCAATCAATGCAATCATGGCCGCCCGACCTGGACAGCATTGAATATGGCAGCACTTGATAAACTGTTTTTAAGAGGGCGATAATTTATTATGACAGCAGTGAATCAGGTGGTATTTTTAATGGGGCCGACAGCCTCAGGCAAAACGGATTTGTCAATGGCGTTGGTTGAAACAGGGCGCTATGAGATTATCAGTGTTGATTCGGCGATGGTTTATCGGGGCATGGATATTGGCACAGCGAAACCGAGCCGTGAAGAGTTGGTGCGTGCGCCGCATCGTTTAATTGATTTTTTAGATCCAAGTGTACCGTACTCTGCGGCTGATTTTCGTGAAGATGCCTTAAAACAGATGGATGAAGTGATTAAAGCAGGGAAAATACCCTTACTTGTCGGTGGGACGATGTTGTACTTTAAAGCTTTGCGTGATGGGCTGACTGAATTACCCGCCGCCGATGAGTCTATCCGAATGCAATTGCAGCAGCGTGCGGATCAGCAAGGTTTGGAGCGATTACATCAAGAGCTGGAAAAAATCGACCCAATCTCTGCTCGGCGTATTCACCCTAATGATCCCCAGCGATTATTACGGGCTTTAGAAATCTATCAAATTACCGGTAAAAATCTCACTGAATTATGCCAAGAAAATCAACAAACACCCTGTCCGTATCCGATTACTGCACTGGCTTTAGCACCTGCTGATCGGACGGTTCTGCATGCGCGTATTAAGCTGCGCTTTGAGAAAATGCTCGAGCTTGGTTTTTTAGCTGAAGTGGAAAAACTGTATCAACGTGGCGATTTGACAGAAGATTTACCGGCGATACGTGCGGTGGGTTATCGACAAGCGTGGCAGTACTTAGCGGGCAGATTAAGTTATGATGACATGGTTGAACGTAGCATCATTGCCACACGCCAGTTGGCAAAACGCCAGATGACTTGGCTGCGTAGTTGGCCAGAGTTACAGTGGTTTGATAGTTTATCAAATCGCCTTATGCAGGATGTAAAGGACTTTTTGGCTGCCTATTAGTAGGGCTTTTTATTGAATATTGATGTAACAGTATTGCTTCATGCCCTAAATATTATAATTTTAGGGCATGATGAAATATTATCTTTAGTTTTAAGTTAGGGTGCAGGTGCTGCTCCCTGATTATTGGTATCGGTTTCGTTCATGTCTTGGAAAAGAGAGATGATCTCTTCAGGAGTTGCAGTCGGTGAGGGATTGCCTGCAAAAAGAGCAAATGATGGAATTAAACTATCGCTGTCACTCATGTGCTGTGTAAAGTATAGGCCGTTAAATTCAGCTGTAGTAGGGGTTAGCGGGGCTGGTGGAGCAACAGTTGGTGTAACTCTTAATGCAGGTAATAGAGTGCGGCTTGTAGATATAGGTGCAGTCGTTGGAGCTGTATCTGGGGCGCTAGTTGGTGGAGCAATGACAACATACTTGCCTTTGCACGTAGAGGTAGTATTTGAGCTTGTGGTTACAGTGCTAGATGGTGCTGTTGGAGTTTTCGCTGCAGTTGTTTGAGCTGGGCTTTTACCCGTATAATCTTTTATTAAAGCATCTATAAATCGATTATTGGTATCAATTATGTCTGTTATTTTTTTAGCAGGATCTGTAATAGTCTCTGTAGTAGCTGTTGGAGCGATAGGTGCTGGCTGCGTAGTCGCAGGTAGTGGAGTGGCAGTTGCTTCCATGGCTGGAGCAAGAGGATGATTTAAAGCTGGAGTACGGGTTAGAGTTAGAGCGCCAGTACTTGTAGGGGTGATATTGGGGGCTGTTGTTGAGTCTGCCGGTACTGGTGAGGTAGTAGTGCCTGCTGGAGTGATAGGTGCCGGAGTGGTAGTTGCTCTCATAGCTGGAGTAATGGTTACGTTATTCATTGTAACAGCAGTTGGTTGTGCTGTTGGCTCTGGGGCTGCGGTGGTAGGAGTAGGAACTACTGTTGGTATCGGAGCTGTTACCGGAATCCTAGAAGTATTTTCATAGTAGTGATTAGCTTGTTCTTGCCAGCTATTAGTCCAATAATGTCGTGATAGGGCGATTTCCCAATATCGGTCACTGATGTTAGCTAACTTCCGAGCTTTGTTAAAGTATGGTTCAGCAGCTTTATAAGAGTGTGCTGTGGAGAAGATATTGAAGGCATGCCTTCTGTGGTTAAGTGCTGAAGCTGCACCGTTAAGAATACTTTTTAATCCCGCAAGCTCTGTTTCTGATTGTAGGTGATATTTAAAAAACTCTGAGAGTTTAAGCTTTTCTGTACTGTTCCTTTGCTTGCAGTCTTTAATTGATTCATCTAAACCTGATTCTATTAATATTTTAATAAGCGTAGTGTCGAGAGGAGCTTTGAGTAGACGCTGGATATTATTTGGTGAAGCAAGGTCTAGATCTGAAAGTGATTTAAATAGCCTAACATGTCCTGTGAATGGGTTATATAAATTCGGGGCATCAAGTACTTCTTGAAGGTATACAGCTTTACAGAATTGCTGTTGTTTTAACTCGTTGTACTGTTCTAAAAATCTTGCCGGGTTTTTGAGTGCTTTTTCTAGATTTTTAGCATTTGAGAGGCCATATTTATCTAACGTTAAATATATGATTAAAAGTAGATTGGGATCTATATCTGCTTCTTGATGCCTGGCTAAAGCTGGCGGAGCTGCTGGTACTTGTTGTTGATTTAATTCAGCAAGTTCATCTGCGGGAAGACATTTTGCCATCTCCTCAACAAGGAGATGATAGTCAATGTAAGTTTGTGGGCTATAGTCATTTTGAATGCTATCTTCGTGGATAGCTTGACCTGTAAACGGTGAAACTTCACTGTTAGCTAAATAGTCTTGGAATGCATCGCGATTATAGTTTGCTGATTCTCCAGCAATATGAACAGGAACGCTTATCTCTTCGAGGTTGATACTGCAATCGATTAATCTATCCCTTTCATCGAGGAACTTTGTTCGTTGCTCTTCAGTCAGATATCGAATAAAGTTAGGGACAGTAAACGTGGCATCCCGATCAATTTCTTGAAAATGGATACACTTTTCAAGTATTTTATTTTTAAGATTATTAAAGTCACTGGGTAAAAAGTCTTGGCTTTCAAATTGTGGGTTTTCATCGCGGTTTGTAAAGAGAGGGTCGTCATCTAAGTCCTTCATTGCTTCTTGCAACTCTAGGCTTAAATACTCATAGTAAAAATTACTGTGGTGAATATCTGTATTTCTTAAATCACCAGTGCCAAACCATGCACCGATGGCACAAGACCCTTTAAACCTTGCGCCATTGAATGTCTGTACGTCTCTAAAGTCAACTTTACGCAAGTCCGCATGACAAAAGTTGGTGTCTTCTAAATTAGAGAACTGTAGGTTTGCTCCCTGCAAATATGCACCTGATAAGTTTGTATTTTTTAAATTAGCACAACTAAGATTCGCACCTTTTAAATAGGTTCCAGCTAAATTCGCTCCTTCTAAATTTGCTCCATATAAATCAACATGACTTAAATATAAGCCTGATAAATCTAAACCACTAAGGTCCCAATTACGCAAACTTATATGGCTTTGAGAGTTGGCGTTTGCTTTTTCTATTTTTTGAAGGATGTCGAGTCTAGTTTTTGGCATAGTGTTTTCCCCATACTTTTATCAGGTGTTTAATCAATTAATGGTTGTTGCTGATGTCAACCCCCCATAAGTGAGACAGTTTAAAACTGGAATTATCCCTCTGTTTTTGTCGAAATTTTTTCTAACTGTTTTTCACGTTTCTCAGCAAATGTGTCT
>NZ_AMFF02000006.1:14019-20504 GCF_000297215.2 Piscirickettsia salmonis LF-89 = ATCC VR-1361
GACAGCGCTTAGTCAAGTAATGAAGTCAATGTCAGAAACTATTCGTTGAGCGCTATAATTGTAAGATAAAAAAAATATTTTTTTTTGAATTATAATCATAGAAGAATTTAATTAGGTATTGGCCTATGGTATTTACTATTTGAGAGTACTTGATTTTCTTTAATAAAAGTTTATTTTTTACAGTCAAAGGGGCGGTGGCGAGTAAAAAAATATTGGTTAATAAGTGACCTCTTTGCGAGGCCTTAATAAAATAATAAATATAAGCTATGGCAGCATAAAGAGCTTATAGATAGTAATGATTAAAATGATCACCAGTAAGATTAAAAAGTAACTTGCTAAGGTTTCATCTTTAAGCTGACGTCCAAGTCGTGTGCCTAGCGGGACGGTCATTGTTGCGCCGATGAGAATGCCGATGACTGCCGGCCAGTAGATATAACCGGTAGCGTAGTCAGAGTATGGGTTTAGATGCCAGCCGCTACTGATATATAGCAATGTTGCAGAAAAGGCAGTCACTATGCTGAGGCTGGTAGCCAGTGCGGCACATTTGACCATATCAAGCTTGGCACTTCTTAAAAATGGAATAATCGTTGCTGCAGCGCCTATACCCAATAAAGAGGAAGCGGCGCCGACAAAGGTGGCATAAGAAAAGCTATAGAGTTTACTCGGAAGTTGAAAGGTCCCTGTGGTTTTTTTACTATTTTTACGAATGAGTTTAAGTGTCGAGCGCGTCACGGTATAAATAAGAAAAATCGCAAATACGGTGAGTAAGGCTTTACTGCTGAGGTAGTTAGCAATGCTGCCACCGATGAGGATGCCGATAATGGCAAAGGGTGAAAGTAAAAACAGCACATTCCAAAGGACATTGCCGTTGCGAGCGTGGCTATAGGTGGCTTGGGCTGAGTTAAATAAAACAACAACAAGCGAGGTGGCAACGGCAACATGGACGACGTATTCAGCAGGAACGTGATAGTAAGGCAGAGTGATAGTCAGTAAAGGCACCATGATCAAACCACCACCGATGCCGAGTAAACCGGATAAGGTGCCAACTATTGCGCCGGCAATTAAATATAAAATAAAAATCATCTTTAGCTTCAATCCTAAGTCTAAGTCATTCAAATTGTGAGCCAATGTAACATAATTAGGCGAATACACTGGGTTACTCTTTAATCGATAACGGATAATCGATTTTTTTATAGGTTTTTAGTTTTTTTTGCTTTTGCTAAAAAACGGTCCAAGGCATTAGAAAAACTTTGGCGATCTTTGTGATTAAATGCTGCAGGTCCTCCTGAGGTTAGCCCTGAGCTGCGCAGCTCATCCATCGCATCGCGTAAAGTTAAGCGTTCTTTGATATTGTTTTGATCATACAATTCACCGCGAGGGTTTAAAGCATGCGCACCTTTTTCAACGATTTCAGCAGCCAGTGGAATATCTGCAGTGATAATTAAATCTTCAGGGCGTGTTTGAGAGACGATGTAGTTGTCTGCAACATCAAAGCCTTTAGTCACTTGAATGGATTTGATATAAGCCGATGGAGGAGTCGCAAGCGCTTGGTTGGCGACCAAAATAACCTCGATTTCTAATCGATTGGCTACACGAAATAAAATCTCTTTAATGACCTTTGGGCAGGCATCGGCATCGACCCATATTTTCATTGATGGTTACCTTCGCTCATTCTACTTCTACATTAGCCTCAGAGGCTGCAGGTTCTTTAGCTGCAGAGAGTACCAGGTTTTCGTGATATTCGCCGATCGGCATGCCCATGCGCACGCTGTGTCCGCTTGTCAGCTGCTGTTGCCACTGAGCGACGCCTTTACCCATCATTAAAATAACGGTTGAGCCGAGTTTAAAGCGGCCCATCTCTTCACCTTTATCTAAATAAATATGGCTATTTTTATTATGACGGTAGTGCCAGGTGCGGACTTCGCGCGGCGTGCCAGGAGCAATAGTGCCGGCCCACACGGTTTCGATACTGGCGACGATAATTGCACCGACTAAGACCATGGCCATGGGGCCTTGTTCGGTCTCGAAAAAACAAACAACGCGCTCATTACGTGCAAATAAACCATCAATATGGCTAGCCGTATAGGGATTCACCGAAAATAACTCGCCTGGAATATAACGCATATGGGTTAAGCGGCCGGCACAAGGCATGTGCACACGATGGTAATCACGAGGGGCAAGATAAAGGGTGGTAAATAGGCCATCTGTAAATGCACGGGCATCCTCGACACTGCCTAATAGTGAGGCTGCAGAGAACTGAAAGCCTTTGGCTTGAATGAGTTGTTCTTGATGAATGTTGCCGATTTGGCTAATCGTGCCATCGACGGGAGAGGTGACGATGTGTTTGTCTTGAGTGATTGGGCGCAGCTCTGGTTTAATTGCGCGGGTGAAAAACTGATTAAAGGTGCGGTAATGATCTGGGTTTTCTTCTATGGCCTCGCTCATATCAACACCATAGCGTTTAACAAAGTCACGTAGGCCATAGTGCGTCACCAGTGGAATGCGTCGTTCTGCAAGAAAACCGAGAAAGCGTGAATATAAATGTTGAGGAACAATATAACGCTGTAAAAAAAGTTGAATGCGATTTTTCATAGGCGTTTGATTATCCTCAATCCTCAATGTGACGGTTTTTGCGCAGAATTGGCTAAGTGGCTAGATTCTACGATGGTTTTCATAATACGATGGTAATTAGCCAGCCGCAGCGGCAGAATCTTCCCTTGTTTTACTGCTGCTGTCAAGGCACAGCCTTTTTCATTGTCGTGAGTACAGTTGCGAAATTGACAGTGACCGATAAACGGCTGAAAGTCAATAAAGCCATCAATGAGGCGCTCAGGCTCAATATGCCAGAGGCCAAATTCACGAATCCCTGGCGAGTCAATAATATGGCCTCCTGTCGGGCAATGATACAGCGTTGCTGCGGTTGTGGTATGGCGGCCTTTGTGATTGGCCTCTGAGATGTTGGCAACTCGCGCTGAGTTGGATTCGAGCAGCATATTAACTAAGGACGATTTACCGACCCCGGACTGGCCAACGAAGACACTATTGGCATCTTTGAGTGCATAACATAGTGCATCTAGGCCGTATTGACTGTGTGTACTGGCTTCTATTAAGAGGTAGCCCATGTTCTGGTAATGGCTGAAGCGTGTTAGGTAATCAGCCCGAGCATGAGGGGTTAATAAGTCAATTTTATTGAAGACTAAAGAGGGGCGAATCCCTTGTAATTCTGCAGCGACGAGATAGCGATCGATTAAGATCTCTTGCGCTTCGGGCTCTGTGGCAAAGACGATAAAAATATGATCGATATTGGCTGCAATGGCCTTAATTTTACCGTATTTATCTGGGCGTACAAGTTCTGAGTGGCGTCGGCGATTGGCGACAATCACACCATCAGAGCCGTTGGCTTGACGGAAAATAACACGGTCACCAGCAACAACAGAACCGATATTTTGACGCAGAAAGCAGCGAGTAATCGCTCCGTTGGCCATCTGAATATCGGCACTTTGGCCATATTGGGTGATAACCGTGCCATTTTCTTCAGCGTTCAGGGCGCTAGAGTGTAGTAGCTCGTCAATGTATTGCTCTTGCTTTTGTGCGCGCTGAATACGTTGTTGCTGTATTTTTTCAATACGCCACGATTGGTGGCGAGATAAACGTCGTTTGGCCATAAGCCCCTATCACTTGATGATTGATTAAATTACGCTAGCATAGTGTACACCGACAGCGGCATAAATGTATGCTTCATTGTTGATTAGTGATCGATAAAATTAACTTAGCTAAAAAATTGAAGATATGGATGAGGTGATGACAGATAAGCAACAGAGTCAAAATAACCAGGCAGGGCGGATGATTTGGATTGATCTTGAGATGACCGGCCTTGATATTAAGCAGGATAAAATCATTGAGATTGCAACCATTATTACTGATGCTGAGTTGAATATTCTAGCAGAAGGTCCGGTATTTGCGATTTATCAGCCTGAAATAGTGCTTGAAACGATGAATGCCTGGTGTGTTAAGCAACATGGCCAATCGGGTCTAACCGAGCGGGTGCGCAACAGTAAGACAGTAACAGCAGAGGCTGAGCGTTTGACTTTGGAGTTTTTAAACCCGTATGTGAGCGCAGGTGTTTCAGCTATGTGTGGTAATAGCGTGCATCAAGATCGTGCCTTTTTAAGGGAGTATATGCCTGAATTAGAAGATTTTTTTCATTATCGGAATATTGATGTCAGTACGTTTAAAGAGTTGGCTGGACGCTGGAGTCCTGAAATTTTAGCCGGGCTGACGAAGGAAAGTAAGCATTTAGCATTGGACGATATTAAAGACTCGATTGCAGAGCTCAAGTACTATCGCCAGCAGATCTGGCATCCACAGCGTAAAGCAGATAACACAATCACTTAATAATGTAGCGTAGAGACAGAGTATGACTGATTACCAATGTTTTATTGCTGATGGCCTGCAGATGCAAGCCTTTGGTGCAAAGCTTGCATTATGCTGTAAGCAGCTAAGTCTCCTTGAGTTACAGGGAGACTTAGGCGCTGGGAAGACAACACTGACACGGGGTTTTTTACGTAGCCTGGGTGTGACAGGGGCTGTCAAAAGTCCGACATATACCTTAGTCGAGCTGTATGAATGCGCTGATATGCATATTGCCCATTTTGATTTATACCGCTTGGCTGACCCTGAAGAGTTGTTGTTTATAGGCATAGAAGACTATCTGGCTGATCGCTTGTGTATCGTTGAATGGCCAGAGAAAGGGCAAGGGGTGTTGCCGGTTGCTGACCTTGAGTGTGTGATCAGTTATGACAATGAAGGACGTCATCTTTATTTTAAAGCAGGGAGCCAGGCAGGCCAGCAGGCATTGTTGCAACTCCAGTCGGTTATGCTTAGGTAATTTATCGTTTAGCATTATCAGCATAACTAATTGGCGAAAACGAAGAGCTCGTCGTGAAGGGCGAGTATCGCTAATAAGTATTTGTTGTTTGCTAAGTTGCTTATTGCTGTTGGCTGAAACAACGCTATTTGCGGCTAAGCCAGTTAATAGAGTTGAGTTAAATGATGTGCGTTTATGGAGTCAAAAGCAGCGGAGCTATATTGGTTTTAAACTTTCACAGCAGCCACTGTATCAAGTCTTTCATTTGCATCAGCCTGAAAAGCTGGTGATTGACTTTCACAATACTCAAGCCAATACATCATTTTCTCGCTTAAAGCATAGCCCTTACGTAGAACAGGTACGTTATACAGTACAGAAAAATAAGACGCTGCGGGTTGTGTTTGATTTGAATCAGCCGGTTCAGGTAGCGACACATTGGCAGCAACACCGTGGTCGTTTGCAGTTAACGCTGTCGGCCAAGGCGATCCAGCCGTCGATTGATCAGCCGCTGTTATGGCGTTTGGCACGTGTTGTTATTGATCCTGGGCATGGCGGTCATGACCCGGGAGCGGTGGGCAAAAATAAAATTTATGAAAAACACATTACGCTAAGTGTTGCTAAGCAGTTGATGAGGTATTTAAATCGTCTACCGGGAGTAGAGGCTTCTTTAACGCGTAATGCAGATCAGTTTTTAGGTTTACGTCAGCGTCTAGCAAAATCTCGACAGATGCAAGCGGACTTATTTATTTCTTTGCATGCGGATCATTTTAAAAATAGTCGGGCAAAAGGTGGTTCTGTTTTTATTTTATCAAAAGAAGGAGCAAGTTCAGAAGCCGCAAAACTACTCGCTGAACGTGAAAATGCGGCTCTGATTGGTAGCCTGCCCTTAAAGAAAACTAAGAAACAGGTCGCTGAAGTTCTATTAGATTTATCACAAAATGCAACGCTCAAACAAAGCCGTCAGTTGGCACATGTAGTGTTAAAGAAGTTAAAAAAGTTTATCCCCTTGCATTATAAAACAATTCAGCGGGCTGATTTTGCGGTATTAAAGGCGCCTGATGTACCTTCGTTATTAGTTGAGCTTGGTTTTATCTCCCATCCTGATGAGGCAAAACAGCTGATGCAGATAAATTATCAAAAACGCTTGGTGAGAGCCTTAGCAACTGGGGTGATTGGTTATTTAGAGCAATATCCACCACAGCAAACGTGGTTTGCACATCGTCACCGTTATCATCAGGTAAGTTCCGGTGAGTCTTTGTCGAAGATTGCTTTAAAATTTAACTCTAGCTTGTCAGCATTGCGTAAAGCCAATCACTTAAGCGGTGATCATATTCGTATTGGCCAAAAGCTGCTCGTGCCGATAGAAAAGTCTATTGGTTAATGTTTTCCGCCCTCCGTCATCTGAAGTGCAACACTCAGTAGAGAGTTCATATTCATACAGATAAACTCTCTAGTTCGCCTTTTGACTTAGAGGGTAGAGATGGTTTATCGGCACTTAAATGAAAAAGATCGTTTTTATATCGAACAACGGTTATCAGAGGGAGACTCGCTCAGATCAATTGCTAGAGCACTTGGCTTTTCTCCTAGCACGATTAGCCGTGAGATTAAACGGCACACC
>NZ_AMFF02000006.1:20633-24357 GCF_000297215.2 Piscirickettsia salmonis LF-89 = ATCC VR-1361
GTTTGAATTATTGCTCACCTAATCATGTTTTTTTAGAGTATTTGATGGCGGCTTAGTATAGAGTAGTGTTGCACTTCAGATGACGGAGGGCGTTCTTTTCTATAACAAATATTAATCTTTATTTTGGTTCTGGATCTTTATCTTGATTTTGGCCATGACTCTTATCTTTTTTCTTACTTTATTTTCTGCTTTTTAGGTTTTTCAGACTCAGCAGCTTGCTGTCCTTGAAATAAGCAGGCTTCTGCTCCTTTTCCTATTCCTGTACTTTTTGTTGTTAACCATTTGAATATTTTTGCTCCTGTTACGCTTGGGTCTATCGATTCTTGTGCATTTGCTGCTGCACCTACTGCGTTTATGCCTACCCCGCCTACGGCTCTCCTTCAGTTGTATCATCAAGCTGTGCCTGCGCTTGCCTTGCTATTATTCGTGCCTCCATTCTTATTTCTGCGGCGGCTAATGCTGCTATTTCTAATAATCGCGCTGCATCTGGTGGTACTGCTGATGCAGCGGATGATGATAGCGGTAGTATAGGCTTAGCCATAATATTGAACCTTTAATTTCTTTAGAGATTTAGAGTTTTTTAAATTTAATTCTATAAAAAATTTTATACATCAAAAGGATAGAGGTTGTAATCTCAAGTTAAGGTAAATTTTAAGATGAGTTTGAAAAATAGAGTCATAAATTTTCTATAGCGAGGTAAGTGAATATTTTTCATGTTAATTGTAGCTAAATATTCTTGCTTATTATAGCAAGATCAAATATTTTGGGAATGAATTTATAATCTGTTTGCGAGATTGACGTTAATTTTTAATTCAAGAGGTTATAGCAGTGGGTGAGGGGTCTTTATATTTTTAATGGGTAATAAACCATGGAGTGGTATAAAGCTTGACTTAGAGTGACTTTAGATTGATAGTTTTTGTTTATTGAATTAATAAAATTAATCGATTTAATTAATAGCGGATACTGTAATATAGTGATGATAAGCATTTAGATTTTAAAGAGGAAAATGCAATGAACTTAATCGGTTTAAATCAAGAAAAAACGGCTGAAATTAGTAAAGAATTGAATAAATTATTGGCAACTTACCAAGTGTTTTATATGAATGTACGTGGATTCCATTGGAACATTAAGGGGCAACAATTCTTTGAACTGCATACGAAGTTCGAAGAAATTTATAATGACTTGTTAACGAAAGTGGATGAGATTGCCGAGCGTATTTTAACCTTGGGTGAGCAGCCCCTACACGCGTATAGTCAATATGCTAAACACTCAGAAATTAGTGAAGCGATTAATGTGGTTGATGCTGAAAATTCAGTAAAGAGTTTATTAAATAGTTTTTCTGCGTTGATTAAACTGCAGCGCCATATTTTAAAAGTAAGTGGTGATGCTGAAGATGAAGGAACCAGCAGTTTGATGGGGGACTATATTAAAGAGCAAGAAAAACTGATTTGGATGTTTTTAGCCTATTTAAATTAATACTTAAATTAACTGATTAAGTAAGTGATTAAGTGATTAAGCAAGTTATCAGTGACGTTATCGTCGCTTGTCAGGTATGGTATCAAAAGAGAGCTGCCGGATGTGATCACGCTCTTGAACAATAGTTCTGAAGAAAATAGCAAAGGAGATAAATTAAAATGACAATACTCACAACCAGCAGTGGTGCACCTATTGCAGATGATCAAAATAGTTTAACTGCAGGTGAGCGTGGACCCGTTCTATTGCAAGACTGGCAATTGTTAGAAAAATTAGCACATTTTAACCGTGAGAGAATTCCTGAGCGTGTTGTGCATGCCAAAGGTAGTGGCGCTTATGGAACGTTTACACTGACAAAGAGCCTAAGTGATTATACTATTGCTGATTATTTACAGCAGCAAGGAGAGAAAACGGAAGTTTTCCTACGTTTTTCAACCGTGGGCGGTGAAATGGGTTCAGGCGATGCAGTACGTGATCCACGTGGTTTTGCGGTGAAATTCTATACACGTGAAGGTAATCATGATGTGGTCGGTAATAATACACCGATATTTTTCTTGAGGGATCCAAGTAAGTTTCCTGATTTTATTCATACGCAAAAGCGTAATCCGGTGACTAACTTAAAAGACCCTGAAGCGGTGTGGGATTTTTGGTCTTTAAATCCCCAGTCAATGCACCAAATTACCATTTTAATGTCTGATCGTGGTATTCCAACCGATTATCGCCATATGAATGGCTATGGATCGCATACGTTTGCGTTATGGAATCAACAAGGTGAGCGCTTTTGGGTAAAATGGCATTTTAAAACTGAGCAAGGGGTCCAGTGCATAACTGGAGAGGAAGCGGCTAAGATTGCTGGAGAGAATCCAGATCATGCACAAGAAGACTTGGTGAAGGCGATCGAGACTGGTGATTTTCCAAAATGGCGTGTTTATTTGCAAATTATGCCAGAAAAAGATGCAGAAACCTATCAGTTGAATCCGTTTGACTTAACCAAAGTATGGCCGCATCAAGACTATCCGCTTGTGGAAATTGGTATGCTAGAGCTTAATCGAAATGTCGAGAATTATTTTGCTGAAGTTGAGCAATCGGCATTTTCGCCGAGTAATTTAGTGCCTGGGATTGATGCCTCGCCAGATAAAATGTTGCAAGCGCGCTTGTTTAGTTATCCTGATGCACATCGTTATCGGATTGGTGCTAATTATAATGATTTGTCGGTCAATTGTCCGCATGCCACCCGTGTTGATAATTACCAGCGTGGTGGTGCGATGGCGGGCACACGTTGCCCTTATAGTACGGCAGAGACCGCACCTTCTGGACGTTCCAGTGTGAATTATGGTCCAAATACGAAGAATGGTCCTGCGGAAAACCCAAAACTAAAAGCTCCAGCACTGAAGATTTCAGGAGATGCGGACTATTATGACCACCGTCATGGTGCAGATGACTATAGTCAGGCGGGTAATTTATATCGTATCATGAATGAAGATCAGAAAAATCAGCTGGTGAGCAATATTGCTGGTAGTTTGAGTCAAGCTTCTGAACCGGTAGTCAAGCGCATGCTAGAGCATTTTAAGCAATGCGATAGTGATTATGGGCAGTGTGTTGAGCATTTAGTCAAGCAGTTAAAAGGTCAGTAATTTTTCTGCTTTATTAGTCAGAGTATTTAAGAGGGCCGCTTGTGCGGTCCTTTATAAGTTTTACGTCGCTATGTTAACTCAGTTTATTTGTTAAAATTTATTAAAAGGACTAAATTAATGGATACCTCAGTTGCCAAACTTTTAAATGAGAAAAATCAAGATATTTTAACTGCAGCACCATCTATGTCGGTGTATGACTGCACGTTAATGATGGCTGAAAAAAACATCGGTGCGTTACCTATTGTTGAAAATAATGCCTTGGTTGGGATTTTTACCGAACGTGACTTAATGCTTAAAGTCGTTAAGGAAAGGAAAAACCCGGAAGCGTTGGCTGTCAATGAGGTGATGACCAAGGAAGTGATTTATATTCATAAAAATAGCTCGTTGAATGAAGCGATGGCGATTATGACTGATCAGCGTATTCGGCATATTCCATTGCTTGAGGATGGTCAATTAATCGGCATGATTTCTATTGGTGATATTACCCATTGGTTGAGCTTAAACTATGACCGCCAAAAATATGAACTTAATGTATTGAATGATTATGTTAATAACCGTGGTTATTCTTAATTGGTTTTAAAATATTTACAATTAAAATTGGGGCTGACACCTAATAA
>NZ_AMFF02000007.1 GCF_000297215.2 Piscirickettsia salmonis LF-89 = ATCC VR-1361
CACTCCATGGCTCGCAGCGCCAGAAAAGTACTCACCCCCTTCAAAAACCTGTTTGATCAACAGCACGATCAAACTTTTCCAGAGAGTCAAACCTCACTGGGATTATAACCAAAAGAATGTATATACATGCAAAGCAGCCACGACCTGATCTTTAATGATTATCGCCCCAACAGAGAAAAACCAAGCATGCTATACAGCCTTATATTAAGCTTTATGAAGCACGAAGAAAACAAATGCTTTTTAAATAATTAAAATAAAAATAAACCTATAGAAAAATAAGCAGTTTATTTTTAGTAAAATTGAAAATATATTTTAGTTAATTTTAATTTACAAATAAACCCGAGCTAGACTTTCAAATCATCATAGTAAACTTTATGATTCTAGAGAAAAAATTTAAAGTGTTTTACTTCACATAGATAATAGCCAAAATAACGTGATACAATAATTCAACAATACAAGAAAGGTTAAAAAAATCATGTCTACCATCTGCATTACAGGGGCTAGCAACGGCATTGGTGAAGCTTTAGCCTATAGCTATGCAAGGCCAGATAACCACCTGATATTAATCGCACGCAATGCTGAGCGTCTAGAGCAAGTTAAAGCCCAATGCGAAAAATACGGATCAAAAACAACAATTGCAATTATCAATGTATGTAACCATCAAGCACTACATGACTTTTTAATCGATATTGATAATCAAGATCCAATTCATCTTGTCATTGCCAATGCAGGGCCTTCTCTTAAGCAACTTACGCATGAAACAACCAATTATTTTTCAGCACAGCGCCTTATGGTCGATACCCACATTAATGGCACATTTAATAGTATTTACCCACTTATTCAACGCATGCAGCAGCGGCGCTCTGGCCAAATTGCGATTATGAGTTCAATGAATGCAAAAATATTTCTCCCTGGCCGCAGCATTTATGGTGCAGTGAAGGCTGCATTATTACACTTTGGCTTAGCTTTACGCCAACAACTTAAAAGTGATAACATTCAAGTGAGTGTTATTTGCCCAGGCTGGGTAAAAACACCTCGTACAGATCTTAATCAATTCTCAATGCCCTTTAAAATATCCGCTAAAAAAGCAGCTCTCACAATTCAGAAAGGCCTTATTCAAAATAAAGCAATCATCCAGTTTCCCTGGCAACTCTCCTTAATCACTGGAATATACAGCTATTTACCACTAAAAATAAAAGAGTGGGTTAGCCAAAAATTATATTTTACAAATTCAAAAGATAATGACTAAGAATAATTTTCTATTTTTTGTTGATATTAAACTAGTATTATACTGTGGTGACAAAATAACAGAATTCCAAGCATTCCGAAAAAATATTGCTTAAATATACAGTTTTACCAATACCTTTAGCATCAACTAATCGCTACCTAAATTTATTAACCAAACGCCAGCTGCTCACCAAAACTTTCAAAGTGTTCCTGTAAAAAATAGGCAATACTCACCAAGTTAGATCAAAGAGATTTAATCTAACTCTATATCAACTTATTTTTAGCATAACCCTTACCAAAGAATCACCAATAAATGCTTTTTATATATGAAAAATATTTCAAGGAAACCGATCTGTTAAAATAATACTTGGCCAAGTATAAGTTTGTTTGCATTATGTTTTGCAAACTAGTCACTTCGTATCAATCGTAGTGCTTTTTCCCCATAGCTTAGCTTAATTATATAGCATCTAAATTTTATCAGAATAATTTAAAAACTACATACACTATGGAATAAATTAATCTATCACAAGTTTCATTAATTATTTTATTATATATTTAAATATCTATATATTGCTCTTTCTTTGGTTACATTGCTGCTTATTTCTATGTTGTGAATCAGCTGCATGAATATTTCTTAACATTTTTAGCTGTCCCTGATAATTAGCTTCAACCCCTCTCGCTCGCCACAATGCAATATGATGTGGCATAAAAACGTAGCCCAAAGGGGTAATATTATCGCAAGTCATGATGTAATCTCCAAAATAGAATGATAAAACACGCTACTAAATTTTCCATGTAGCATATTCTTTAATCTACCACACTTCTAACAAATGATAAAACAATTTAAAAATTCTTAACAAACTAATTATAATATTGAGACTTTTCTTATTAAAGCAGAAAACTTCACTAATTTTAATTATTAATTATCTTATTGGTTTATAAAAACCAATGATTATTGCTATAGTATTATTATTACAGCAATGAAATCATCATAAACTTTATAGCTGATAACAAAATTATCACTCATTAATAAATTACTATAGCTAATTTAGCAAAATATTGTCATATAAAAATTAAAGAAGGATTGGCAAGCATTCCTTCTTTAAAGGTATCATAATTAGAAAGACATAACTTTTCTCCTTGAGCAAAAAGAATACACAATAAGTAATTTTTTTATTTTTAATAGCTAACCTTGCTATAACACTATGCCCCTATTTAATGTAATTTTTCATTATCTCAAGGTATTTTTCTTTAATACGCCCTCCGTCATCTGAAGTGCAACACTCAGTAGAGAGTTCATATTCATACAGATAAACTCTCTAGTTCGCCTTTTGACTTAGAGGGTAGAGATGGTTTATCGGCACTTAAATGAAAAAGATCGTTTTTATATCGAACAACGGTTATCAGAGGGAGACTCGCTCAGATCAATTGCTAGAGCAC
>NZ_AMFF02000008.1 GCF_000297215.2 Piscirickettsia salmonis LF-89 = ATCC VR-1361
CTCATGATCATGAGCGACGGTTTTTATTTCGTTTAGCTTTAGCGCTAGGCAAAACGGTGAATCAGCTCTCACAGGAACTTAGTCTTTCTGAATTTAATGAGTGGCTGGCGTATTACTCACTGGAACCGTTTGGCGTGGAAAAAGACGACCATCGCACCGCTTTAATGGTGAGCGCGGTTGTGAATGGACCCTTGCAGCGCAAAGATAAAACACTATTTACCCCTAATGATTTTATGCCGAACTATAGCGCTGGTGATGAGAAAAAAACACAAAGCGCGACAGACATGGCCGCTATTTTATCCGCAATTGCAAAAAGGCAGTAAGCGATGGCAACAATCGGTTCTCTCGTTGTTAATTTAAGTGCAAATTCCGCTCAACTCGTTAAATCTTTAACCAAAGCAGAACTTGCCAGCAAGAACTTTTCTAAAAAAGTGCAGCGTAATCTGAAAAATACAACGCTGGCCTTTGCCGCCGTTTCCACCGCAGCAACGGGGGCTGTAGCGGTGATGATTAGTAAGTCCAGTGACTCGATTGATTTACTCGCCAAAACCTCGGACAAGCTCGGGGTCACCACTGAAGCACTGGCGAGCTTACGCCATGCCGCAGAGCTGACCGGCGTTTCACAAAATAAACTCGATATGGGCTTACAACGGATGACGCGGCGCTTATCTGAAGCGGCGGCAGGCACGGGTGAAGCACGCAAAGCCTTGGTTGAATTAGGACTAGATGCTGAGCACTTAAATCAACTCTCCCCAGATGCCGCCTTTAAAGAAGTCGCGCGAGCGATGGAAAATGTCGAAGGCCAGTCGGATAAAGTGCGTTTAGCGTTTAAGCTGTTTGATTCGGAAGGGGTGAGCCTCGTTAATACTTTAGCTTTAGGGGCTGAAGGGTTAGACCAAGCCGCCAGTGAAGCGGCACGGCTCGGCATTGCGATTAATCGCATTGATGCGGCAAAAGTTGAGGCCGCGAATGATGCAGCATATAAAATGCGTCAATTGTTTGTTGGAGTCAGTCACCAGCTCGCGATTACCTTTGCGCCGATTATTGAGGATTTAACCACACGTTTTACTAACGCCGGCACCGCAGCAAGTAGTTTTAGCAGTAATGTACTCAGTGGGTTTCGTATTGTAGCTAAGTCCTTTGCTATCGTTGGTGATGGTGTGCATTACATCAACGTCGGCCTTGATATTATTAGCGCAGGCTTTGCGGTGATGAAAAATATGGCCATTCAATCCCTAACTGCAATTGCTCAGGGGTTAAGTTGGCTCTATCAAAAAATGGGCGAGGGGATTAATTTCGCTCTCTCTCAATATCAAAAAATAGCAGAAGCCGGAGCCATATTACCTATCGTTGGTAATAAATTTGAGCGCCTTGGTCAATCCATAGCGCGCATGAAAGCCAGTGTCTCCGAACGTTTTACCCTCGATACCTCCGGATTAAACATCGCAGAAGAAAGCGCGAATAATGTCAATCAAAAGCTCGCACAACTTTATCAAACTCTATTTTCAAAACGACCCACTGAAAGCGTTGATGCTTATTTTGATGAGATTGAGCAAAAAGCCGCGGCCTTAGATGAAAAAATAAGAGCATCACAGCCAGAAAAATCCGCGCTGATGGGTGCCTCACTACGCGCTCAGGACAATCAAAAGCAACTTGATAGCTTAAAAGAGCGCTTACTTTCTGAAGAAGAAGCCATTAAGCATTCGTATGACAAGCAAAAACGCATTATTTTAGACGCCACCCGTGAAGGTTCAGAAGAGCGGATAAAATTATTAGAAAAAATTGAAGTTCAAAAAAATACTAAATTAAAGGATCTAGCTCAAAAGCAAGCAAAAGAATTGAATGGCGTCGGCCACCAAGCGAAAGAGTTCGCCGGCAATATGGAAGGCAGTTTTAGTAATGCCTTTGCCGGGGTGGTCAAAGGCACGGCCACTGTTTCAGATGCTTTTAGCTCAATGCTCAATGACATGGCCGCCGAAGCCTTATCAATGGCCTCCCGTGGCATTTTTAAAAGTATTTTAGGTGGCGTTATCGGTTCGGTGGGTGGCAGCAGTTTTGCCTCATGGTTTAGTGGTGGCGCTACTGCGGCAGGGGCGAAAGCCTCCGGGGGAAGCGTTGCCGCAGGACAATTGTATCGTGTCAATGAACACGGCGCCGAACTCTTTAGTAGCGGTGGTAAAGACTACTTAATGACCGGTAAAAAAGCCGGATTTGTCACACCCAATCATCAACTCGGGCAAACGGTGATATCAAATCAAGTGCAAAATAACATTACCATTGCCCCGACAATCAATGCCAGCGGCGCCGATGGCGAGCAAGTCAGCCAGGAGGTCGTAACAACGATTAAACATATTGTTAATGATCAAATCTTTAAATTAAAAAAACAAAAGTTATTGAATGCTTAATTTTCCCAGTCTTTTACCAACAAAAATCGCTATGGATAAGCTTAAGCCACGCCTGCGTATAACGCCGCTCGGCGATGGTTATGTGCAGCGCGAAGCCGATGGTCTAAATACACTGCGCCATTATTTTACTGTGAGTTTTGTAGGACTTAGTGAGATAGAAAAAGACAGTATCATTAGTTTTATTGCAGATAGAGCCGGATTAGAACCGTTTTTATGGTATCACCCCGGAGAAAAACGCTACTTTCAAATCATTTGTTCTGAGTGGCAAGCGAACTTACAACACAATTATTGGACGGTGGTTTTACGTTTTGAGGAGGATTTTAACCCAGTATGAGCTTAGTCGAGTCTGCCAAGATTTATCTATTTACCCTTGATTTAACGCCTTTACAGTCTTCAATAAAATATCACTTTTGTAACAGTCCGGATGGTAATCAAGCCGTACGCTTTGGCGGGGTGGAGTATCAGCCGATTCCGTTAAAAACGGATGGTTTTGAACGTACAACGATTCACCAGCCGACGCCCTCGATTGTGCTCGGCAATGTAAAACCTATTTTGTTACCCCTTTTAAAAGCCCATGATAATTTGCGCGGTGCGTTAATTCGTCGGGTGATGACCTACGTTAGGCATTTAGACGGCCACAGCGACCCGGATGCCAGTGCCACCTTGCCCGAACAAGTCTATGTGATTGAACGCAAATCCCAGCATAACAATTTAACCATTACCTTTGAGTTGGGCAGTAAATTACCGAGTGATTTAAAACTACCTAGGCGCACCCAGCTCGCCTCATGCTCCAAAATATATCGCCAATGGGATGAAGAACAACAAGCCTGGATCGCCGGCAGCTGCCCTTATGCCGCAGCTCAGTATTACAACGAATTTGGACAACAAACGACTGATAAAACAAAGGATCAATGTGGTAAAAAACTTTCAGACTGCATGGCGCGCTTCGGCAATGGACACGCTTTACCCTTTGAAGGCTTCGAGGGCATTAAACCATTTTAAAGCCTACGCGCTCGAGCAATATCCCAGGGAAGCCGTCGGGCTGATTTTACCGGCAGATCACTTTATGCCTTGCCCTAATTTATCCACCACACCCGAAGAGAATTTTTGCATAGACCCCGCTCAACTCATTGATACCCCAAGCGGTACGATACTGATGCATTCCCACCCCGACGGCAGTGTTGAGCCGTCATTAGCGGATATGGTCAGTCAACGTGACACCGGATTATTGTGGGGGATTGTTGCACTCAACCAGCATGCAGTGACCGATGCCATTGTTTTTGGTGAGCAGTTATTCACACAACAATTACTCGAGCGTCCCTTTTTGCATGGTGTTTTTGATTGCTATTCGTTGATCCGTGATTTTTATGCCGTTGAAAAAAAGATTTTTTTGCCTGATTTTCCGCGGCAACGTTCATGGTGGGAAATCGAAAAATATAATTTATATGAGCGTTATTTTACCGAGGCCGGTTTTATTGAAGTGGATAAAGCCACCTCACTTTGCCGCGGTGATGTGTTATTGATGCGCGTTGGTCGCACCACCTGCATTAATCATGGGGCGATTTATTTGGGTGAAGATTGTCGACTGAAAGAAGACCACAATACTGTCAGCTTGCCCGGGATGATTTTACATCATGTTTGTGACAACTTAAGCCGGCGAGAAATGTTGAGTGAATGGCAAAAACGCATTGCAAAGGTGGTTCGTTATGAAAACTAAAATTTATTTGCATGGACGTTTGGGCCGCATTTGCGGCTCTTTTTTTGAGCTAAACATTCATCACGCCCGTGAAGCACTCTATGCCTTATCAACACAGTTACCCGAATTTAAAAAAATTATTCAATCCGGTGAGTGGGCAATTTTTAGAAAACGCCAATCTCTCACTATTGAGCAACTAGAGTTAAATTGTGCCGGTGGTGAGTTGCATATCGTGCCCAAGCCGAAGGGTGCGAAGAATTCAGGATTTGCCCAGATTTTAATCGGTGCGGCTTTAATTACTGCCGGTTACTTTTCAGTTGGGACGGCATTGGCGCCAATTGCCGGAGGGCTCAGTGCCGCAGGTACAGGTCTTGTAATCAGTGGGGCGTTGACGATGCTCTCCCCTCAGCCGAGTTATGATAATGATTACAGTACCACCGACCCGAATGCATCGACTTTATTTAGTGGTGTCGATAATGTTGCCACGCCCGGGGCGCCGGTGCCTTTAATTTATGGCGAGCACTTGGTGGGGAGTTCTGTAGTGTCGAGTCAGTATAAGACCTTATAACGATGGCTATAGGCGACTTGCCGCTAAACGATACGCTTCTAAGCGGTTTCTGGAACCAATCGCCAAGACTTGAACAACCACTTTATCCTCTTTCACTGTATAAATTAAACGATAACCGAGCGCTCTTAATTTAATTTTATAGCAGCCTTTTAAATCACCACCACACACTGCTGATGGGATATGTGGGTTAATTAAGCGTTTTTTCAAAACTTTTTGAAACTGTTGCTGAGTTGTTGGATTTAGTTTTTTCCACTCTTTATACGCTTCTTTGTGAAATTGTAATTTATAAGTCATCGACATCGACATCAATAAAGTCACAATCAGGAGAATTCAAACGTTTTTTGACTATGCCTTCAAGTTGGCGGTCTTCATACGAGTCGAGCATGGCTTCAAAAAGTTCAGGTGGCACCATGTACGCCGCAGGAGCATTATGATTCAAAATAACCACCGGCTCGCCGTTGGCTTCATTAATAACGCTGGTTGGGCTTTTTCTAAGTTCTGTAATGGTTACCGACTGTTGTGCGTAGAGCTGTTTCATACGAGTTAACCTATTGTATTAAATATAGTACAAATTAATACTATAAATAATAGACTATTTTATGTACTTTTTTCAAGGAAAATCTAATATTCAATGACGAATCCTATTCACGGCGCCGGTGGCGGTGGCGGTAAAGGCGGCGGTAGTGTTCACACCCCGACCGAAGCCCCTAATACGCTCTCAACCAATGCTGTTGTTACGTTAGTGGATTTACTCGGTGAAGGCGAGATTGAAGGTTTAGCTCATGGCGCCCAGTCGGTTTATTTTGATGATACGCCGCTACAAAATGCTGATGGTTCGTATAACTTTGAAGGGGTGACTCTTAAAAGCAATAACGGTACACCGTCGCAAGATTATTTACCCGGGTTTGCCGAGTCGGCCAGTGAAGAAGCCTTTAATGTCAAAGTTACTCATGAGCAGCCGGTGATTCGCACGGTTGGCCGTCAAGAAACCAATGAACTGCGTGTAAAAATCGGCTTAGATGCGCTGACTGAATATGCAACTAACGGTGATATTAACGGCTCTAGCGTACATATTCGCATGTATTTAAATAACGTGCTGGTGGTGAACCATGAAATTACCGGTAAAACGACGAGTAAACTTGAACAGACTTTTATTATTAAAATCTCCCCTGGCTATTATATTGCAGACATTGAAACCTCTGATGTTGTTCTTGATAACCTTGATGAGTATTTTAGCTGGAAGCGGGCCGGTGCACATGCAATCACGAATAATTATTACAAAGCAACAAGCTTTACTTATCCCTACACCTTAAAAGTTGAACGTGTCACTGAAGATGCCGATTCGAGTCGGGTGCAAAATACCGTTTATTTAACCAGCATCACCGATGTGATTGATACAAAACTTAACTACCCCAACAGTGCGGTTGTTGGCCTCGAATTTAGTGCCGCGCAATTTGGTAATCAGTTGCCCAAGCGCAGTTATTTAATTCGTGGGTTAAAAATTCAAGTGCCAAGTAATTATGACCCCAGTACGCGAATTTATAGCGGAATTTGGGATGGTAGCTTTAAAACAGAATATTCAAATAATCCGGCCTGGGTATTTTATGATTTACTGACGAGTGAGCGTTATGGTGCCGGTCATTATCTTGTAGATGCTGATGTAGACAAGTGGGAGTTGTATAGCATCGCCCAATATTGTGATGAGTTGGTGCCGGATGGCCGTGGCGGCAAGCAACCGCGGTTTTGCTGTAATTTAGCGATAAATAATCAAAACCAAGCGCTCAACATGATTACCCAGCTCACCTCGATTTTTCGGGGGATGGCTTATGATGCGGCGGGGACGATTCAATTTAGTCAAGACCGCCCACGCGAGCCGTCGATGTTGATTACACAAACCGATGTAGTGAACGGCCAATTTGATTATCAAACCAGCAGCATTAAAGAATTGCATTCGGTCTGTGTGGTCGCCTTTAGAAATCCGGATCTAAACTATGCGATTGATCAAGAAGTGGTGGAGGATGCCAGCCGCTTAGCGCGCTTAGGTGAGCGCCGCCTGGAAATTACTGCGGTCGGTTGCACCTCCCGATCTCAAGCGATGCGCCAAGGGCTTTGGGCACTGCAATCGGAGGCACAGAGTGACATGATAAGCTACAAAGCCACGCAAGACCACATTCATTCCCTGCCGAGTGATATAATTAAAATCTTTGATCCGAATATGGATCAAGAACAAGGGGCGGCCGGTGTCATTACCGCGGTTAATAATAATGTGGTGACCTTAGATCGTGAGGTGAGTTTATCCAGTCAAAACACCTTAATGATTTTTTCAGCGGAGCAAGGGATTGAAGAATATACAGTGATTGGTGCACCCGGGTCTAGAAGGCTGGAGGTAGACCGTACCATCATCGCTGATGTAGGCGCACGCTGGGTATTGTATCACTTTACTGCACCGAAGCAATGGCGTATTACAGCCATTACCGAAGAAGACGACGGTACGTATACCGTGAATGCGATTACCCATGACCCGGATAAATATCAAAAGATCGACGAAGAGCGAGCGCTTGGCGTCAGCAAAGAAAATACCGTCATTCCAAGCTTAAAAGCACCGAGTAATTACCGCGTTGAACAAAGCGTAAGTTATCACAGCGGAACTGCTGAGAGTTTATTAATTGTTGCCTTTGATGGCGATCCAAATGCGGCGTATTACGAGTATCAATTGCGCAGCAATGAGGGTAATTATTCAGACGTTAAAACCACGCATTTAAATCATATTGAGTTAAGTAGCACAGGTGCAACCTATACGTTTCGAGTACGTGCGATGGGCTGGTTTGGGCAACGTAGTCATTATTCAACATACCGCTGTAGCGCATCGCTGGAGCAGCAGATTCCTGAGAATGTCAGCCGTTTTGTCTCCTCGTATAGCGATAAAATCGCCGTTTTAGAGTGGGCGAAAAATCCAGAGCTGTATGTTAAGCACTATGAAATCAGGCACGGCACCGCTTGGGAAAATTCGATTTTAATTGCAGAACTTAATAGCACGACATTGCATTTAACCCATGCCAGACCTGGCTTTTATTTAATTAAGGCGGTCAGTCAGTGGGGGATTAAATCAGCTGAAGCGAGTGTGTTAGAGCTGACTGATTTAACGCCCTTAAATATTATTCAAGAATATGATTATGCCGCCAATGATTGGCCAGGCGAGTTTTATCATACCGCCGTTAATAATAATAACTATATTCGCTTATTTTCATACTATTCTTGGGGCGGCATGACTCAACCCTGGGAGGATTATAGTGACAGTTGGGAAAACACCAAAAGCGGGACCTTAGCCACCGATATTAGTGAAGGATACTACCTGAGTGCTGTTTATGATCTAGATAAAATCATGCGCTGCCGTGTCTATGCGGATATGCAAATCAGTCAAAGCAATGATGATTTGTCATGGGATAACATGCAACAGGCGTGGGAGCATTACACACTAGAACATAATTGGTCGTGGCTCGGCTCACCGGAATCCTGTGGCTTTGAAGTTCAATTTTCAACATCGAATGACAATCAAAACTGGTCGGAGTTTATGCCGCTCAGCGCATCATTTTCACACTTTCGTTATGCTCGGTTTAAAGTCATTTTAAAGCGCTTCGATGCGCAATATACCCCGGAGTTGCAAGAATTAACATGCACTTTTGATGTGCCAGAAACTATTTATAACGTTGATAATTTTCCAGTCAGTGCAGCCGGTTCTACGTATATTTTTCCAGAACCGATGCAGCAAAAAGTGATTGTGATTGCAACGATTCAAAGCGGCGCGGCGGGGGATCAGGTGCAGGTCAATAAAAGTTTAACTCAGGCGACGGTCAATATTTTTGATAAAGACGGCACAGCAAAAACAGGCGAAGTCGATTTATACATAGGAGGGCATTAATGCAGGAGTTTAAAATTAATGAAGTGGTTGCTAGCTCAAGTCCCGCGGTCAGTCGTGAAAAAATCGTCAATTCTATCTTAGCGAATCAAAGCAATTTTGCCGGCGATACTCCACCGAGTAACCCGGTGGCCTGTATGTTTTGGGCGGATACGCAAAATGCAGTGTTCTGGCAGCGCAGTCTTGATAATACCGAGTGGATCAATAAAGGGCCGATTGATAGCCAGTTAGCAACGGATGAGGATGCACAATCTTATGCCGGTGGGCCGAACTTATACTTAAACAGCACCTTTCGTGACTGGGATGATGAGCGAACGCTGCCGCGCTATTTTTATACCTATTACAACTCTTCCGCCTTAAGTGCTGAGTTTGAACGCATTGCCCCGAGCCCTTCTGCCGCTGAAGACAGCGATGAATATATAGCGTATGACCTACTTAAACTCGTTGGTAGTGATATTAATCGCATCGGTTACGATTGCCGCGTGCTGAAAGTCACTTTACAAGCCGGTAGCGGCAGCTTTAGCTTAAATCAACGTGCGTTTGTTGCAGCACACTCCTATGTCACCAGTGGCTGCTTAATTCATGTCAAAACCACCGGCACCGCGGATGTGCGTTTTAAAGATGACCCGTGGCCACTGACTGAAAAAGCCTTACCCAGTGAGGATTTTAATAAAAATATTAATTTTTATAATCATTCAAAAACCAGCGGACCGGGCGGTGATTTAGGCTTTAATATTTTTGTCGCTAACCCGACTGAAACCACTGTGTTGTATATTGCCCTGCCCTGGCTCTGTATCGGCTATGGTCATTATTGGCGGGATAATACAATCAACATCATCAATCACACCAAGCGCAAAATCCTCTCTGAGAACTCGGGCTATTCAATGAGCTTAAACGGTGTGTGGAGTCAGTGGAACACGATTACCCAAGCTTACACCGATGAAAATGTCTTTACCGTAAACTTCCCTGTATCTTTCCCCATTGCTTGCACCAATGTGGTCATTACCGCCCTGGACCCGGATCAACTCAGCGGTAATGACATGCTACCTAAACTGTGCTCGCGTTCACAATCGAGCTTTCAGATGATGTTTAGCCCAGGTTTACAAGCGGCTGGGTTTTCATATTTTGCCACCGGTTATTAAAAGGGGAAATAATGAGCACAGACTATTATTATGCACATTACAATCATACGAATGGCGCGATTATCGGCTTATACACCAGCGCAGCGCCGCCGGTATCTCAATACCCGGTCCCCGGTAATCCGACTGAAATCAACATTGATACCTCAGAGCTGCCCACACCCTGGATCACTATTACAGAAAGCCAGTGGCTCAATATTATTAATTCCCCGGGCAAATACATCATTAACAATGATCAAGTTGCATTAACACTCACCGGCGAAGCCCTCACTCAAAGCCTCATTGCGAGCAATATCAAAGAAATTAAAGCCCGGCGCAATCGAGAAATGAATCAGCCGATTACGTATAAAACTATGCAGTTTGATACGAATGAGAAATCGCAGTTTAATATTGAGCGTTCGATTAGAAAATGGGCCAGTTTAACGGTATTAATCAATGATAAATTAGGTTGGATTTTATCAGATAATTCGGTGTATTACGTCAGTTTAACCGAGTTGCAAGAACTTGAGGATTTAATCACCCATCGCGTTGAGCTACTTTATGCCTACTCTGGTATTTTAGAACAGCAAGTGACCGCAACACAGACAATCATTGATGTGAATGCACAAAATTGGGACGTGCTCGCCCGTCAAGATGAAATCTTAGCCATTTTGCAAGGAGCCGCCTGATGCTTAGCTCCGGTGATGTCGTCGCTTATCGTGGCAATAGTGTGATCTCAAGCATTGTACGCTGGTGGACAGAGTCGCCCTACTCGCATATCGGTGTGATTTGGAAAATCAATGATCAATTATTTTTTGTCGAAGCGCTGATTTTTAAAGGCGTGCGCATTATCCCCATCGATAAGCTTCCCGCTGATTATGAGGTGATTAAAACCCTGGTTACGCTACTCGGTGAGGCTGAGGCATTTATTTTTCAGCACTTAGCCGATGATTACAGCTTAATTGATGCAATACGGGCCGGCTTAGGTCTTAAGCAAAAAGATCCCACGGGTTGGCAATGCGCTGAGTTTGCCGCGCAGATTTTAAAGCGCTGCGGCTTACGCTTGCCCGAACGTGAGAACCTTACCCCGATTGAACTAATAACACTCATCAAACAAGGTGCATGATGTATAGCGTGATCAAAAGTTTTTGGGCCTATGGCGTCGGTGGTGTCTTGGTCATTGTCATTATTTTTGTTTGGCGTTATGAAATGAGGCAAAGTGCCCAGTATGAGCTCAAGCATGAAATCGCTCAAACGAATTGGAAACACAACACTGAAACCTTCCATTTAGAACAGCAGCGCCTTAAACAGATTCAACAACGCTATTTTACTGATGCCAAGCCGAACTCGTTGATCACGCACAGTCACATCAATGCAAGTCCGCCCTACAGTCTGCTCAATCACTGCAAAACAACCAAAATCCAAGGACAAACCAATAAAGCCGCACTGACCTGGGGCGTGGAAAATTACCAATCATTAGAACAATGCAATATGCAAATTAGTCACTTGCGAGAGTTTTATCATTTAGAACAAACTAACCCCTAATCGTTTTATAATTGCAACCATGATCTGATACCTTTATTCTTACTGATCTATAACCCTTATTCCTGTCTACTTTTTTACTGTGTCGTATGCACCACGAGCGATAATTACATTATAAACACTTTTATATTGTTAAATTTTTTGATATAGACAAAAAAATAGCTTTATTGAGGTTCATTGTAGTTTTCCACAACAACAGTATCTTTTTGCCTAATAAATAGCACTTAAGGTCAAACTTAACAATTTTCAAAGCATCACGTTAAAATATTTTTTAAATTTCAATATTTCAATTAAAGCTCGATCTCTAAAGCCATTTGAATATCAGCGGTTCGACTGCTAGTGTTAGCTCGTGCATGATTAAAGAATAAATGAATATTTTCCTGCTTTGTCCATTCAGCGTCTTCTCCTATTTTAAAAGTTTGATGACTTCTAGCATAATTATAAATTTCTTTTAATAAAGGTAAATTTCCATTTAATTCACATCCATATTGTCGTACTAATTGAAATGCTTTTGTAGTTCTTGACTTTTCTGGGTCAAGATATTGAGATAAACGTTCATTTATACTTTCAATAGTTAAATCGTTCTCACCACTATGCTTATGCCCTGTCAAACGCCTTAACCATCCAGTTACTTGATATTCCGCTTTATCTAGCGCCTTATAAATTTTCTTAAATGCTTCTAATTCATAATCTTGAAGCTCATCATGAAATGGAATATCGTCTTTTGGCAGACCTTGTGCACATAAAATCTCATGTGCTTGATGCCTATCCTGCTCACCTTCACATACAGGCTCTGAAGAACGGTTTGCAAATGCTTCTTTTACAGCAATACGTGCCTCAAACCTCTCTGCCTTCCTCCTAACCGCTTTTCGTTTTTCCTTCTCAAGCCTAGCTCTTACTATTCCTCTCCGACGTCTGTTAATCTCAGCTTGTCTAGCTCGATCAGCCTCAGCTTGTACACCTGAAGCCTCTTCAAATTCAGCCCTTTGTGCGGCTCTATGAGATTCTATTCTCACTGAAATTCCATCTACCACTAACCCCAAAAGGCAAGCTGCTTCTCTTCTACGAACATTATCTTGATATCCACATGATTCATCATATCTCAGTGCAGGGTTTTGATTGATCATCACTCTCAAACTTTCTGCTAACTGACTTTGTTCTGTTAACCCAATATCGCTTAAATCGATATTTTGCAACTTACTGCCTACAGGGTCACTTTTTAAAGTTATACCTGCTGTAAATTCACCATCTTCAAATAAAACATCAAAAAAATCTTCAGCAATCCGAAATTTTTCTTCCATAAGAGAGGCACTAAACATTGCATAAGTTTCTTGTAATAGTTCTGCAGGGTCTTTTGACTGCAAAAAATTTTTAAGTACTTCTGGAGTTATCATAGATTTATAACCTTTAATAGAATCTTTTAATTCCTATTAAAGGAAAAATTCCGTTTTTTTGTAATAGATCAATAATGAGTATTATTTAAGTTTATGAGGAGAAAAATGTAAATTTAAAAAATAAAAAGGAATAATAACCTTCTCCATCAGTAATCTATACCTATATTAAGGACATAAATTATCTTAGTTGAATTACAGTTCTAGCTGATTATATTTTGCCGCTTTACATTTTTTCTCCATATACATGCTGGATCACAAGTGACTTTTATTATGAGAAAGAATAAATTAACCCCTAATCGTCTTATAGCTGTAATCATAGCCTGTCGCGCCATCTTCTTGCTCTCCCACCCATTGATCAAACACCTCTTCAACCGCATCTTTAGCTTTTAAGATATTTGAATGCATTACTTCAAATTCAACACAAAGTGTCTTTTCTGGGTAGATTAAATCAAATGTATACAGGTATCCTGTCGTTTTACCTGATTTTTTCCTGTGTGTTGTTTTTTTTAGTCCCATTAATTCACTAAATCACTCTAATATTACAAAGTTCACTATCTTTGCAGAACAAAGATAAAAATTAAACCTAATTCAATAAATATGTTTTAAGCGCCCTCCGTCATCTGAAGTGCAACACTCAGTAGAGAGTTCATATTCATACAGATAAACTCTCTAGTTCGCCTTTTGACTTAGAGGGTAGAGATGGTTTATCGGCACTTAAATGAAAAAGATCGTTTTTATATCGAACAACGGTTATCAGAGGGAGACTCGCTCAGATCAATTGCTAGAGCACTTGGCTTTTCTCCTAGCACGATTAGCCGTGAGATTAAACGGCACACCCCAATCGATTTTAAAGGTCTTTATTGTCACCGGCTTACTTCTCGCTGTGCACAAGAAAAACGAGCTAACGCTAAGC
>NZ_AMFF02000009.1:0-5380 GCF_000297215.2 Piscirickettsia salmonis LF-89 = ATCC VR-1361
AGATAATCTTACAATTCAACCTATCTATACACCAGGACATACAGACGATTCATACTGTTTTTTGCTTAATAATATGGTTTTTACTGGTGACACATTGCTTATTCGCGGGACAGGCAGAACAGACTTCCAAAACGGTAATCCATTTTCTCAGTATGATAGTATTTTTAATAAACTTCTTACACTGCCTGACCAAACTCTCGTTTACCCTGGGCATGATTATAACGGCAATACTGTAAGTACAATTTTTGAAGAGCGGCTATTTAATCCAAGACTACAGATAAAATCCAAAGATGAATATGCAGAGCTGATGTCAAACATCAACTTACCAAAGCCGAAGAATATAGATATTGCTGTCCCAAAAAATTTAAATTGCGGGATGTAAAGCCAGGTATAGAAAGCCCTTAATTTATGAATGCCTATATTTTATACACGTTACCGTAGTAGCTCCTGCCATGCAGCCATTGAAAACATTGGTAACGTGTTAAACTTCCTACTTCTACATGTTAAGCGTTTTTGACACCTAATATTCGAAGTGGGTCAAGCGCCCGAGCATTAAGTTTATTTTCTAACCATGAATAAATCATGTAAAATTCAAAAGCATACGACATCACAGCTCAAAATGATTGATCGAGGAAAAATTTTGTATATAATTGTAGATAACAACACCTCCCACGCTTCCTTATCTTCGGATGATAGCGCACCCAGGGGGGTTACTTTTTTCTGGGGCCACTCCAGATGAAAGCTTCATTCAACAAGCCACCTCTTTCATTTGAAAAACAGTTACAGCTTTTAGAAAGCAGAGGTATGGTAATTCCAGATAAAGACCGTGCTTTACATTATCTCGAAAACCTAAACTATTACCGCCTTGCAGCATATTGGATACCTTTTCAAAAAGATCGCGTGTCTCATACTTTTTATGAAGGTACAAGTTTTGATGACGTGCTCAATCTATATATCTTTGATAGAGAATTGCGCTTAATTGTTCTTGATGCAATAGAGCGTGTTGAAGTCTCAGTCAGAACTCAACTTTGCTACTGCCTCGCTCACGAACATGGCTCCCATGCTCACTTACAGCCAGAGGCATTCTTCAATACAAACAAATATAACGTGCTAATTTCTAAACTTAAAGATGAATACCGGCGTAGTAATGAATCTTTTGTTAATCACTATAGAGAAGCATATACTGAAACCCTCCCGCCTATATGGGTCAGTGTTGAGCTATTTACTTTTGGCCAGCTCTCCATGTGCTATCAAAATATTAAGGGCCGTCATTTAAAACAAAAAATAGCATCTCATTACAATATCGACGAAAAACTTTTAGGCTCTTTCTTACACCAGTTATCTTTTATAAGGAATTTGTGCGCCCATCATTCAAGGTTATGGAATCGAGATTTAACAGTTACAATGAAAATACCAAGAAAAAAAGCACCTAAAGACTTGCTAATTAGTGTTGATTTAAATGAAAATGCTAGAAAAATATATAACACCCTCACAATGATGTTGTACTTTATGAATAAAGTGAATCCTAACCACCATTGGAAAGATAGGTTTTTTTCTATTGTAAATAATCATAATATTGATTTGAATAAAATGGGCTTTAAGAAAGAATACCAACAAGGCTTGTGGATATGAGGAGATCAGAGGCTATTCTCAAGCTGGTTAAATAAGTCTTCTTTTGATCTATAATTTATTACCCCAAATACATTTGGTAGTCCTAGTGCCATTAAAGAAATGTTGTCACTCCCTATTTGAACATGATAGTGTTGATGTTCCTCAGTTTCGTATTTTTTATCATCCGCGCATTCAGACCAATCAGAAGAGTGCATTAAAATAAGTTTTATATCATTCTCTGCTGCTATTTGCATCTCAATGCCAAGCCCAATAGAAGGGAATGTAACATCTGCTAGAATAACATCTGATTTTTCAACCATCTCTTTATCCCATTTATAGCAAAGTGCCGGCTGCTCACCCTTCTCTATAAGTGATAGCTGAGGGTCACTGTCTTCTAAGGCGTATTTAACTGAATATTTTTTTTGTTTAAGCCATAAAGCAAGCTGTTTTATATGGTTAGAATAATTAGCAAAAACGCTTTTTTTCATGTTAGTTAAAGCACACGCTATATATATATTGGTTTTATTTTCTTTCATAAAAATTGTTATCCTTGATGGTATCAAAATACATTATTATTGGTATTAATATTACTAAAAAAATAACTAAAAAAATGAGAAAGCTAAGGATTGATTTAGCAAACAAAGAATTCGCAATGAGTCCCAAGAGTACCACTTCAACAGCACCACAAATGAGATATAAAATTCTATTTCTTCTTTTTGCTTTTTTTTCACTTTTTGAGAACTGCTCAAGAAGATCTTGAGAATTATCAAATTTACGTTTATCAATAAAATCTTCAAATCTATTCAAAATATCATCATCTAAATCTTTAATTTCTAATTTAATCTCATCAAGCGCATAACTATTCAAACAACCATCAGATTCAATTTTTTTATTCAATAAATCACGCCACCATTTAGATGGACCTCCATCATCATCAATATAATTACTCTGAAAAATTTCACTTTGATAACAGGAATCAATTTCGCCATCTAGTTTCATCAAAAATAGCTGACAAATAGGCAAATATGGTTTTAAAGTCAAGTCGTGTTTAGAAGTGTTAATAAGCTCTAGCGGTATATGACCTTCATAACCTGGATTCACCAAATCACAATTGCAGGCTGTCCATAGCCCTAATCTAGCATATGAACTTCTAACTGTTATTTTGCCCACAAGTTCCGGAGGGATAGTAATTTTCTCATGAGTCCTGCCAAGCAGCATTTCTCCAGACTTTATCGTTATTTTACCCTCTTTTTTTAAGGTAATTTTTTTCCATAGTCTTCTAGGGGACAGTTGATATATTTTCGTAAATGATAAATCTATTTTTCCTTTTCTTTTTGACTTCCAAAATATATTACCCAGCCTTAAGTCGTAAGAGCACACTTTTATTTGAGTATCACCTGAAAACTCTGGTTTATCTACGTCAATAATAACTTGTTCTCTGAGGCACTTTAGCTCATTATAAGTTTTGTACACTCTTTAATTCCCTGTAATCGAAAAAATTCAAGCTCTACTCCAACCTAAATATAGCCTGATATAACAGCACTGAGAAGTAAAGCTACTTTTATATACCCCTTACATAACCATCAAGCTTATCTTTAGCTTTAAGGCTTTATGATAATTGCTCCATGAACTATTTTTTGGCAGTACTCAAATACTGATTACTAAAAAGTATACTTTTTAAGAGTAGAGGTTAAGAACACCTGTAATTTCATTTTTAGCATTTTTAACGGCAACAACTGCGGCAGGTATTTTATGCTTCCATATAGTGTCAGTAAGGAAAGCATAGCCAACCAGCGTGAGTTGTCTAACTCATTTCGTTTTGGAGTTTAAGATGAATATGTTTTCCCCATATATCATGCGGGATCCCAGAGGTTTTTCCTAGGAGAAATAAAAATTAACTACATTAGTTAATTTTAAACTAAAACAGTTTATTTTGGTTTGAAAGTGGTGCGGCCGGTGTACTCACCGCAACGCACGAGGCAGGGGTGAATTTCGTTGCGAGGAACGAGCAAGCGAAAGAGGGGCCGACCGGCAACGGTCCCTTTTTATTAAACTATTACAAACTGAAATAGTTTTTATTGGTTTAATTTAAACTAAATTAGTTTGTTTTTCTCTTATCCTATATACCAATACCCAAAGTTTTAGCTTCTTGCTCTAATGCATCTATAACAAACCTTCTAATTTGTTTTCGCTGTGATCTATCGTGCTTTTCTGATATTTTCAGCAATAAGGTTAATTCATATTCGTTTAACGGAACGGTATATCCTTTTGTTGGTGGAGCATTTGGGTCAAGTTCATTTCTTTCAATATAACTATCATCACCTTTGCTAGTAATTTCTAGTTCTTTTTTTGTAGCCTTTGAAGATATTTTTTCTCTTTTTACTTTCTTTGCTGGCGCTGGAAATTTAGACTGATTCTGGCTCATTTAGACTCTCCAAAGCTTCTTGTAGGATTAATTGTATCTCTGCTTTTGCTTTACTGTCAGTACCTTCAACTACACCTAACCCGCTACTTTCAGCTTTCCCATAGGCAGACCTTACATTAGTAAATGATTTTAGAATGTCAAAATTTTCATCTTCATGTATATCTACATATGCATCTATGTATTTTTTAGCTTCAATGAGGTCATTGTTAAACACATGTGTTGAAATTTGGGTAAATACTAGACGAACAACTCTCGGTTTTTCTGGACTCCATGTTTCTTCCAGTAGTTCACATATATTCTCCAGCGTTGCTAAGTTAAAATAATTCGCTTGCATAGGTATTAAAATAAGATCGGAGTTTAACAATGCAAATCTAGCGGCTTTATTGTCTCTTCCTTGTGTATCAATCATGACCACTTCATGTCTTAATGATAAATCTGCAATGGCAGGCTTGATATTACCTGTTTTGCTTGTATTATGGATGATAGGTAAATCCTCACCATTTTCTATTTTTGCATTTCTCAAGTCAATCCACTTAGAACTTGACCTTTGTCTAATATCCGTATCAAGTAAATGCACGTCTTTTTTTTGTCTACTTAACTGAGCAGAAAGGTTAATCGCAAGTGTAGATTTACCTGCCCCCCTTTTTCTGCAACAATAGCTATAATTAGCCCTCTGGATACATCGTTCATAACCTTATCCTGATAATTTATTTCTTTAGTTTATTCTAGTTCATATTTAAACTAAAGTGAACTAATTTAGTTTAAATTAAACCAATAAAAACTATTTCAGTTTGTAATAGTTTAATAAGAAGGGACCGTTGCCGGTCGGCCCCTCTTTCGCTTGCTCGTTCCTCGCAACGAAATTCACCCCTGCCTCGTGCGCTGCGGTGAGTACACCGGTCGCACCACTTTCAAACCAAAATAAACTGTTTTAGTTTAAAATTAACTAAATTGGTTTAGATTAACGGGTTCTTTTCATTTTTGATTACTTGTAACTTAATATCCTTAAATTGAGTTTGGATTTATAATAGAGAATCATTTTAACTAACGTGAAAATATTTCAAATTAATCATAGGGTGCTTAAAATAATAGAAGGGAAGAATTAGTAACCATGCGGCTTTCAGAGCAATTTCGTCACAACCATGATGATTAGTAGTCACACTCATGGTGACTATTGGTCACAACTGTTGTGATTTTTTGCTGATTCTCTATGAAAAATAGTCATAAAAAAAAGTGACTGTTTGTCTTGCAAAAAAAGCAGATTAGTCATAAAATTTCGTAAGCGTCGCTACCTCGGTAGGTATTTTGCACATCCAATGATGCAAAATCGCCGAGCAAAACGCG
>NZ_AMFF02000009.1:8117-14735 GCF_000297215.2 Piscirickettsia salmonis LF-89 = ATCC VR-1361
ATTGTCACTTATTATTTTTACCCCCTTATTCTCCTGATTTAAACCCGATCGAGCATGTATGGTCACCGCTTAAAAATAGGGTTCGCATGAAGCTTGATCAAGATGAAATAAATTTAGAGACAGCGCTTAGTCAAGTAATGAAGTCAATGTCAGAAACTATTCGTTGAGCGCTATAACTTGGGACTGCGATGGTTTGACACCATCAGATCCCACTAAAGCATAGCGATCTATAACCATCATCGCCGCAGGCTGGTCTTTCTTACTGTGTGAGGACTGCTGTTTCTCCGTACCTCTGACATAAGTCAACACGCCTGTCTCCTGATTAGTTCCAATGAAATCCATATCCGCTGCAGTGTGTATTTTTAACCACTTGCGACTTTTTTTTCTTAACTCTGCCACAGGAGGCGATAATAAATGGCTCATCACCATACTTTCTGCAACCGTTGCATACTTAACACGCTGCTGATCAATAAATCGATTAAGCTCCCCTACACCAACACCCTCACGATCATTCAAAAAGGCTGCAATATCCGCATTGATCAACTGATAAACATGATCATAAGCAAACTCAAACGCAGCACGTGCTCTACCTTGGTCTGTCGTTACCGCATTAACACAGCGCTGCACATGAAAATACATTTCTTCGTAAGCGTCGCTACCTCGGTAGGTATTTTGCACATCCAATGATGCAAAATCGCCGAGCAAAACCCGAACCTACCTCGGCCTACTCACCCCGTGCTTAGCACTCCATGGCTCGCAGCGTATGAATCGGAATAATACTAAAGCGTTGGTCTGAACAAGTAAGACGATCAAAGTTAGTCTTTAGTCTCTCTTTTAGTGATGGCGATGGAAGCGTACCTGCTAACTGTTGATAAAAAAACTCCAGCTTAGCTTCTTCACCCTCTCCTACTGCGCGCTCAACCAGATCAACGGCCACCAACACACTTCGTTTTGAAAGCTTCCGCTCTTGAAGATTCTCGTCTTTTATTGATAATTTCCCTTCCGCTAATAATTGTCCTTGCAAATCAAAATAATGCTTGCCAAGCTTTTCACCTGACTCATCTGCTGCTTCTTGCACCACACGAGCTAACTGAGTAGGAGAGGGGTGATAGCCTTCTATTTTTAAGAATGTAAGCTCTGGCATAACAACTCTCCCTACCACAACAATAAAGTTGTACTATTTATTAATTTGACAAAACTAATACCTGGTCAACAGCCAAACAACATGACATTCATCTGCTATGTCATCGACACAGAAACTTAGCTCTATACTTAAAAATAATCGAAAGTTGTTTTTAGTAAAATCGAGAATATCTTCAAAAACAAAAGAAATCGCTAGATAAAGTGTAAGTGTAAGGTAAATAACTCATCATTTGGCATAATCGAGAGCAAAATCAGACAGACTCACCCTCAGATCACACGCTAAAGTTTTATACTGCAGCTAAATTGCCTTTTTCCTCCAACCATTTCTTACGATCTTGCGCACGTTTTTTTGCCAGCAGCATATCCATCAGCGAGAAAGTTGCCGCATCATCATCCACCATTAATCTCACTAAACGGCGTGTTTCCGGTGCCATTGTCGTTTCACGCAGCTGCAAAGGGTTCATTTCTCCCAAGCCTTTAAAACGTTGGACAACCAACTTACCTTTTTTCTTTTCCGCTTGAATACGGTCTAAAATACCCTCTTTTTCTTCTTCATCCAGTGCATAAAAAACCTCTTTACCAATACTGACGCGATATAAAGGTGGCATTGCTACATAGACATGACCTTGCTCTACTAACGCTTTAAAATGGCGCAAAAATAGAGCGCATAATAACGTCGCAATATGTAAGCCATCAGAATCTGCATCGGCCAAGATACATACCTTGCCATAACGCAAACCACTTAAATCGTGCTGACCAGGATCTACGCCTAAAGCCACAGCAATATCATGGACTTCTTGAGAACCCAACACTTGCTCTGATGCCACTTCCCAGGTATTTAAGATCTTGCCACGCAAAGGCATCACCGCTTGATAATCACGGTCACGTGCTTGCTTCGCTGAGCCACCGGCTGAATCACCCTCAACTAAAAAAAGCTCGCCACGCTCGACATCTTGACTGACGCAATCGGCCAGTTTCCCCGGTAATTGCGGCCCCTGTGTGATGCGCTTACGTACTACTTTTTTACTCGCTTGCACGCGCTTTTGTGCATTACGAATCACGATTTCAGCAATCGCTTTACCTTGCTCAACATCTTGGTTTAGCCATAAGGCCAAGGCATCTTTCACTACACCAGAGACAAAGGCAGCACATTGCCTGGAAGATAACCGCTCTTTAGTTTGACCGGAGAACTGTGGTTCTTGCATCTTCACTGACAGTACATAAGCACAGTGCTCCCACACATCATCTGCAGCTAATTTTACCCCACGCGGTAATAACTGATGTAAATCACAAAAATCTCGCATCCCTTCAAATAAACCCAATCGTAAGCCATTCACATGCGTACCGCCTTGGGCTGTTGGAATTAAGTTCACATAGCTCTCTGCCATCACCCCAGTCGTCTCGGGCAACCACACCATCGCCCAGTCCGCCGTTTCTGTTTCTGCAACAAATGCACCTTCAAAGGGCAGTTTAGGCACCGGGTCATATTCATTGACCACACCTTTTAAGTAATCAACCAATCCTGCCGCATAATGCCAATTAAAAGACTCATCGCCCTGACGATTTTCAAAAATGACCTCAAGACCCGGACACAAAACCGCTTTAGCTCGCAGCGTATGCTTTAAACGCATAATTGAAAACTGACTTGAATCAAAATAATGTCCATCCGGCCAAAAGCGCACTCGTGTGCCGGTGTCTTTTTTCAGCGCTTTACCGACAACCGTTAAGTCTTCGACTTTATCACCGTTTTCAAAGGCAATATGATAACGCTGGCCCCCTCGTTTAATTTCAATATCAACCCGTTTAGATAGCGCATTGACCACAGACACCCCAACACCATGCAAGCCACCAGAAAAGCGATAGTTTTTATTCGAAAACTTACCCCCTGCATGGAGTTTAGTTAAAATCAACTCCACCCCTGATACGTTACGCTCAGGGTGAATATCAACGGGCATGCCTCGGCCATTGTCAATGACCTCAAGAGAGTGATCCTCATACAAAATAACATGCAGTTTATTTGCAAACCCAGCCATCGCCTCATCAACGCTGTTATCTATCACCTCTTGTCCCAAATGATTAGGACGTAGCGTATCCGTATACATCCCTGGACGGCGCTTCACCGGCTCTAAACCAGTTAATACTTCAATCGCATCTGCATTGTATTCATTATTTTTTGTCATTGATTTATCACTTTGTATTTCCACTTTATTTTTATCATAAAATTAATTTTCTCATTATATTTATTATAATTATTTAATCTCAACTCAGTATTTCCTAGCATTTCCCAACATTTTTCTAGAGTTTTTAAGCATAATCAATATGCTGCATTGTATCTCTAGGCAAGGTCAACCACAACCTTACTCCTCTCATAAATCAAAGAATAAGCACATATTAATATCCCTTTAATTTACATCATTATTTAAATCTAGTATCAGGACTCCACCCAGTGTAAAATACACTTAGCATGTTTTTGATATTCTAGTGAATAAAAAGCTCCAAAGTGGGCAAGGATAAAACACGATATGCCAACAACGTCCAAGCTCAAAGCCTACCTGAACGAACCGAACAGTACGAATAAAAAACACGCCTTAGAAGAAATGTTTCCGCTCCTTAATGAGGCATATGAAAATGTAAAAAAGCAACGTCCAAATAAACCATTTGGTGCAGATGAGATTTGGCCTGAAATTCAAATAATATTCTCAGCCCACTATGGTGAACTCTCCAGCCAACTGTCAATACTTCAATACTTTAATTTATATACTTTATTTGATGACCTTACTGAATCTAGCTGCGATAAGATTCAGCACATCAGCCATGGTGAATTTTGTCAGCCTGTCGTCCAAGTAATCAATCTAACCACTCCCTATTTATCTACAAAAGCAATTCCTCAATTTATTGAAAACAGCAACCAATGTATAGATGAGTTTACTAAGTGGGGGGTAACTCACGATAATGATGAAATCACGCGCGCAGCACATGTTTTAGCGACAAAGTTAGCAGGCTGTCGAGATGAGTTTATTCAGCGTATTATTCAAAATAAAGAAACTAATCAAGGATATAAAATTACGGATGATGTGCCAAATTATCGGCGAAAAATTAGAGAAATTATCGAATCATCCACAGAAACAAAATTACTCTCTTCTCAGCAGGACTGGCAAGGTATCATCGGCAATGTACTGATTGGGCTAACAGGAATTGGCCTTGTTGCCTTAGCAGTCAAAGCCGCCCACTCTCAAGCCACAACAGGCCAAGCCAGCCTATTTTTTGATACAAATGCAGCTCAAAAAGCTGAGCAATTAGGCGAAGACCTACTCCTCATGGAAAGATAACACTAGTATATTTTTAATATGTAACAAATAATTTTCAAAACTATAAGGATAAAAAAAGGATAAAAATCGATGCCAGTAACATCAAAACTGAAAGCATATTTAAACCGACCTAATAGTATAAATAGGCGCCGTGCTCTCGAAGAAATGCTTCCCTTTATTCAAGAAGCATATCAAAACGTTAGCCTTAATAATAGCCAGGGTAAAACAGTTATCGGAGCAGAGCAGACTTGGCCTGAAATTCAACGTGTATTCTCAGAACAATATAGTGAACTCATCAGCCAGTTATCCATGCTTGAGTATTTTCGTCTATTTACTCTGTTTGACTACTTAAGTGACACCGGCGCCGACACCACTCAGCATATGCCCCATGGTGATTTTTGCCAAGCTGTCGCCCAAATAATCGGCCTAGCAACTCCCCATTTAGCTAAGAAAGCAATTCCTGATTTTGTAACAACAACTAACCACCATAGTAGAGCAATTTATTCGCTGGGGAACTAAACAATGCAAACAAGAAGTTATTCATGCAACACACGACTTAGCACAACAATTAACAGCCTGTCGAGACGATTTTATTCATAGCTATACGCAGAAGAAAGATGCTAATGAGGACGAGAATATGATCGGTTATGTCTTAACATATAGAGATAAGATAAAAGAGATCATTCAATCTTCCGCAGCGGCCAAAGCATTATCCACACATAGAGATTGGCAAGGCGTTATTGGCAATGTAGTGATTGCACTAACGGGCATTGGCCTTATCGCCTTAGCAATAAAAACAGCTTACTCTAAAGCAGTAACAGGCGAGGTCAGTCTATTTTTTGATACGCATGCAACACAGAAAACCGAAAAATTAGCTGAAAAATTAATATTAACGAGCAAATAGCTCTTACACACGACTTGCCTATAAATTTCAAGATCAAATAGCACTGGCTTAAGCTAAATAAAATAATTAAAAATCAATATATTTAGAGTAAAAATCGAGCTCCAAGTAGATTTTCAAATATTCTTATAAAAAGTAATATTGACTAATTTAAAAAATATTGATATCTGATAAGAAATTCAGAACATATAAAAATATAAGGTGAGCACATATGACACTTGAACAATGGTGGAACTCAAGAACGCCAGCAGAAAAAAGTATAGTGGCGGCAATTATCGCCGGCTTTAATCTGCAAATCATCGAGAAAAATATACTCGCAGCACAGAAAGCAATATTTTTAGACTACCTTAGAGAACAGCTAGCTAACTACAACATTGAAGTACCTGACCTCGATGAAGAAGAAGCTGAAGAAGCCGCGGATAAAATACAAAAATTACTTGAAGAAGAAGAGCTCAATCTACAACTAGAGAAAAAACCTAAGCAATCTCTTCCAGCTGAGGGATTCAGCTTTTCTGATCTAGAGCCAAAGACTTTAACTGCAATGAGCCGTGAAGAGTTTCATCAACTATTATTATCCCCTCGACAAATCGGCATCATCGTTACTGTTGGTGAGATATTGAAAAAAGAGGATGGCTTTAACATCTTTGATTACCAAGTGAACAATGGACCAAAGCTAGACGCTCAATTAACACAAATTGCCCCAGGTACACCGACCCCAGACACACCGATAAAAATACAAGCTCAATTTCATTGCCCTCTTCGCCAGAGCATTCCCCTTGAAGAGCAAGAAGAAGAAAAAAATAAACAAGCCACCACTCTTGCTCAGCTCGTCGAATCAGTGTGTACTATGAATCAAGCCAAACGCTGTCCAGTCCGCCTGAACGTTCAAGCCGAAGAGCATGAAGTTTCTCCATTAGCTCAAGCATTTATCTGTGCACTACAACAGCGTGTCTTGCTAAAACAACTACAACACCTCTCATTTAATAATCAGGTATTTGATTATTCACATTTATTACCAAATACCACTCCTTTTCAAACTCAGCAGCAAGGTGCCGAGGGCTATACCTCATCAGAGCCAGAACTAAAGCAGGAACCAGATCAGGAGCCAGAGCAAGAGCAGGAGCAAAAATTAGCACTATAGATCAAATTAACCACTCACCTTACGCACAGGTCATAAACATTTTAATCGCCTAAGCTGTAGAGCTTTAGATCTAATCTGACACTTGGGCCATATTGAACTAAATTTTCAATATGGATAATTAATCA
>NZ_AMFF02000009.1:17954-51191 GCF_000297215.2 Piscirickettsia salmonis LF-89 = ATCC VR-1361
GTATCTATCAGATTTCATTATACATTGTTTATCATGTCAGTGCGTAAGGTGAGTTAACCAGTTGAATCTCGTATTATGGTGGCAAAAAATTTCGCCACCACTTTTTCTCGCCCACTGCCTTGGTTACAGAGCTCAATAACGTTTACCCTGAGATCTTTACTATGCAGTTAAAAATAAGAAATAAAAAAATAGGCATTCTATCTTTTAGAATAAATATAAATTGAAAGGGTACATGCGCTTATTGCCTTATTTATATTTTTAGTGTATTGATGGGGTAATCTACCTGTTATCTAGGGTTATTAAGGTTATAAAAATCATGATCAAAAAAAGTATCATATTGTTTATACTTGTATTTTCCTCATTATTTTCTATAAAAAATTTTAGCTATAATGGAAGATCTGTCACTATAAGAAATGACACCCCCCTACCTCTAACCGTAGAATTTATTAACCCTCAGTGTATGTACGGGACAGGCTGGTCTACAGAAGCTCGATCTATCAACCCTCACAGCGCCATAACCATGCATGAAGAACCAAAAAACTCTGGATGGACCTGTTTTTTTTCCACCAAACATTACACCCTCAAAGCCTATGTATCTACAGCTCCATATCTTTATACATCAATGTACGTTGAGTTTGTTGCAAATGATGCAACATCATGCGTTCATAATGTTCAATTTATCCCAGGCTCTCTTGACAATCATTTTGCTATTGCTAACCCAGATGGACCTACTCCTGTATCTGGGTACCGTGAAAACAACCCAGGAGCAGTTTTTTATATCAAACACGTGCAAGAAACATAAGCCCCAGGCCCAAGCAGGCTATATTTTATTTAACAAAATTAAAAAAAGGCACATAATGCGCCCTATTAAGAAATTAATTTAAAAAGTTATTAAAATATTTTATCAAAGAACAATCGAATATGATCAGATAAGCGCTTAAAGAAGCTGCCCTGAGCAATATCGGCCATTGCGACAACCGGCACATCCGCCACTGATTTACCTTCAAGTGTTACTTTCAACTCACCTACCTTCTGGCCTTTGACAATCGGCGCCTTTAACGCATCATCAAAGACCATATTCGCTTTGAGTTTTGCATCTGCACCTTGTGGAATCGTGACATATAATGCCTTTTCTATACCCACAGCCAAGGTATTGCTCTGACCTAACCAAACATGACGCTCACTTAACTTAGTATCTGCATGATAAAGCTCACGCCCTTCAAAGAAACGAAAACCATAAGTTAATAGTTCTTTACTTAAAGCTGCAACTTGATTATCAGAATTTGCGCCTAAGACTACTGCAATTAAACGCATAGCATTGCCTGGCGTTTTTGCCGAGCTAACTAAAGAAAAACCTGCCGCCCCAGTACTGCCGGTTTTTAAACCATCCGCATAAGGGTAAATAAATAATAAACGATTAAAATTCGCCTGACGAATGCCATTATAACGAAAATATTTTTGTGAGAACAAAGAGTAATACTCTGGGTAATTATTAATTAATCCATAAGCAAGCTTGCCTAAATCATAGGCGGTTGAAAAGTGCGCAGGTGCAGGCAATCCCATGACATCACTAAAATGAGTATTGTGCATCCCTAAAGATCTTAATGCCTGATTCATCAAATGAACAATAGCACTTTGTGTTCCACCCATATAAGTCGCCAAAGTCACTGCGGCATCATTGCCCGAATCAACAATAATACCCTGAATTAAATCTTTCACTGCGACTTGGCTACCTGGCTTTAAAAACATCCGCGAGCCACCCGTTGCCCAAGCAATTTTTGGCACGGTGACCATATCATCTAAATGAATACGACCTGATTTTAACTCTTGTTGTACGATATAAAGCAGCATGAGCTTAGTCGTGCTCGCAGGGGCCATGCGCTTATTACCATCATAGGCGGCAAGCACATTACCATTTGCCGCATCCATCAGAATATAGGCTTTAGCATTTAATTGTGGCTGTGGTGGCACCAACGCCGGCCATTGTGAAGAAAGCGCTGCGGGTGTCGCCTTTGCCCCACCCGCTGCAACAGGTGCTACGGGGACTTGAACATTCTCAGCCACATGCGTGTCAACATTCACCGCACCGTATTGATTGAGTGGTGGATTCGCTGTGTAATGCTCAAAGGCATAATAGCTGGGATCTGACTGAGTGTCAGCAGAGACTAACGGTCCAGCTGCGGCCGTATCACCAGAGGCCGTATCCGCTGGACTGCTAGCCGAAGAAGCTGCACTAACCGCTTGAGTCTGACCTTGATTTTGTGGCGTGACGGAGCTAACTTGTACTGACTCTGCAAACGCACTATAAGCCGATAAAGAGCTAAGCCCGAGTAGTGCAAAAATAACTGTAGACGTTTTTTTAATCTTAAACATGAGCGTCCTCAATAACCTGTTATTTTTTATCATTGTAAAATTGTTTCTCATGCTAACATAAACAAACTCAGCATCCTACACTGTCCCACTGACTCGATTGCAGCCAAACTTAAAACACGTACAATAAGCCAAACTATATCTGAACTCCAGGGAGCCACCGTGACTCATCACCCACATCGCCGCTTTAATCCATTACGTGGAGAATGGGTGCTCGTCTCACCGCACAGAACCAAACGTCCCTGGCAAGGGCAGCAAGAAGAATCATCCTCTGAGTCACACCCTCACTACGATAAACAGTGTTATTTATGTCCAGGCAATACTCGAGCTAATGGGCAAACCAACCCAGATTATCAAGAAACTTACGTCTTTGAAAATGACTTTGCTGCTTTATTACCCGAAAATAATCCGAGTACAGCAACAATCATAGAACAATCCCCATTACTTCAGCACACTCCCGCATCCGGTGTCTGCCGGGTCATCTGCTTTTCTCCCCGCCATGACCTGACCTTAGCAGACATGTCTCCAGCAGACATTATCACGGTGATTAATACCTGGGCAGACCAAGTCACCGAACTTAAGCAAACCTATCGCTGGGTACAAATTTTTGAAAATAAAGGGACGGTTATGGGCTGCTCCAACCCTCACCCACACGGTCAAGTCTGGGCCAGCGACTTTCTACCCAATGAAGCACAAAAAGAAGATGAGTATCAACTTGATTACTTTAAAAAACATGAACAACCCCTATTGTTAGACTATGCAAAACTCGAGTCAGGATTAGGCGAACGCACCGTTGTCGAAAATAATGACTGGATTACTGTTGTACCTTATTGGGCCTTATGGCCCTATGAGACTTTATTACTCCCTAAATTTCCAGTGCAACATTTGCCTACCCTTTCAAAGGATTTACGCCATTCTCTCGCCCAGCTATTAAAATCATTATTAGTAAAATATGATCAATTATTTAACTGCTCATTTCCTTACTCAATGGGCTGGCACGGTGCGCCTTGCCAATCTATAACCACAGAAACAGAGTCGAAAACCACGCATTGGCAGCTGCATGCCCACTTTTATCCACCCTTATTGCGCTCAGCTACAGTTAAAAAATTTATGGTCGGCTATGAAATGCTCGCTGAGGCACAACGAGATTTAACGCCAGAGCAAGCAGCAGCCCGCTTACGTAAGCTTTGAATTAAAAAAACATAAATAAAGAAACAAAGAAACATTGAATCAAGAGATAGTAGAGAACACTGTTATGGCACTTCACCTTACTGAAATATTTAAAAAACACTACACGCAGCCTGCGCAATGGCATATCTGCAGCCCTGGCCGCATCAACTTAATCGGTGAACACACCGACTATAACCACGGTTTTGTCATGCCCATCGCCATTGATAAAGCCACCCATTTACTCATCCGCCCACGTCAAGATCAGCACGTCAATCTTTATGCAACGAACTTTGAAGACCACTACTCTTTTTTACTTGACCAACTTATCGCCGCTGATCATGAATGGGGTGAGTATGCGAAAGGTATGGCCTGGGCTCTACACACTTATCATCAAAAACTCACCTATGGCTTTGATGCTGTGATCTATGGTGATATTCCCATCGGCGCGGGCCTTTCCTCCTCTGCATCCTTTGAGCTGGCCATCGCTCATGCGCTTTGCATCAGCAATAGCATGCTCTGGGAGCCCGCACAAATGGCCAAATTGGCACAGCGCGCTGAAAATGAGTGGATAAAAGTCAACTGCGGTATTATGGATCAGTTTATTTGTGCCCTCGGCCAAGCCAATCACGCTCTACTGATTGATTGCGACTCTCTTGACTATGAGCAACTGCCTTTACCTAAAGACAGCAAAATTATTGTCATGGACACCGCTACACGTCGTGGCTTAATTGACTCCGCCTATAATAAACGACGCCAGCAATGTGAAGTCGCAGCACAGAGTATGGCGGTCGATAGCTTACGCGCTCTGTCAGAAACAAACTTGCCACAACTTCAGGCACGCCTCGATAAAACGACCTATCAACGTGCTCGACATGTCATTAGTGAAAATGCCCGTGTCTTGGCAGTCAAACAGGCTTTACTCAATCATGATACTGCACGTTTTGGCACCCTAATGATCGAAAGTCATGAAAGCTTGTGCCAAGACTTTGAAGTATCCAGTGACGCGCTGGATACGATAGTACAAATTGCTTTAGCAAGCGAAGGCTGCCTAGGGGCTCGTATGACCGGTGCCGGATTTGGCGGCTGTGCCGTAGCATTAGTCAAAGCAGATCATGCTCAACAGTTTGTCAGCACAGTGACCGAAAAATACCAGCAAGCACAGAAAATAACGCCTTACCTCTATATCTGCACATCCTCACCAGGCTGCAGTGCCACTCCGATCAATTAAATTATTAGGCTATATCTATAAAATACTAGAGATCCAGAACAGCCCACCATCTAACACCATAAAATCAACTACTCTTTAAGGTTAAGGGCAGAAAGAAAGTAAAGAATGGTCGAAGGTTGTGGGGTTTTCAAACTCATCTGTAGAACCGCGTATACACATATTTAGTGCTTGGGAAAATGCAAAGCATATTCTTGCAACGATACTGCTTGTCTCTTTATTAATTAATATACTTTCGCTCGCATTTCCACTGGCCCTGTTACAAGTATACGACCGTATTATTCCTAACTCATCACTGCCAACGCTTTATCTACTCACGATTGGTGTGCTGATTGCTCTCACCCTTGAAACCCTTTTTCGCATCAGTCGCTCCTATGTCAGCGCCTGGGCCGATGCAAAATTTGAGCATCAAACCAGCTGTAATGCCTTTAAAACTATGATCAATAGCACACTCTCTGAGTATGAACAGCGTGGACATGGTGTACATCTAGAACAAATAAATTCCTTAAGCCAACTACGTGACTTTTATGCCGGCCAGGCGATTACTTCATTGATTGATATTCCTTTTGTCCTGATTTTTATTTTTCTGATCGCTTATATCGGCGGCGTGCTTATTTTTGTTCCTCTTATTATTATTACCGCCTTTATTTTATTCACAATTTTTATCAACCAGCACTTAAAAGCCTTACTGATGCAACGGCGCGAACATGAAGACCGCCGCCTTAACTTTATTATTGAAGTGTTACAAAGCATCCATACCATCAAATCCATGACCATGGAAGCCCAAATGCTGCGCCGCTACGAACGCCTACAAGGCAGTAGTGCAATCAATGACCACAAACTTAGCATTAAAGCCTCCCAGGTGATGTCCTTTGGCTTGCTAGTCTCACAGTTGAGTATGGTTGCGACCGTTGCAGTAGGTGCCCTACTGGTCTTACAAGGACAGTTAACAATTGGTGGTCTTGCCGCCTGTACCCTACTGTCAGGGCGCTGTTTACAGCCAATTAATCGTGCGACCTCCGTGTGGAACCGCTTACAGTCGATTCGTATTGCTGAAGATAAATTACAAGAAGTCTTTAAACTGCCTCCAGAGTATGTCCCCACGCAAAAACAACTCGCCCATATTGATGGCCACATTTGCTTTGAACATGTCAGCTTTCGTTATGATAAAAATAATAATACAAGCACAGATGAAGATGATGAAAACTGGCTATTTAAAGATATTAGCCTTGATATTCCAGCAAAAACCACTGTTGGCATCACCGGCGATGGCCTCAGTGGCAAAAGCTCACTGCTTTGGCTCATTATGGGGCTATATCAACCCGATCAAGGCCGCATATTAATCGACGACCACGATATTCAAAAGTTAAAAATTCAAAATATCCGCCAACATATTGCCTATTTGCCCCAACATGGCGACTTATTTAATGGCACCATCATCGATAATTTAACACTATTTCAAGAACAAAAATATTATAAACAAGCCATAGAAGTCAGCCAATTACTTGGCCTTGACTCAATTATTGAGCGCTTGCCCAAAGGCTATCACACTCCTGTTGCCAATCATGCCATGGAATCACTACCTCGCGGTATCATTCAGCGCATTGCGATTGCTCGCGCCCTGATTCATAAACCGCCGATTGTTCTATTCGATGAGGCCAATACGGCCATGGACATGCAAGGTGATACCATCTTAATTAATGTACTTGAACAGCTTAAAGGCACCTGCACACTCATCCTCGTCTCTCATCGCCCATCATTGCTGGCACATGCAGATAAAACCTTTATCCTCGAGAATAAAAGTCTGGTGGAGAAAGTCACATGAGCTCTGCACTAACCGCCCAGGAGCATAATATTCGCACTGCGTTTATTAACAGCCTCGAACCACTGTTAACTGCATTAGGCTGGCAGGGCGATCAACGGGCGCTTAATGAAAATTTGCCACACTTTACCGAAGGACTAGATTTATCTTCATTTCGCCAGGTCATGCTAAATTTACGCTATAGCTGCACGACAATGAGAACCCAGCTCAATAAAATTGATAACCGACTATTACCCTGTTTATTTATTTCTGATGAAGGCCGTGTACTGATTGTCATCTCCGTTAATCAATTTAATCAATATACCGTCTTTGATGGCGCTGCGAATATTCAGCTCACCCTGCCTGAACTGGTCATCTCTGGTATGAGTTATTTTTTCAAAGCCATTGGTGCTGAAGAGGAACTGGCGAATAAGGGCCAAACGCCAACGGCGAAAAACTGGTTTATCAATATTTTAGGGCAAAATAAAAAATTAATGTATCACACATTTTTTATCAGCTTTTTGCTTAATTTTTTAGCCATTGCAACGCCTTTATTTATCATGTCAGTTTATGATCGAGTCATCTCAACACATTCGATCTCCATGCTATCAAGCTTTAGTATCGGCGTAAGTATTGCTTTAATCAGTATCGGCATCTTGTATTTATTACGCTCACATATATTAGCATTTATTAGTGCACGTCTGGACCGGGACATTGGCAATGCAATCTTCGAACACTTGCTGTATTTATCACCCAGCTATACCGAAAGTGCAACCGTCGGTGCACAAGTGGCGCGCTTAAAAGACTTTGATAATATCCGTGAGTTTCTAACCGGATCACTCGTTAGCATTCTCTTTGAGTTACCGTTTATTCTTATTTTTTTAGTCATTATTGCAATACTCGGTCAGTGGCTTGCTATTGTGCCAATTGTTATGGGGATTTTATTATTTGTTGTCGGCGTATTAATCCATACCAAAGCCAAAGCACAAATTAAAGATACCGCACAAAGTAATTCAGAGCGCCAGGAGTTTTTGCTCGAGTCTTTACGGCTGATGCGCACCATTAAATATACCGGCGCCCAAAAAATTTGGTGTGAGCGCTATCGTGAATTATCGGGCCTTGCCACATTAGATAATTTAAAAAACACAGTCATTACTGCAACAGCTCAAGCTATTGCTGATAATATTATGATCGCATCTGGCCTTGCTATTTTGTTTTTTGGTGTTTTCATGGTATTTAATGGCACGCTTTCCGTCGGCGCCTTAATTGCCGTTATGATTTTAACATGGAAAATTCTATCTCCTATTAAAACATTATTTACCACTCTACCGCGCTTAGAACAACTTATCGTCAGTATTCGCCAGATTAACTTATTAATGAAACTTGAGCTTGAAAGCAAACCCGGCACCATCAGCACCAACGAACAACATCATTTTAAAGGTAATATCACCTTTAATCGTGTCAGCATCCGCTATGCACCGACACTCGACCCTGCACTCATTGGGGCCAGTTTTACTGTTCAAGCCGGACAGGTCGTTGGTATTATCGGCCGCAATGGCTCAGGAAAATCAACAATTCTAAAATTAATTCCTGGGCTTTATCAACCACAAGCAGGTAGTGTTTTAATCGATAACTGTGATATTCGCCAAATTAACCCCATTTCATTGCGCCAAGCCATTGCTTATGTTCCACAAGAGCCGCAATTATTCTATGGTTCAATTGCACAAAACTTACGCTTATCTTGCTCAGGAGCATCAGATAGTGATCTCTATCAAGCGGCAAAAGAAGCCGGTGTAATTGATGATATTCTCTCACTACCCAAACAATTTGATAGCCCGATTCGTGATGGCGCCCACCTTGCCAGCAGCTTCCAACAACGATTGTCATTAGCACGCGCCTATCTAAAAAAAGCCCCCATACTTTTGCTAGATGAACCCGCCAATGGTCTAGACTACGAAGCGGATCAGTGCTTTATCGAAACAATTAAAAAACTCCGTGGTCGTACCACTGTTATTTTAATCACTCATCGCCCTTCACACTTAAAACTAGCAGACCACGTACTACTACTTGATCACGGCCAAATTATCAGACAAGGGCCACCAGATGACGTTTTACCCAGCGTGCCTAAGGACCTCTTATGAAAAAAAGTAAGAGTTTTAAACAGCTTCAACAAATTTCAACAGCAACACTATTAGAAGAATCGAATCACCTGCGCTTAGCAACGCTTGCCATTATCTGCTCCACCATAATCTTAATTACTTTACTGATTTGGGCCTCGTTATCTAAAATTACTGAAACGGCGGTCACTAGTGGAGAAATTGTTCCTCAAGGAAAAATCCAAGTCATTCAACATCTAGAAGGTGGTACGGTATTACAGATTTTTGTCAAAGATGGCGACCATGTCAGGAAAAACCAATTACTCGCCCAACTTGACCCAACAACAATGCTTGCAGATGTTGATAAATTAAAAAGTCAATTTACCACGCTCACACTAAAATCAAAACGTCTACGTGCTTATATTAATAAACTCGACCATAAAATTTTAAAACCCAATAAAATTAATAAAGTAAAAATATCCAGCAAATATACTGAGAATTTAAATGAAATTATTGCCGATAATCAATCCTTACTCAGTTCACAGAATAAAAAACGCCGTGCTCAACGTGCAGTATTAACCGCACAGCTTGCACAAAGCGAGGAGAAAATCCATCAATTACAACAAGAAATGAAAACACTTGATAAAAATGTTGAATTAATGACCCAAGAATTCGAAATGTATAAAAAGCTTACCAAAACCAATATACTTTCTCGTAAAGACTTCCTCGTTATGCTACGTGGCGTCAATAAAGCTCAAGGGGAAAAAACATCTCTACTGAGCATGCAACAACAAGCCAAGCAGGCTCTAGTTGAAGCACAAAACCGCTTATATCAACTTGATTCGGAATCATATGAAACCGCATTACAAGAACTCAATGACATTAATGAACAACGCTTACAAATTTCACATACGCTAGAAAAAGCGCAAAAACGCTTGCAAGATACTAATATTAATGCACCTGTCACCGGTATCATTAAAGATATTACTATCGCTCCAAGTAGCGTCGTAGCCCCTGGAGGTGTACTCATGGAAATTGTGCCGATGGAAGACCCGTTAGTTGTCTCGACGCGTATTGATCCACGCGATATCGGCCATATTCACACCGGAGCAAAAGCAACGATCAAAATCATGACCTATGACTTTACTCGCTACGGCAGTATTTCTGGAACCATTCAAACTATTTCTGCATCAACATCTCTCACCCCTGAGGGCAACCCTTTTTATAAAGCCATTATCAAACTTGATCAACAATCCCTCGGTCCTCAACAACTCCCTCTACTCCCAGGCATGACCGTCCAAGCCGATATTATCACTGGGAAAAAATCATTATTACAGTACTTATTAAAACCTATTCACCGCTCTATCGAGTCGGCATTCCGTGAACGCTAGTTTTAAAAAAATTAATTAATTCTTTTTCTGACAATGGATGTGATAATAAATAACCCTGTACCTCATCACAATTTAATTTTTTTAGAAAATTAAATTGATCTTTATTTTCTACTCCTTCTGCGGTAATTTTTAATTTTAAACTTTTAGCCAAAGAAATAATTGATTGAACAACTTTTACACTCTGAGTGTCTGCTGGTATTTTCTGTGTAAATGAGCTATCAATTTTCAAGCGGTCAATCGGTAGTTGAGTTAAATAGCTTAGTGAGGAATAGCCAGTACCAAAATCATCAATGGCAATTTTAATACCTAACTTTTTAAGACGTAATAAAATAGCAATCGCCTGCTCAGGATTATTCATGATATGGCTCTCAGTAATTTCCAGCTCCAGATTTTCTGGGTTAATCCCAGAATTTAAGACAGTCTCTTTTACCTTATCTGCAATATCATCTTTCATTTGATACATCGAAATATTCACAGATACCTTTAACTCCTGCCCGGTACTTTCCTCTAATTTTTTACAACTTACACACGCTTGTTTTAAGATCCAAAGGCCAAGCTCATTAATAATACCAATCTCTTCAGCTAAAGAAATAAACTTTGCCGGCTTAATAATGCCATACAGGCTATCTTTCCAACGCAGTAATGCCTCAACAGACTGACAACAATTAGTATCAGTATTCACTTTTGGTTGAAATTGCACAAATAACTCGTCATTTTCGATCGCCTTAGCAATGCCCGCACGCAAGTGAATCAACTCTTTGGTATGATCACTCATTGCCTGATTAAATACTTCATAATGACCTGTACCTTGTCGTTTCGCTGCATACATCGCCATATCAGCATAGCGCAACAGTGCTTCTGGAGTATGGTAAATATCCTTAAATGTCACAATACCAATAGAAACCGCCATCTCGATTTCAACACTCTGAATAACAAAAGGGTAAGCTAAAGACGTTTTTATTTTTTCACACACCCAAAAAACATCTTGCTCATCACGTAACTCTTCTAAAATAATTGTAAACTCATCACCACCAATCCTTGCAATAATATCATGCCCACGCGTGCATGATTTTAAACGCTGCGCAACTTCTTGCAAAAGTTTATCGCCAATCGCATGACCGTAATTATCATTGACAAATTTAAAGTTATCCATATCTAAAAATAATAAAGCAAAATAATATTTACTTCTATTTGCTCTAGAAATAGCCTGCCCTAACAATTCTAAAAATAAACTTTTATTTGCAAGCTTAGTCAAATCATCATACTGAGCCAATCTCACCAATTCAGCTTCATGCCTTTTTCTTGCGGTAATATCCCTAAATGAAATAACAATTGTTTTTTCCACCTGTTCTAAAATCAATGAACAATGCATCTCTATCGGTAAAATATTACCTTTTTTTCTGGTCACCTCAGTTTCAAAGGCGCCCACTTGACCAACATACTTCACTAGCTCTGTAAGTGACCGACCTTGACTATCATGTAAAATTTTATCAATTTTCTTCCCAATCAATTCATCAACAGCACTATAGCCTAAAATTTTACAGGCCATATGGTTAATAAAATAAATCACCTCTTTTTCGTCAACACCGATAATGCCATCAGCAACGGCATCTAAAATCGCATTATTTTTTTCTTGCAATCTTATATTTTCTATTTTTAAATTATTTTTATCAATAAGTTGGTACATTAAAAAAGGCAATAGATTAAAATACTGAGCTTGCAGATCCTTAACTAAATAATCAATAGTAACTATTTTTTGATATTGGCTAACCAATGCCTTACCGACATAACCTTCTTTTAGTAATAGCACCATAGGAGGTAAGTATTGACTCTCTTTAACCAATGAATCAATAAAATAATTAAAATTATCAATCAGGTTTGTCATGTCATTATCGAAAACACTATCATCTATAATAAGACAATCAAATTCCTGATGATATAAAGGGGCTAATGCAGCTTTTATATTCTGAGTGCTAGTGATGTTATACATAGCTGAGAGAGTTACTTTAGAGGTAACAGCAGTATCTGCGCCATTATGATTACTAAGTGAAGCTAAAATCGCATCGTAATCAGCACACGGCCGACCGACGAATAAAGCTTCAATAACAAAATTTTGCATAAACCACTACAACAGGGCATCCCTTTATTATTAAGTGTGGCAAAAAAACACTAAACTCGTCGCTATCTGTCTTTATCTTTAGGTAGTATCATCAATGCAGTACACATCCTAAAATAAAATAAAACCCAAAGACAAACATACTAAATTGCAGGCAACTACTTGATATAGCTCAATAAACAACTACTCCCTTCATTAGCCTTAAAAGGTAATCAAGTTTAAAATGTATAACCTCACCTTAGTACTTAATCTGCAAACTCCTGCTATAATCACTTTTTTAAAACATAAAAGACATACACTATAAACAGCACAATAGCTTGATAATAAATATTATGGTTACAACGTCATGATTAACCGTCACTCTGTTTTTCTTGGACTTAATTTAATTTAATATCAATCAATAACTGCTAAAACCAGGATATAAATACACATGCAATTTTCTTTATTACTATGTGCAACCATAGGAGGTGCACTGGGATCAGCTTTGCGTTATAGCATCAGCCAGCTAAGCTTAGCTCATTTAGGTCAAAGCTTTTATGGAACATTAGCAGTGAATTTAATCGGCTGCTTCTTGATTGGCCTACTCTCTGAGGCCGTATTAAAGCTAAGTCAACACCAGCTATTTACAAACTACAGCCCTTATTTAACCACATTGCTCATCACTGGGCTTTTAGGCGGTTTTACCACCTTCTCCAGCTTTGCATTAGACACATTGGGCATCAAAGGCGAATATAGCTCTTGGCTATCCTTAGCATATATTACTATTTCAGTGTTTGGTGGCATCAGCCTTGCACAACTTGGTCGATTAATAATAACTATATTTTAGCTCTTCTATCAATCATATAAAGAACCTTCACCTTGAGGGCGTGTCTTAAAACGCCGGTGTTGCCACAAATACTGCTCTGGCGCATTTAAAATAACTGACTCGATAAACTGATTAATGCGCAAACAGTCTTTTTCATCAGAATCTCCAGGAAAGCTCTGCCATGCCGGGTAAAACTTAATTTTATAGCCTTGAGCATGGGGTAAACGATAAAAGCTCACCGGCACAATCTGACAACCTGACATTTTTACTAAACGCGAGGTTGCAACCGTTGTTGCTGTCTGCACACCAAAAAAAGGCGTAAAGAGCGCATTGCCAATACCAAAATCTTGATCAGGCGCATACCAAATCGGCCAGTTGTTCTTTAAGCTACGCACGACTTTACGCACATCAATACGGTCAATCAACTCATCGACATACTCACCACGTGCTTGACTCATTAAATCTTCAAAGCTTGAGTTTTCATGCTTACGATACAATAATCGATAGGCCTGTGCCTTGGCAAAAAAACGACCAATAATCTCTAAACAAGTCATATGTGCACCCAGAATCAATGCACCTTTATTTTGATTTAAAGCGGCTTCTAAATATTCCAACCCTTCAATCTGACACAAACTAGCATCAAGCTGTGGACGAAACCAAGCAATAATTGTTTCTGCCACTCCCATACCTGCAGATTCAAATGCCAGAACTAAACGATGCTGTAACTCTTCCTCATTCAGCTCAGGGAAGCAATAACGTAAATTTGCCTCCGTAATCTGGCGACGACGTTTGAAAAAAGATAAGCTCGCTCGGCCCAGCCAACGCCCCACATCCATTTGAACATCATAAGGCAAGCGAGCAAATAGGCGAGCACAGTTAAGACCCACTCGCCATAGAAGACGTTTAAAAGCCACGATCAACCACAATAAATTTAATATTAATAAGTTAAGAGCTCAGTTTAACCGTTGCATGGTTACGCACCACAGCGACATATTGGCTATAGTCATACTGCGCATACAACTGCTGCACCCCTTCTTGATACGCCTGTCGCTCGAAGCGTTTCATCGACGACTGGCCAGGTGTAGTTTTAAGTAGCTGCATCACCAAATAACCTTGCTCTGGTAAAGTTGTCACTTTTACCGGTAACTGTTTACCCAGAGGTCTTGGCATCGCAAATGCCGACTGCACAACAAAAGGCTCATTTTTAGATTGACGCGATAAATCACTAACCTCATGCCACACTAAACCGAATTGTTTGGTAATTTCCCGATAAGATTGACCGTCTTCAAGCAACTTAGTAATTTTTTTAGCCTCAGCCTCTGCCACCGCTTGTGCTTTTTCAAGTTTTAACACCTGTGTAATCTGATCGCTCACTTCTTTTAATGGCTTAAGCTTTGCCACCTGATGGTCTGCTAAATGAATCAAAGCAACATGCTCGTCATCCAGCTGTAAAACCGGACTATTGGTATTTTGCTGCAATACCTCATCACTAAAAGCGGCTTCAAGTACTTTACTATTTTTTGCCAATCCCACTCCCGCATCATGACTAAACCAAGGAGAAGTCTTTACCGATATTTTTAATGCATCTGCAATTTTTGTCAGATCACCCGGGTACTCCGCCTGCAATGATCTTAACCTTTGCACTGCACCATTAAAAGCTGCCTGTGCTTTTTGAGAAAGTAAGGTCGCTTTAATTTGCTCACGTACATCCGAAAAAGCTGTCGTCGTTGCGGGTTTTATTGCCGTCAATTTTACAACCTGCAACAAATTAGGACGCTCCAGTAACATGGCATCCCCTATTTTCTTCATTGAAAACAGACGATCAGACACTGTTGGTGGTAATTGGTTACGACTAAACCATCCCCACTCCCCCGAACTATTTGCACTTTTGAGCTGGTAATCTTTAATGAGTTTTGCAAAGCTCTCGCCTTGCTCAGCCTTTGTAAGTGCCATCTTTGCACTATTACGCGCTTTTTCAATCGCCTTCACATCAGTTTGACTCAAAGGAAAATCGAGCACCTCAAAATGACGCTGCAATAGCGTGGAAAAATTTGCAATATTCTGTTGGTAATAATCTTTAATTTCCTGAGCATTTACAGATACTTGCTTTTTAACAGCAGCCAATGATAACTCAATCGAATCAATCTTTACTTGCTCTGGTGCAATAAATTCTTTTTCATGCTGCTTATAAAAGCTAGCAATTTCTTGTTGTGTGACAGTCACTTTATTAATAAATGGTGCATTTAATACTTTAAAATAGCCTATGCTACGCTTTTCATTAAGCAGCTGGGTAAATTCAGTCACTTCACCTGTTAAGGCAAAGGCGCTTTGCATTACACCCTGATTTAGCTGGTTCACTAAGATCTGTTGGCTAATATCTTGGCGTAGTTGATTGATTGTATAGCCAAAACGTTGTAAAACTTTATCGTATTGCGCTTGTGAAAACTGGCCATTCTCTTGAAAAACCGGCAATGTCCTTAACACTTGATCGGTCTGAGTAGTACTGACATAAAAACCCTGTGTTCTAATGCTATTTAGCAAAGCATAACGCTCGATCAACTGGTTTAATGTCTGCGCCTTAATCAACTCATTATTTGCACTTAATGGACTATTATCACCTATTTGCTGCTTCATATTTTTATAAGCAGCTTCAAATTCAGCGCTTGAGATCTTCTGACCATCAACGGTAGCAACAGTCTGGCTTTTACTTGCAGAGCTTGAAATGTAACTGCTCGCACCCATACCTATAAAGCCTGCAGCAACAGCACCAACAATTAACCAAGTGCCCCATCCCTTGCTTTTATCTCGTATATTTTGCAGCATACACCCTCTCTTGTTTTGCATAAAAATAAAGCGCGTTTAACTAAGCAACGCGCTTTATTCTAAAAGTAAGTAAAGAAAGCAGTCAGTTAATAAACAAAGTTAATTAATTCACTGCATCTTTAAGCGCTTTACCCGCTTTAAAGTTAGGTACTTTTGCTGCTTTAATTTGAATCTCTTCACCTGTACGTGGGTTACGACCTGTACGTGCAGCACGCTCTTTCACTGCAAATGAACCAAAGCCAACCAAAGTAATTTGATCGCCTTTTTTTAATGTCTCTGTAATTGCATCCAATGTTGCATCCAGTGCTTTAGAAGCATCTTGCTTAGTTAAATCTGCACTTGCTGCGATACTTTGGATTAATTCGTTCTTATTCACAGGTATTCCCCTTATCTCTTTCTAATTTTATATTGAGTACACTTTAAATTTAAACCCTTGGCATGGAGGTTTTATACCAAGGGCAGCTAAAGGCTGTCAAGCGCTAATGCTTGCGAACCCCCGGTTGCCCCTCTGTTGAACGCGCCCTTGAAGATGCAATCAACCGCGTCAAATCCCCTGGAGACTCTGTTAAAGCAACCTTGAGCACATCTTCAATCCAGCGCACTGGCTGTACATCAAGGTCTTTTAAAATATTCTCCGGAATTTCTTTTAACTCACGACGGTTTTCCTCTGGAATCAAGACGGTACGAATTCCACCACGGTGTGCTGCCAGTAACTTTTCTTTTAAGCCACCGATTGGTAAAACCTCACCTCTTAAGGTAATCTCACCGGTCATAGCGACATCCGAACGTACAGGAATACTGGTATACACAGAGACCAGTGCGGTACACATGCCGATACCAGCACTTGGACCATCTTTTGGTGTTGCGCCCTCTGGAACGTGAATATGCACATCTAACTTCTCAAAGCTTTCCTCTGGAATCGACAACATTTCAGCACGACTGCGCACCACCGTCACTGCCGTTTGAATTGACTCTTGCATCACATCACCAAGCTTACCCGTGCGCTGCACTTTGCCCTTACCCTTAGTCGTGGCTGCTTCAATTGTTAGCAGCTCACCACCAACTTCAGTCCAGGCCAGGCCGGTTACTAAACCCACTTGGTCTTTTTCTTCAGCCTCACCATAACGATAACGCTGTACGCCCAAGTAATCCTCTAGCTCTTTTGCCGTTAGCTTTAAGGTTTCTTTATCTTCACGCTTGAGCAAAATCTGCTTCACTACTTTACGGCAGACTTTAGAAATTTCCCGCTCTAAAGAACGCACACCTGCCTCTCGCGTATAGTGACGAATGATACTAATTAGCGCTTCATCTTCAACCGCGAGCTCATTTTTTTTCAAACCATTGGCTTTAATTTGCTTCGGTAATAAATAACGTTTAGCAATATTGAGCTTTTCATCTTCGGTATAGCCGGGTATCCGAATCACTTCCATACGGTCTAATAACGGCCCTGGAATATTTAAAGAATTTGCCGTTGCAATAAACATTACATCCGAAAGGTCATAGTCTACTTCTAGATAGTGATCATTAAACGTATGGTTTTGCTCTGGATCTAACACCTCTAATAGGGCAGATGCTGGATCACCACGGAAATCCTGCGCCATCTTGTCAATTTCATCCAGCAAGAAGAGTGGGTTTTTTACTTCAGCCTTAGACAACTTTTGAATGATTTTCCCCGGCATAGAGCCAATATAAGTACGACGATGCCCTCGAATCTCAGCCTCATCACGCACGCCTCCTAAAGCCATCCGTAAGAACTTACGATTCGTTGCCTTAGCAATAGATTGCCCCAACGATGTTTTGCCCACCCCAGGCGGACCAACTAAGCACAAGACAGGGCCTTTTAATTTTTTAACACGTTTTTGTACAGCCAGATACTCTAAAATACGCTCTTTTACTTCCTCAAGACCGTAATGATCGGCCTCCAGAACATCTTCAGCTTTTGATAAATCGCTGCGTGTTTTCGAACGTTTTTTCCAAGGCACTGAAATCAATGCATCGATATAATTACGGCAAACCGTTGCTTCTGAGGACATGGGCGACATATTTTTTAGTTTACTAAGCTCAGACATGGCTTTATCATGCGCTTCTTCGGTCATCCCCGACTCTTTGATACGCTTTTCTAACTCATCAAGCTCATTACCACCGTCTTCAAGATCACCCAACTCCTTTTGAATCGCTTTCATCTGCTCATTTAGATAATACTCACGCTGGCTTTTTTCCATCTGACGCTTAACACGGCCACGAATACGCTTTTCAACTTGTAGCAAATCGATTTCAAATTCAAGCAAAGCCATCAATTGTTCTAGCCGTTCACGCAGGTTCGCCTGCTCAAGCAACTTTTGACGATCTTCTGTTTTCAACGATAAGTGGGCAGCAATTGAATCTGCCAGACGTGAAGGATCTTCAGTGCCCGCCATAGAAGACAGCACCTCAGGAGGAATTTTCTTATTCAATTTAACATATTGCTCAAACTGAGAAATTAGTGAACGCCCAAGCACTTCTAACTCACGCTCGCCAACACCCTCTTCCTCCAGCAAAGACACCTGCGCTGTATGAATCTCATCAACTTCTATAAATTCATCAAGGTGCGCTCGATACTCTCCCTCAACAAGAACTTTTAAAGTACCATCAGGCAGTTTTAATAACTGTAATACCGTTGCAACTGTACCAATTACAAATAACCCCTCTTGCCCTGGATCATCCTGCTTAGCATCACGTTGTGCAACTAAAAAGACCTTCTGGTCCTTTGCCATCGCCACCTCTAGTGCTTTAATCGAACGCGTGCGCCCAACAAATAAAGGCATGACGGTATGCGGATAAACCACCACATCACGCAAAGGAAGCAAAGGCAATGTCAATAGTGCTTCAGTTGATTTTAACTCAGTGACCATTTCATCTTTTTCTTCTGGCATAGCTAGCCTCTCTTTCAATACTTATCGTTATTTAGAGAGGAAGAGGTCTTCCTCAGCGCCCCCATAGTTACTGCTGGCCGGCACGTTGTTGTTGCTGATCGTTGTCATTACTCTCTTCATAGACAATTAAAGGTTCAGACTGACCTTCAATCACAGACTGGTCAACAACAATCGTTTTCGCCTCTTCCTGTGAAGGAATTTCATACATCGTATTTAATAGCACTTGTTCAAGCACAGAGCGTAGCCCACGAGCCCCCGCTTTGCGTTCAATCGACTTACGTGCGATTGCACGCAAGGCATCATCACGCAAATCAAGCTCCACGCCTTCCATCTCGAACAAACGTTTATACTGTTTTACTAGCGAGTTTTTCGGCTCTTTTAACACCCGAACCAAGGCATCTTCATCCAACTCACGCAAAACCGCGGTCACAGGCAGTCGGCCAATGAACTCTGGAATTAAACCAAACTTCATTAAATCTTCAGGTTCAACACTTTGCAAAACATCAGATGTATTTTTTGTCTCGTCCTTACCACGAACTTCTGCTGAAAAGCCAATGCCTCCTTTTTCAGAACGCTCACGAATTACTTTTTCCAGGCCATCAAAAGCCCCCCCACAGATAAAAAGGATATTTGCAGTATCAACCTGCAAAAATTCTTGCTGAGGGTGTTTTCTGCCTCCTTGTGGCGGAACAGAGGCGACCGTACCTTCTATCAATTTCAATAATGCCTGCTGCACCCCTTCCCCAGACACATCACGTGTAATCGACGGATTATCAGACTTGCGTGAGATCTTATCAATCTCATCGATGTAAACAATGCCTTTTTGCGCTTTTTCTACATCATAGTCACACTTTTGCAGCAATTTCTGGATAATATTCTCAACGTCCTCACCAACATAGCCAGCCTCTGTCAATGTCGTTGCATCAGCAATGGTAAAAGGCACATCCAACAAGCGAGCTAAAGTTTGTGCAAGTAAGGTCTTACCGCAACCGGTTGGTCCTACAAGCAAGATATTACTCTTACTCAGTTCGACATCATCCGCTTTTACTTCTCCGCCTCCTGGCATCAGACGCTTATAATGATTATACACGGCAACAGCCAACACTTTTTTAGCTTGCTTTTGGCCGATCACATACTCATCTAGCACCTGCTTAATTTCACGAGGGGTAGGTAACTGACTGGGCTCTTCAGAAGTTTCACCTTCTTTTAGCTCTTCACGGACGATATCACCACATAAAGACACACATTCATCACAAATATAAACAGAAGGGCCGGCAATTAATTTACGGACCTCATGCTGGCTTTTTCCACAAAAAGAACAATACAGGAGTTTGCTGCTCTCATCTCGTCCGTTTTTCTCATCACTCATGTACTAACCTCGTTTTAACAATCTTTGCTCTTATTTTTAAACATGGCGCCCTGACCATGCTTTTTCAAGAAACTAGAGCCTTTAGGCGGTAATACCCCGCTCAGCAACAACCTGATCAATTAGGCCATAAGATTTAGCATCATCAGCGCTCATAAAGTTATCACGCTCAGTATCTTTACAAACCTTACTATAATCTTGGCCAGTATGCTTGGCCATTAAACGATTCAGACGCTCTTTTGTCTCTAGAATATTATTTGCATGAATCTCAATATCTGTCGCCTGGCCCTGAATACCGCCTAAAGGCTGATGAATCATCACTGAGGAGTTCGGCAAACAAAAGCGCTTACCTTTCTCACCCGCAGTTAATAAAAATGCCCCCATACTACAGGCTTGACCAACACATAACGTACTAACGTTGGGCTTAATAAACTGCATCGTATCATAAATGGACATTCCCGCCGTCACAGATCCACCTGGCGAATTAATATACAAAGAAATATCTTTATCTGGATTCTCAGCTTCTAAAAATAATAATTGGGCAACGACTAAATTGGCCATATGGTCTTCAACCTGGCCCACTAAAAAAATAATACGCTCTTTTAATAAACGTGAGTAAATATCAAATGAACGCTCGCCACGTGAGGTCTGTTCGACAACCATTGGCACTAAATTTGCTGAAATTGACATTGTGTTTTTGCCCCTCTAGTTTTCCGCAAAAAGAAAAATCGCTGCAACCTTTTCTTAAGTATAAAAAAACATTGCAACGATTAACACATACAATGTGAGATTAGGCGTGAAATTAAGCCGCAGCTGTACTCATCACCTCAGCAAAAGTCACGTTTTTCTCTGTTACATGCGCATCTTCAAGTAAAGCATCGACCACTTGGTCTTCCATAACAATCGCTTCAACTTCAGCTAATTTTTCTTTGCTATTGTAATAATAATCAATGACTGATTGAGGCTGTTCATAGGCCGCTGCTAATTTTTCAACCATCGCTTTAACACGCTCTGCATCAGGTTTTAGCTCTTTTTTCTCAATCACTTCAGCCACCAACAAACCTAATAAGACACGGCGCGTGGCCTGTTCCTCAAACATTGAGGCAGGAAAATCTGGTGCTTTAGCGCCTTGCATTTGGCCATACTGTTTTTGCATTTGCTGCTGCAAACGGCCAACCTCAGCATCGATTAATGTTTTTGGCAAATCAACGCTATTTTTCTCAACTAATAAGTCAAGGATCTCAGTTTTATTTTTATTTTGCACAGAAAGATCAAGCTCACGCTGCATCGTTGTCCGCAATTCCTCACGCAAGGCCTCAACCGTTTCACCATTCACTTCTAAACGTTTAGCAAAATCGTCATTAATTTCTGGCAGTTCAGGCGCTTCGATACCATTCACTTTAACGGTAAATTCAGCAGGTTGCCCAGCAAGGTCAGAGACCTGGTAATTCTCAGGGAAAGCAACATTAATCACACGCTCTTCTGCTAATTTCATTCCCATGATGCCATCTTCAAAGCCTGGAATCATCATACCCGAGCCTAACACTAAGCTAAAGTTCTCAGAGGAGCCGCCCGCAAAAGTCTCACCGTCTTTACGACCTTCAAAATCAATCGCTAAGCGATCGCCATCTTGTGCTTCACGCTCAACACTTACCCAATTACAGTGCTGTTTACGTAACGTTTCTAGCATATTATCAACGTCTTTATCCTCAACCAGACCCACCGCTTTTTCTACTTCAGCGCCAACCAAGTCGATAAGCTCCACTTTAGGCATCACTTCAAAAATCGCCTGAAAAGAAAATTCTTCTTTCTCTGCTTCTTTAGCCAACTCAAAACGCGGATAACCGGCTGGATGTAATTCTTCTTGTTGAATCGCCTCATAAAAACTCGACTGCATCACTTCAGAAGCAACTTCTTGATACACACTCGCACCATAACGTGATTTTACCACTGCAAAGGGTACTTTACCTGGACGAAAGCCATCCATTTTTGCTGTAAGGCCTATTTTTTTTAATCGTTTATCCACTTCACCATTGATTCTGGTCGCAGGAACTGCAATATCCAATCGACGTTCTAACCCTTCACCTGCTTCTACCGCAACACGCATCTTCATCACCTCTATTTCAATAAATCTCTAATATTCTTGTAATAATGACCAAAGTCTAAACTCTCGCAGTCTACGGATTGTCCCAAGACTTGTCTAGCCCAACCTAATCCGGTTGCGTCAAATTTTAACTAAAAGTAAGGATTGCAGCAAAGTTTTTCAAGGGGGAGGTAGCAAATTTATCAGATCTGAAGAATACCGACCAATACAAATTAAATAACAATAATATCTAAAAGCATGTTAAAAAATAGAGCTGGTGCGAATGGAGAGACTCGAACTCTCACAGGGTTACCCCCACTGGCACCTGAAGCCAGCACGTCTACCAATTCCGCCACACTCGCAATGGCGCGCCTGGTAGGATTCGAACCCACTACCCTCGGCTTAGAAGGCCGATGCTCTATCCGTATGAGCTACAGGCGCATAAGATACTAACGTTAAGAAAACGCTAGACATTCTAGGCTAATAAGCCCATGTAGGTCAAGCACCTACTCACACAATTACCAATAAAGTTTTTTATTTAAAGGCTGACGTGATGCATACAATATGAGAAAATGCAGCCTCTTTCATAGCACCTGAACATCTTTAAACAGCATTGAGGTTTATATCATGGCCAAGATCATCGATGGCAAACAAATCGCCGAGGACGTCCGTACTACCCTTGCCAAGCGCATAAACCAACGACTCGGCCAAGGGCTACGTGCCCCAGGATTGGCCGTTATCCTCATTGGCAGTGACCCCGCCTCTGAAGTCTATGTCAACAACAAGAAAAAAGCCTGTGATGCCGTTGGCATACTCTCAAAAGAATATCGTTTGAGCACAAAAACCTCAGAGCAAGAGCTCACTACACTCATTCAACAGCTCAATACCGACCCCATGATCGACGGCATCTTAATCCAACTCCCCTTACCAAACCACATTAATTCAGATGCAATTTTAGAGTTAATCCATCCCGACAAAGATGTCGATGGCTTTCACCCTTACAACCTCGGCCGCCTAACCCAAAAACGCCCCCTATTGCGCCCTTGCACGCCCTATGGTGTGGTTACTTTACTGAAAAAAACCCTCGGTGAGTCCTTACATGGCCTACATGCCGTGGTTGTCGGTGCCTCTAACCTGGTGGGCCGTCCTATGAGTCTGGAGCTACTTCTTGCTGGCTGTACTGTCACCACCTGCCATCGTTTTACCAAAGACCTACAAACCCAAGTCGGTCGCGCCGACATACTCGTCGTCGCGGTTGGTAAACCTGAATTTATTCCTGGGCAATGGATTAAATCTGGAGCAACCGTCATTGATGTTGGGATCAACCGCCTAGAAGATGGCCGCCTAGTGGGTGATGTTGACTTTAACCGTGCTTTGGAACAAGCCGCTCATATTACCCCTGTACCCGGTGGTGTTGGGCCGATGACCGTGACGACCCTACTCGAAAATACCCTGTATGCGTGTGAAAATTTGCATAGTACAAACACATCAGTCCCAAAATAAACCAAGCCTAATAAGCCTAATCTAGATCAGATGTTATTTTGCTTTATTAATATAACCCCTGATCTAAAGCAACCGACTTTAATTAATTTTTATTTCAGCTTTTTGCCCTGAATATTTAATACTTCATACTTAAGCGAGATAATAGCTGGCTCTGCTCTTGCCAATCTGGATAAAGCTTAGTGAGAAAATTAAAAAAGCGTTTATTATGCCTAAGCTCACGCACATGACATAATTCATGACAAATAATCATATCCAAACAACGTTGCGGATAGCGAATCAACTCTAAATTTAAGTTAATCCGCCCCCGTGTTGAATAACTCCCCCAGCGGCTTTTCAAGCGTTTAATCACAACGTTTAAACTTAACTCCCAATCTATTATTAACTTTTCTTGTGCTTGCTTTAACCAGTAATCATAGCGAGCACTAAACACTCTTGTTGCTTGCTGACGATACCACTGATATAAAGCAGACTCAGGATTACTTAAGGCATGCACCCCCAAATAAAGCACTCGTTTATCGTCGCGGCTCTGACTTTTATTATTTTTATTTATTATCAAATCATTACGGCGTGAAGAATAAACCCTTAATTGATAAGACCGGCCAAGAAAGTAATGCACTTCATTCGTTATATACTGGTAATCAACTTTAGTATAAAGATCAGCAAATTCTGTTTGCCTTTGCTTTATCCAAGCTGCGCGATCTTGAATAAATGCATTAATTTCTTGCCAAGGTGTACCAATAGGAGCCCTAACCTCAATTTCTTGCTGGTAATTAACAGATAAGCTCAGGGTCTTACGATGACAAAAACAGATATGATATTTAATACCACACTCACTTAAATTTTAAAGCAGTACAATAACAGCAATTTAAGCAAAGTATGGCAGTTTATTCACTTTATACAAAAACGGGTAAAAAAAGCTTAGAACATATTAAGAATAAAACTAAGCAAATACCCTAACTCTCACTATGATAAAGCTTGTTCTAAGTCATTTATAATATCTTGTGGATTCTCAAGGCCAATAGATAAGCGGATTAAATTACTTGGAATACTTGCCAACTCTCGTCCTGTGTCACCTTGCTGCTGATGCGTTGAAATCGCGGGAATATTAGCAACACTCTTAACTCGCCCAAGATCCAACGCCCGTGAAACAACACCAAGGCGATTCAGTGTCTCACACGCAGACAGATGCCCACCTTTAACACAAAACGACAATAATCCACCGTGACTGGATTCATCGCTATCAACCAGCTGCATCAACTCCTCGGCCAACCCATACTGAGGGTGAGACTTCAGCCCAGGATACAAGACTTTCTCAACACCCGCGTGACTCTCTAAGAATGCTGCTACTTTTAAGGCCGAGGATGACATTTGCCAAGTACGAGAGCGTAAGCTCCGCACTTCAGAAAGCGTAATAATTGCCTGTAATGGTGAAATGCACGAGCCATTATCACGATGAGGTTCTAATTTTACATAAGTCGCATAATCATTTTTAACCTCATCACTCAAATAATAGCCACGAATATTTGGCCGGCTCAGTAACACACCACCGATGCTCAAGCCCGAAGCTGTCATCGATTTACTCAGTGAATGAATAACAATGTCCGCCCCCCAGGCTAAGGGCCTGAACAGCGCAGGGGTTGCCAATGTTGCATCAACAACCAACGGAATATCATACTGATCACACAATGTGGCAAGAGCTTTAATATCGCAGAGAGTCACATTTGGGTTAGAAGGCACTTCGATATAAACAAACCGAGTATATTTATCAATTTTTTCTTCCCACTCGCTGATATTAGCCCAAGGCGCAGCCCAACGTACCTGACAGCCTTTCTCTTTCTGGCGCACAGAAAACTGCTGAAACGTACCACCATAGACATGACTGGAACTAACAAAATTAAACGGAGCATTCCATTCCTGCTCTTTACGCACTAACAAAGGCTCTATCGCCGCCACTATCGCTGCCATGCCAGAAGAAGTAGTACAGGCCGACGCAACAAACTCACAGCCATAAGACTCTAATAGTCCCAAGGTTGCCTCTAAGTAATATAAACTTGGGTTACTAATACGGCTATACACCCAACGTGGAATCTTATACTCCACCGCCGCAAGCATTTCTTTATCATCAGCAAAACTTTGCGCTGAGGTTAAATATACCGGCTCTATCAATGAACCTTGATTATTTGCTAAGGCTTCTTCTGTCGTATAAATCCCTCGCGTTGCAACCGTATCAAAACTCCAGCTTTTTGCCTGAGCAATCGCTTTATTTACGCCTTGCATATATTCTTGTGCTCTAGCAACATGATCTGTTGACGTTTGCATGATTAATATCCTTATCTTCTTGCTTAATCGTTTGTTTCTTCGTTCTCTTTTACATACTCGACTGTATGAAGACAGACAAACACTGTCAAGGCAAGGCGCAGCAATCGTCCATATAATCACTTAACGCGTGGTATAACCACCATCAATCACCTGCAAACTGCCCGTAATATAAGCAGCCTTTTCACTGGCAAGAAAATAAACCAACTCAGCCACCTCCTCTGGTCGACCAATACGACCTAAAGGCTGTAAAGCCGCTTCTTCTTGATGCACTTGTGTCAGATCTGCGCCAGTACGATGACAATAGTTATCAATCGCCTGATGGTACAATGGTGTTTCTATCGTTCCTGCACACACTGCATTCACACGTACATTAAACTTTGCATAATCTAATGCAGTCGTTCGAGCCAAAGAGGCAATTGCCGCTTTGCTCATTCCATACAAGCTGGAATTCGGTTTACCAACAAAAGCTTGCTCTGACGAGAGCAAAACAATATTACCTGATTTTTGCTGCCTCATCTGTGCAATAACCGCTTGCACGCTAAAAAACGTCCCTTTTACATTAATGTCCATCACCCGCTGATAATCAGCTTCTGCACTATTTTCAATCGTTGCAGAAAAATGAACCCCCGCATTAGACACTAGAATATCAACTCGCCCCTCTTGCCGAATCACCTCATGAATAGCGCGACTCACTTGCTGACTGTCAGACACATCGCAACCTAAATAACGACCAGACTCTCCAGCCTGTAAGTCTAAATTATAGACAATCGCTTTTTTTTGAAGAAACTTTTTCACAACAGCCAACCCTATTCCCATAGAACCACCTGTCACGACCACAACATGATCTTGCATTGCCACCTAAGCTATCCCTTTACTTTTACTGCTACTACATTATTCTGATACCTAAATTTAAGGTATAAAATACCCTATGACCAGATTAATTACGATAACTATCATCAATTCGATCCAATTTACGCAATAATGCGTCAAAAACCATCTGAGGCTTACACACTTCTTTAAATTGCCGTGCAGTTAATAAACAATCTTGATGAGAAATCGGTACAATTGCCTTGCCAGCAGACAAAGTTTTAATCTGTAATTCACAGGCTTTTTCAAGGTAATACATATAATAAAACGCTTCAACGATTGAAGAGCCTACGGCAAGCAAACCATGATTTTTAAAAATCATAACCGGTTTATCGGTCAACGCACTCGCAATTGGCGCTCGCTCATCAACATTAAACGCTAACCCCGCAAACTCATGATAAGCAACCTGTTCATAAAAACGCAAGCAATGCTGATTAGTAAACAGCAAGCCACACTCCAGTGATGATACTGCTGTTCCATATATACTATGGGTATGAATCGCAGCTCGATTGTGCGGGTTAGCATCATATACCGCATTATGAATGGTCACCCCAGCACCAACCACAGAATACCCCGACTCACCAATGGCATAACCCTCACGATCAATACGCACAATATCTGATGCTCTAATCTCATCAAATAACAAGCCATACGGCGTTGCAAGCATTTGGTCAGACTCTGGCAGATAAATCGTTAAATGCGTAGAAACAAGATCCTCCCAACCAAACAGGGCAAGCAAACGATGTGCTGCTGCAAGCTGTATTCTTAATTCTTTCTCTGTCATCACCCGCCCCTTAATCTTTAGAATCGCCTTTATTCTTTCAATACCTAGTTTTTTAGCTACAGCACCTCAACGCGTAAATACACGTCAAGGGATAAAGCGGTCGCATTTTCTCTAATCAAAAAGTTACGAAGAGCATTTCATTAAATACAAAACATTCTATAAATATCAAAAAAATATACAAAATTAAAATATAATACTATAAATACACTTTAATTATAATTTAACTCTTAAATTAAACAAAAAATGAATATTAAAAATAAAAACCCATAAAAAATTAAATAATAACTGAATTATTCTATAAAAGTTAAAAGCCAGCAATATCAATCAGTAACATATATTTTATCAAACTTGACTTTTATTACTGTCTATTTATCATGTACGGATTCGACACTACAATTTATACAGTTTTTATGCAGATCTTATGCAATTGAATTTTTTTCTCTGCGTTATATCCGTATTTTCAGTCAAATTGCCCATACTCTTACGTACAGAGTTATTTTACACTAACCCTAAGCTGCACCTGCGTGCACGACGCCTTAAACGATAACTATAGCTATTACGCAATTACGACATGCAACCAACCAGCCAAAGTAAATTGAGCAAAACGAGAATACAGCACACGATTTATGCGCAATCTTTCTAACACTTCAAAAGCCCACTCCCCCGTACTCATTAGCTTAATTGCTGGTGTCGAGTATTATGACTTTGCAATACTTGCCATCCTCGCACCTTCACTTAGTCGCGTTTTTTTTCCTAACTTACACCTAAGTATTGACCCACTCTTTGCAATCTATGCCATAGGTGCCCTTTTTCGCCCAGTAGGCAGTATCATGTGGGGACACTTCGCCGACCGTTACGGTAGAAAAAAAACACTCATTACTACATCGTTTATTATGATCTTTTCAACATTATGTATCAGTATTTTACCCAATGGACACCAAGCACCGATCTTTAGCCCTATTGCTTTACTCACATTACGCTGCCTACAAGGAGTGTCCTTAGGAGGTGATGCATCTAGTGCAGCCGTACTAATCGCTGAAACCGTCTCCAATAAAAAGCGTGGCTTTTATGTCAGCTTTGTTTTTGCAATGAACTCTCTCGGCTCGTTGCTTGCCGCTGCCATGGCTTATTTGCTGCTAAAAATAACACCCGCCAATGTTATGCTCGAGTGGGGTTGGCGAATTCCGTTTGTCTTTGGCGCCTTCCTATTAATTATCTGCCTTATCTTTAGAAGTGGCGTCCTCGAATCAACAATCTTCGAAAAGAACCCACAAAGATACCGTTTACCAGTGTCAGCACTTTTTAAGCACCACAGCCCACAAGTATTTATCGGTATCTGCTTAGGCTTTCTTGGCAACAGCTTAGTCGGCCTGAGTTTCTCTTTTCCAACACTGGCCACCAATCAAGGTTTTCCAACCAGCCAATCATCCTTAGCCTACACCATTGCCACCTTATATTTAACGGTACTCTACCCTATCGCTGGCTATTTCTCTGATATTATCGGCAGGCAACGCCTACTCACTATTATTTCCATCTTGACATTAATTAGCAGTATTTTCATTTTCCAGCTGATGAACATACAAACCACGCTAGCTATTACCTTATTTATGATTATTATTGACACGTTTATGGCCATTACCATCTCCAGTGCTCAATGTGCCTACTCCGAACTCTTTCCAACACCCGTTCGAGTCACTGGCGTCGGCATTGTTGATAGTATGAGCAGTAGTATCGGTGGCATGATGCCCCTTCTTTGCAATATTGCCATATCACTATTTCATAATAATTCTGCACCCGCTTACATTCTCACCATCGCCGCATCAGCCACTTGCTTAGCCGCACTGATGCTACATGATCAAACCGGACGCCCTCTTACTTTTGATGAACACTCAACTGTTTAATTAAAAAACCAACAAGGAGACTAATCAATCATGATTAAATGCCAAGGACTCGCACACATCAATATCGTTGTTGATGATATCAATACTGCTATTTCATTTTACCAAGAAGCACTTGGAATGGAGCTATTAAGGCTCTATCCAAACTTTAAAAACATTGGTTTTGCTAAATCAGCAGGTTTCATAGAAGATGCGGAAAAAGTCAATCTTGATATGGCAATCTTAAAAATCAATACCACTAGCCAGCCTATTTTTATTGAACTGATGCAATATCATTACCCACAAAGCGATGACTATCGTAGTATTGGCAACACCAATGACATCGCTGGGGTCAGACATATTGCCCTAACAGTTGAAAACATCGAGCAAGCGTTTCGCTATCTACAGACTATTCCAAATGTCTCTATGATTACCGATCATCCACAATATCAACCTTATCAACTTAGCCCTATTCATCCAGGTAATTTTCTTATCTGCAACGATAGCCAAAAAGAAAACAATCTAGCAGAAAAAAGCAAAATATGTGACGCGGTTACACATATCAAATACTTTTACTTTCTTGACCCATATGGCGTTCAATGGGAGCTTGAACAAGCTGAAGCAATCTGACTCACCCTAATTGGCAGATTGCTTAAAGCAAAAATTTTATTACATTAACACCAAAATGTATCCGCAACATAAGGGGAGCCATCACAGGTCCATGTGCTCCCCACATAATACCGGTAAGCTCGATCTAATTCATTAATAACCGCAATATCACTGTGTTCTAACTTCAAAGCATCAATCACCGCTAAATTTTCTTGCATTCTCATCACATTCAATGACTTTGGAATCACTGAAACACCACGTTGTAACTGCCATTGCAAAATCACTTGAGCCACCGTCAGCGAATATTTTTTTGCAATATCACGAATGCTAGTATTAGCCAATACAGTAACAGCAGGCTCATCTTGTTCTTTAAAGTGCTCAGGGCGGCCGCCTGACCCTAACGGAGCATAAGCGGTCACATGTATATTATGACTCTGACAAAACTTCATTAAATCGTGTTGCACTAAATACGGATGGCTTTCAACTTGATTCACCACAGGCGGTATACTCACCTGTGATTGCAACATCTTAAGTTTAGAAATAGAAAAATTAGAAACGCCAAGGTTCTTTACTAGGCCCTGCTTCACCAGCTCTTCCATCGCTTGCCATGTTGCAGTCAGCGGCACTTGCTCTAAAGATAAAAAACCATCTGCAGTTTCAGCTATGTTCAAGCCCACAGTAGACTTTAATGCTACAGGCCAATGCATTAAATATAAATCCAGATAATCGAGCTGCAAATCAAACAAGGATTTTTTTAGTGCTCCCACCACCTTTTCTGGTTCATGAAAACTATTCCATAATTTAGATGTTACCCATAACTCATCTCGGCTTAAAAGCCTTGACCCTAAGCTATCTTTTAAAGATTGCCCCACCGCTTTTTCATTTAAATAGATCGGTGCGCAATCAATATGACGATAACCGCATTCAAGCGCCTGCTTCACTGATGCAAAGACCTCAGCATCACTTGCTAACCATGTTCCCAGACCTACTCCAGGTACTTTATCTCCATTAGATAATTCAAAATTTAACATAAAAAACCTTCTCAACCCATGAGGTATTCCATTATTATTTTTAATAATTCCACAAACTAAACAAAGATAGCTAAAATTTACCCACCCTTTATTTTTCTTTTTATCTATGGCTAATTAATATTGCCAATTAAAGTCAAAAAGATTATCTTTCTAACCATCTATCTATTGATAAATGTAAACAATCAAGAAACATCAAAATAAAGCAGAGGCGATTGCTATTATACTTAAAGTGCCATGATATAAAGTAACTCCTTTTAAAATGATATCCACCGAACCGCAATATCACTATATCATGAAATAAAAATTAACATAATACTATACATAATTTTACAAAAAAACAAAATAAAAGTTGCTATGGATTTTTTATGTTTTTGGAATATATTAAATGTAGTTTACACTTACTTTATTTTCACTTAAAATATTAATAAAAAATATAATTTTGATTATAGGTAAGATATATGCCATCTTTTAATGACATCCTAAATCAATATTTACTACACTTTAAAAAATATTTCTTAGATCTTGACCTGAGCCTCAACCATAGAACGTCTATCCTGTCTTCTCAAGGCACTACCCCAAACTTTCAAGAGATTGCCAAACTTTTCAGCGATGGAGAAATTGAAAAAGAATTTGAGTCTTTACAAAATAAATTAAATAGATACCCTGATACAAGCCATCTTGAATTATATATTAAATTTAATGATTTTTTTAAATCAAAAACTGATCATAGCCTCGAAAGTGAAAGGGTCATTGGCTTTTTCAAAGATAGAAATGAAAGCATTGCCGGCAAAAAATTACTCGAAATTGTTTTTTTAGAATCAATAAGCTTTGCCGCCTCTGCAGACCTACAAGAATCCTTTAACGCAGAGCTTAAAAGTGCGATCAACATTACAGCTGAAGAAGATAATGATTCATTTTATGAATTAATAAAAGAGCAATTTAAAGAAGCCAGCACCTATCCGTTAAGCCGCTTTAATCTATCTTACCATCCCAAAGCATTTGAACAATTAGATCAGCTAGGATTAGGTGATCAATCAAACTGTATTCTAGAACTACTAGGACACCCACCGCAATTGATTAACATTGAAGGCATAAGCAATCAAGTTAAGGAAATATTTGAAAATGCCAAAAAAAGCATACCAACTGAAATCGAAAGCACACAACAAAATTTAATAGCAGCCTGCTATGAAAAATATCAGGCTAATGTAATAGGTTTAATTTTCAACTTTTTTATACCTAAAGAAAAAAATCAAGAAGATTTAGAACTGCAATTATTCATATATGAAAATGAATTTCTATCTTCTTCTAATTTTGCAAACCATGGTACTCAGTTTGAAAGCTTTTGCCCTAAAATTCTCGAAATAATAAAAGCGAGCAATAAAGAACACATTCAAGAAAGTGATTCACAACTATTTTTTAGTCAACAGAAAGAAAAAACAACTTTTGATTCTAGTGCATCAGCACGCTATAACCAATAGCACAAACCATTAGATTAAATTTAATTAATCAAGAAAAAGTTATAGTTTTGGAGGCTGATGCCTAGTTAAAGTTATTTAAGGTAACTGTTTATGCTCAGCCAACAACACTACAACTTAACTCTAATATTTATTTAGTATATTTATCAGGCTGCACTTATACACCCAATATTGCAATAAAATTAATTCTAGGCACGACCTATAAATATTATTAACAAAATATTAAATGTTAACTTACACATGTAAAAAAGTTAATAATATTACAATAAAATATTTACAATAAAAAATATATATTTATAATAATAAAGTGGAGGTTAAGTCATTCCCTTCGCCCTCCGTCATCTGAAGTGCAACACTCAGTAGAGAGTTCATATTCATACAGATAAACTCTCTAGTTCGCCTTTTGACTTAGAGGGTAGAGATGGTTTATCGGCACTTAAATGAAAAAGATCGTTTTTATATCGAACAACGGTTATCAGAGGGAGACTCGCTCAGATCAATTGCTAGAGCACTTGGCTTTTCTCCTAGCACGATTAGCCGTGAGATTAAACTGGCACACCCCAATTCGATTTTAAAGGTCTTTATGTCACCGGCTTACTCTCGCTGCGCACAGA
>NZ_AMFF02000010.1:0-1209 GCF_000297215.2 Piscirickettsia salmonis LF-89 = ATCC VR-1361
TCCATGGCTCGCAGCGAACGATCTTTTGATTATTATAAAGAAGCATCAGCTAAGTCTTTACTTATTTGTCGGTTAACTGCACTTAAAGGAAAATAGCACCGTTTGGAAAGATCAAAATATGTTAAACTAAATTTACTTAACCCTTGATTTTAAAAAAAACATTTATGCTATAAGTAAAAAATATAATTTTATTGTTTTATTTACTCTATAAAATTATTATATTTTAAATGCAATTAATAGTGTGAAATCAATAGAATGAAAAAAATTTTTGTATTTGATATCGAAGAAACACTGCTAACTACAATTAGCCCCACACGCCAACCCTATATAAACCAGGTCCAAATAGATCCATCCCATTATAATCCCTATCACCCACTCCATGAGAATGTCTATCACAATACAAGAAGTATGTGCTACACAATCAATAGAGAAAAAATGGCTGAAATTATGAAAGCTATTTTGGCTAATGGTGATGAAATTGCTTTTGCAACAACTGGACCGCTTTCTAAAGACCGCATTCATACTTTTTTTCAAACTGAATATGGTATTAATCTGCCAGCAGACTTCCAATTTTATAATCAAACAGCAGATAAAACAGAAAGCCTTAAGCAAATAGCTGAAAGTCGAAGAGTAGCATATGAAAATGTGATATTAATTGATAACGCAAAAATGCATATTGAACTAGCCCTGGACTTCGGCTTTTCAGTCATTCCAGTTGATACCAATAATGTTCCCGATAACCCAGTTTATGGAGTAGATACAACCAATGGAACTTTATACATTCAGGAACTAGAGATTATAGTTAATGAACAAACCAGACTCAATGCAAGGGCAGAAGGAGGAGCAACTGAACAATTGCCGATTACACGAAAAGAATGGTTTAAACGAGCAAGTCGACCAGTTTTACCCGATGATAATCACCAAGTAGTTTTGTTGCTAGATCTAGATGAAAGTATTATATCAACGACTCCTAAATTATCCTATAAGCGTACTTTAACTGCTCCAAGCAATCAGGCGCACTACAGTCAAAAACTTTATGTGGATGAAGCTGCACTTCAAAAAGTTAAAGCCCTGCAAGACAATGGCCATAAAGTCAAGTTATTAACAAGTAATACTTACTCACCTTACGCACTGACATGATAAACGATGTATAATGAAATCTGATAGATACAGGGATTTCATCAGGAATGAATAAAGAGCTACTGGATA
>NZ_AMFF02000010.1:1571-10775 GCF_000297215.2 Piscirickettsia salmonis LF-89 = ATCC VR-1361
CTTGTGCGGTCAAATCAAATAGCTTTTGAAGAGCTTAGGCGATTAAAATGTTTATGACCTGTGCGTAAGGTGAGATACTTACTCGTTTGACCAAATAAAGGAGATATTTTCACAAGCAGAGATTACCATCACTCCTGATGATTACTTTAATCAAAATGATATTACAAAATATGGCTCAAAAAGAAGTTTTGTTGATGAAATATTTGATAATAAAGCTGCCATGCTATTTAGTCATTCCCTTAGAGATGAGCCAAGAAAAAATGTCCTTTTTACGCAAACATTTTCACACCATGATTTCCCACAACTAATTCATCTTGACAAAAATACACTTTTTTTAATACAAGAAGCTGGAGTAAGCTATGACGATGCTTGGCTATCAATTGAAGAAAGTCTTAACATTCGAGAAAACCTTCCAACTATGTTCTTTAATACCCGGAACAATGACGCTCCCGAGCATGCAGCAAAAGAGCAAAAAGAACCAGACTGCAATTAGCTTCAGCAGCTCAAAGTCGATTTTTCCACACAATTAAATGATAAATACCCAAATCAAAAACTATAAAAAACTTTGCATGGCCGTTTATCATTAATAATCCCCTAATTAGGACTAAGATGCGTCAATTATGAAAAAAACCATAATTGAAACTGTTCTTAGTACAAAGCCAGATAAAAGCAAAAATAGCCTCACTGTACAGTCAAATGTATTCTGTAAATTCCATAGAGCTATAAACTATAAGAAAGATCCCGTGTTGCAAAACCTTTTATCTGCCCAGTATAATTTTTTGCCAAGCCCATCACTTTAAACATCTCCCCCATTTCTGTTGGTAATGTTAACTGCTTAACTTGCTGAGTTAGCTTTAATTGTTTCAATGAATCTTGCTCTTTTTGTAGCTTTTCTTCAATGCAATTTAATAAGCCTGCATTTAATAAAAAGTTAGCCTGGGTATTAAAGCCAACAAGACTAAACCCTGCCTGATCAGCTGCGTTAGCCACTTCAGTAAAATTGACATGGCTGGTAATATCTTGCAGCCCTGGATAAGCAAATACCTCTTGATGGACACGGTGGCGATAAAAAGCACGCAAGGTACCATCCATACGCTCTGGATGAAAAACCTCGCAAGCACTACCACCATAGTCAATCAATAGTACCACCCCTTCAGCCATCGCATGATATAGCCCAGAAAGCCAGGGCTTCAATGCCACATTTAACTCAGCCTTTGTGCCATCAACTAACTTATAATTCATAATGCATTGATCAAGCTCAGTTTGGACAACAGATTGTTCACGCCCCATTGCTTGCCAACAAAATTGGTTCTTATCTAAGCCAACCCCTAACTCAACCGCCTGCTGATTAATTACTTCAAATACATGGACCGGCATTGCATCCAGTACCTCATTGGCAATCACAACACCATTAAAATGCTCTGGCCAGGTACTTAACCATTCAACCCGCGATACAATAGTTTCACCTAATTGAGCAAAACATTCACGCTGGCGCTCTATTAAGTCAGGACTGAGCTCTAAAATAAGGTACTTTTCAGGCAATTGATTAAGCTCTGCAAGCTTACTTAACAATCCACAAGCAAGTGCACCACTGCCAGCACCAATTTCTAGTAAGGTACGCTCTTTTTGCTCAAATACACTTAAAATTTCCAGCGCTTGCAAAGCCAAGGTCTCAGAAAATAAAGAAGATAGTTCAGGTGCAGTAATAAAATCCCCCTCAGCACCAAACTTACGGCTTCCTGCCATGTAATAGCCCAAGTTAGGCGCATATAAAACATACTCCATAAAGCGCTTAAACGACAGAGTACGATCAGGCTGGAGATTAATTTCATGCTGCAATAATTGTACAAGCTTTTGACTGTGAGCCACCTGTTCTGCACTTGGCTTGGGTAATTCAGCCAATTCTTTTACTAGTTTTTCACCTGATTGCATACGCACCGCCTCTCACATTCATTCAATAATTACCCTAAACAACAATATAATTCACTATAACGATATAATTTACTACCTATAATACAATTTAATTCTGTAAATTCTTTAAATATCAAAACTTATAATCACTCAAACTCAAACTAAAATAGTAACTCGCTAAAAATAACTTAAGCTCTCATAAATTCCAGCGATTATTTTCCTTTATCTCTCACCCAGTAAACGCCAGCACAGTTATCAACAATATAAATCTTGAATAAAGACACCATCCACGCTAAGCTCCTAAATTATTCAGATTAAACTCGACCCTTAAAACAATACATTTAAATTTATTACAGGAATAATTAGTCACTATGTTTATTGGTATCGCCCTTGTTATTTTTGCCTACCTGCTCGGCTCAATTTCAACCGGCATTGTAACCTGCAAGCTCATGGGATTACCAGACCCAAGAACCGACGGCTCAGGCAACCCCGGTGCCACCAATGTACTGCGCGTTGGCGGTAAAAAGGCAGCGATAATTACATTGGTTGGCGATGCACTCAAAGGCATTATCCCCGTTGCACTCGCTCATGCTTTAAACCAACACACTCTGCTGGGGCACACCCTTCAACTCACAGAAGCAGGTCTTGGCATCATCGCTTTTGCAGCTTTTTTTGGTCATCTTTACCCCATCTTCTTTAAATTTCAAGGCGGCAAAGGGGTAGCAACGGGCTTTGGCGCAGTGATCGCCTTAAGCTGGCCTCTGGGCCTCACTCTATTAATCACCTGGTTAATCATGGCCTTTTTGTTTAGGATCTCCTCTCTCGCTGCCTTAACTGCTAGCGTTCTTGCACCTTTATACAGCTATTGGCTCGGTACCGAAGGCTATATTATGCCACTGATTATCATGGCCATATTTACCCTCTATCGCCATAAAGCCAACATTGTACGTTTAATTCACGGTGCTGAGCCAAAAATTGGTCAAAAAAACAGCGCTCCCTAAGCTAACCTGCCTTGCAATAGCTTACTTTAAAGTCAGCATGTGAGTAGATTATACCGCAACCAACTCTGTTAACGGCCAACGCGGGGTAACTTTTAAAGTACTTTCACCCAACTGGCCTGCTTTTAGACGCTGGCACCCTGCATAAGCAATCATCGCACCATTATCCGTGCATAGTTCATGACGTGGATAATAGACGTCAAAATTACTTTGCTCACTGGCTTTTTTAAGAGCGACTCGCAGCTGCTTATTAGCACTCACCCCACCGGCCATCACCAAACGTTGCAAGCCTGTTTGCCTTAACGCACGCTGACACTTAAATAACATCACATCAACAACCGCCTCTTGAAAGGCATGCGCCACATCAGCCTTGACCTGAGGATCGTTATGACCATACTTTTTCAGAGTATTCAAAGCAAAGGTTTTTAAACCGCTGAAACTAAAATCTAAGCCAGGTCGATCACACATCGGCCGTGGAAAGATAAAACGCCCTGGCGTGCCTTGCTCTGCCAATTGCGATAAAGCTGCTCCCCCTGGATAGCCTAATCCAAGTAGCTTCGCCGTTTTATCAAACGCTTCACCCACCGCATCATCAATCGACTCTCCCAATAGTTCATACTGGCCTATTGCCGTCACTTGCACCAAAAGACTATGTCCACCTGATACTAATAAAGCTAAAAATGGAAATTCAGGTTGTTTTTCTTCTAACATCGGTGCAAGTAAGTGCCCTTCCATATGATGAACTGCAATAGCCGGCTTATCCCAAGCCAATGCCAACGCTTGCGCTACAGAGGCACCGACCAACAGTGCACCCACCAAACCCGGCCCAGCAGTATAAGCAATACCATCAATACTTTCCTGATGATTATTAGACTCTATCAGCAACTGCTGAATCATTGGCGCCAGCTTACGTACATGATCCCGTGATGCGATTTCAGGTACGACGCCACCATACTCAGCATGCAATGCCACTTGGCTATAAACTTCATGAGCAATCAAGCCCTGATCACTATCATAAATAGCAACCCCTGTCTCATCACACGAGCTTTCGATACCTAGTACACGCATAAAAATAACACTCTCGTTAATATTGATTTCATTTTTCTACGACTAATGCTTATATTATTTCTTTAAATGCAGCTATAATACCCAATACTCACCAGAGTACTAGATTAAAGTTGTATATTAGTTGCATTTTTTCCCAACTTGGGTAAAATGTCGCATCTGAATATTAATGATATTAATGTATCTACTATATGTAGTTATATAGTCTGATATAGATATTTATTGTGTAAGGGCTGAGGAATTTAATTTATGCCAAGCATTCGTGTTAAAGAAAACGAACCATTTGATGTTGCACTACGCCGTTTTAAACGTTCTTGTGAAAAAGCAGGTGTTTTGACTGAATTACGTCGTCGTGAGCACTATGAGAAGCCAACCACTGTACGTCGTCGTAAAGCCGCTGCTGCGGTTAAACGCCACATGAAAAAGGTGTCACGCGAAACTCAATTCCGTACACGTCTCTACTAAAATTTTTAATTTTAAGAGCAGATAGAACGACAACAAAGAAGGACCAGAGAGCATGTCAGAATTAAAGCTGCGCTTACAAGATGACATGAAAACGGCAATGCGCGCCAAACAAAAAGCACGGCTGATCACCATTCGTCTGATTCTTGCTGCAATCAAGCAAGTCGAAATTGATGGTCAGGCTGCTTTGAATGACGAGAAAGTCACTGTCATTTTGAATAAGCTAGTGAAGCAACGCAAAGATGCCATCACTCAATACCAAAATGCAGAGCGCTCAGAGCTTGCCGAAAAAGAGCAAGCTGAGCTTATGGTCATTCAAGAGTACCTGCCTGAAATGCTCAGCGACTTAGACGTTGACCAAGCCATCGAGCGTGTAATTAGTACAAGCGGTGCCACAGAGCCCAAAGATATGGGCAAAGTGATGGGAGCGTTAAAGACGGAGCTTGGCAGTCGTGCGGACTTTGCCAAGGTCAGCGCTAAAGTCAAAGCGCGTCTCTGTACCTAATTGAAACTAAAGTCGTCAAAGCTGATATAACCTCTCTTTATTTATTAAAGTGAGGTTATTGTCATTTATAGAGAGCACCATGGCCAAGCGAATTCCCAATGAATTTATCGAGGATGTGCTTACTCGAACCGATATTGTCGACATTGTCAGCCAACGTGTTCAACTTAAAAAAACCGGCAGCAACCACAGCGGCCTATGCCCCTTTCACAACGAAAAGTCACCTTCTTTTACCGTCAGCGCAACCAAGCAGTTTTATTATTGTTTTGGCTGTGGTGCCAGCGGCAATGCCATTAACTTTATTATCGAATATGAGGGTTTAGGGTTTCGTGAGGCGCTCAAAGAACTTGCCAACCCATTAGGCTTAACCCTGCCAGTTAGCGAACAAGATCAACGCCATGATCACTTAAAACCATTACTTACACTCATGGCTGAGATTAATGCACTGTATAAACACCAATTACGCCACACACCCAAGGCTATCGATTATTTAAAATCGCGCGGATTGTCTGGCGAGATCGCCCGTGATTACCAAATTGGTTATATTGCAAAGCGCTGGGATACCCTAACTCAACGCTTTCAATCACACAAAAAAGCTCTGATTACAACCGGCATGCTAATCGAGAATAAAGATCGGCTGTATGATCGCTTTCGCGGTCGCATTATGTTCCCGATTCGAAATACCCAAGGGCACATTATTGGCTTTGGTGGGCGCAGCCTTGGCGATGATAAGCCTAAATATTTAAACTCCCCAGAAACCCCACTTTACCATAAAGGCCGCGAGCTGTATGGCCTCTATGAAGCCCTAAGCTACCACAAAAAATTAGATGAAATTATTGTAGTCGAAGGCTATATGGACGTTATTGCTCTCGCCCAATTTGGTATTCGCAATGCCGTAGCCACCTTAGGTACCGCCATCGGCGCTTCACACTTACAGCTGTTATTTCGCCACACCCACACCATCACTTTCTGCTTTGATGGTGACCGCGCAGGCTTGACAGCGGCTTGGCGTGCACTTGAACACACCTTAAGCTTTGTCCGCGATAGCCGCACTGTGCGCTTTTTACTCCTACCCAAAGGCGAAGACCCTGACAGTTTAATTCGCCAACAAGGAACTTCTAACTTTCATCAAGCTCTAACCCAGGCACTACCATTATCAGTATTTATGATTCAAGAGCTTAAAAAAAATTTAAATTTAGGTACCTTAGAAGGGCGAGCCAAATTGGTTGAAAAAGCAAAGCCATTATTAGCACAACTGCCTGAAAGTGCATTTGCAACCATTTTATTCACAACACTTGCTGAAGAGGCCGGCATGCGTGTGGAGCAGCTCTATCAATTGCTCTATCAGACCAAGACACAATCCTCAGCGCCCACACCAGCTATTAAACACAGCACACAGGCAGTACCGTGCGAGGTCGATAGTGCCATTGCTCGCATGCTGACTTTATTAATGCACTTTCCAAGCTTAAGTCAAAAAATTGAGACCCGTCAGCAGGTCATACTACATATTCGTCATATGGCAGGTGGTGATCTTTTACAAGCAGTCCTTGAATTTTGTCAGTCACGCCCCTATGTAAACATGGGCATGGTCTTATCACAATGGTCCCACTGCCAAGAAGGTAGTTTGCTCGCACAATTAGCAGCCACTGACCCATTGATTGACAATGAATTACATGCACAAAATGAATTGCTTGATATAATACAACGTTTGTCAAATAAGTCGCAGGACCGACTTGCCGAGCAGTTGCTGATCAAAGCACAGCAACAAACGCTTTCAGCGCTGGAGAAAGAGGAACTCAAGCAATTGCTTGCAGGAAGCAAAGAATAAAAAATAAGGTTAAGCGGTGAAATACTCACCATGGTGTTAATAAAACATTTGACTCGCCAAAATGCAGTCAAACTAGTGTGTAGGGGTCAGTATGGATCAACAAGAAAAAAGGTCGCAGTTTAAAGAACTCATTGTTCGAGGTAAACAGCAAGGCTTTTTAACGTTTACAGAGGTAAACGATCATCTTCCGGATGATATGAGCAGCCCGGAAGAAGTTGAAGAGATCGTTGCAATGATTAGCGACATGGGCATCCCCGTCTATGAAACTGCACCCGATCCTGACAGCTTACTCATGAATGAGCATGCCAGCTCTGCCGAAGATGATGCTGACGATGCCGTTGCAGCGCTCGATTCAGATGCTGAGTTTGGGCGAACAACCGACCCAGTACGCATGTATATGCGCGAGATGGGCAGCGTTGAGCTATTAACGCGCCAAGGTGAAATTGAGCTGGCTAAACGCATCGAGGAAGGCGTCAAACAAGCCTTTGAGGCAATCGCCCATTACCCACAAAGCACAGCGATTATTCTTGAAGAATATGCAAGATTTGAAGCCGAAGAAATCCGTTTAGATGATATTATCAGTGGCTATATCACCGAAGAAGATGAAGCTCCGACAAGCAACATCGGCTCCATGCTTGATGATGCCAATAAAGCCGATGATAATTTTGAAGCCGCCTTGACAGAAGACGACAGTACTGATGACGGTGAGGGTGAGGATGACAATGAAGAAATCCCCGTCGATAACACATTGGATGTTGAGGAAGCGGCAGAGCGTTTTGCCGAGCTAAAAGCTGCCTATGATGCGGTTATACAGGTTCAGGAAAAACACGGAATTCATCATAAAAAAACACAACAGCGTTGTGAAGAACTGTCTAAAGTATTAATGACATTTCGCCTAAAGCCCAATATGATCGATAAAATCACCAACTACTTACATGGCTTACTCAGCCAAGTCCGCAAACATGAGCGTCACATCATGGCTTTGTGCATTAATCAAGCGAAAATGCCCCGCAAGCTATTTATTGATATTTTCCCAGGCAATGAAACCAATCTAGAGTGGATAGAGTATCAAATTAAAGCCGAGCAATCTTACTCTGAAGCACTACAGTCCCTGGCTCCAGAAGTCACTCGTGCACAGAAAAAGCTCATCTCTCTTGAACAAGAATCAAACTTTGATGTCACTGCAATTAAAGAAGTCAATCGTAATATTTCTATTGGTGAGGCCAAGGCCCATCGTGCTAAAAAAGAAATGGTCGAAGCTAACTTGCGTCTGGTCATCTCCATTGCAAAAAAATACACCAATCGAGGCTTACAATTTCTCGACCTCATTCAAGAAGGCAATATTGGCCTAATGAAAGCGGTAGATAAATTCGAATACCGCCGTGGTTATAAATTCTCAACGTATGCAACATGGTGGATTCGCCAGGCAATTACCCGCTCAATTGCTGATCAAGCGCGGACAATCCGGATTCCTGTACATATGATAGAGACAATTAACAAGCTTAACCGCGTCTCACGTCAAATGATCCAAGAACTCGGCCGTGAAGCGACTCCTGAGGAGCTTTCTGAACGCATGGAGATGCCAGAGCATAAAATCCGTAAAATCCTCAAAATCGCTAAAGAGCCAATTTCTATGGAAACACCGATTGGCGATGACGAAGATTCACACTTAGGTGATTTTATTGAAGATACCACCATGCAACTCCCCGTTGACTCAACCATGGGTGATGCGTTAAAGCAAGCCACCAGTGATATTCTCGAAAACCTCACGCCACGTGAAGCAAAAGTCCTTAGAATGCGCTTTGGTATCGATATGAATACTGACCATACGCTAGAGGAAGTTGGCAAACAATTTGACGTAACTCGCGAACGTATTCGCCAAATTGAAGCCAAAGCCTTACGTAAACTGCGCCACCCAACTCGCTCAGAAATTTTGAAGAGTTTTCTTGACTCAGAAGAATAACTTAGCTAGAATCTGAGCTCGCTTGATAAGCTCAAGCTTCCTGGGGGCCTATAGCTCAGCTGGTCAGAGCAGTGGACTCATAATCCATTGGTCGCAGGTTCAAATCCTGCTGGGCCCACCAAATTAACCTGACTTTAATTGATTAAGTCAGGTTTTTTTATCTCTTACTTTTATAGTCTTTTTCTAAAGCACTTAAGTATTTTCTCAAAAATAAAACCTTGAAAGATTAAGGTTAAAGCGGGGACATTTTGATAACGCCCTCCGTCATCTGAAGTGCAACACTCAGTAGAGAGTTCATATTCATACAGATAAACTCTCTAGTTCGCCTTTTGACTTAGAGGGTAGAGATGGTTTATCGGCACTTAAATGAAAAAGATCGTTTTTATATCGAACAACGGTTATCAGAGGGAGACTCGCTCAGATCAATTGCTAGAGCACTTGGCTTTTCTCCTAGCACGATTAGCCGTGAGATTAA
>NZ_AMFF02000010.1:11046-19520 GCF_000297215.2 Piscirickettsia salmonis LF-89 = ATCC VR-1361
TCTTTATTCATTCCTGATGAAATCCCTGTATCTATCAGATTTCATTATACATTGTTTATCATGTCAGTGCGTAAGGTGAGTCTATAATCTTAATAAGTTAAGCCGCATCGACAGCTCCGAAAATCACCCTCCGTCTCCCAACACTCCACATTAAATTCAGTAATACCTTCTAGAACCTGAACACCCTTAAAAATATAATTTATCTTATAAAAATCAACAATAATAGAATTATAATTCTACTTTATGAATGCTTTCATAGTTATTTAATATACAATTAATTTTTAATTAACTAAAAAATCAACAAATGGCCATACTTAAGCATCTCCATTGCCATTATATTTAATATAAAAAGTTATTAATTAAGCAACACATTGCTTTATGCTCAGAATTTAGCTGAATATTTCAGCATTTTATAAAAACACCTATTAAATTTCATAGATAAGCTACAAGTATATTAACGCTCCTCTGGATAAATCCTCATCAATTCTTTAATTTATTCTCATCTTAATTACAAAACTGATATATAAACAACTTATAAATTAATACATACAATTACCGTAAATTAACATAAACATCATAATTTATAATATTTTCCCAATTATACTAGAATTGTTTTTGGTTAAAATAAATTTAATTTTAAACATAAACTTACATTAAAAATATTGAATGGATACTGAATGGAATTAATAAAAAAAATAATAGCAAACAACCTGCAGTGCATGCCATCTAATACTTAAACATCACTTAGAATCGTGTTCTGACAAAATAAAGCCATATTGAGACTTAATTTATTAATTAATTAATAAATATTAAATTTTATTAAAAAACTAATATTAACTAAATATTACATAATAAAAATTTAATTTTAAAAGGAAAAACACAAACAAAACCATTAATACCAAACTGTTAATTCAACAATATACACCAAATTATAGAAAAAAATAATACTGGAGATTATACCATGCCTAGACCTAGACCGAGAAGAACTACCCATCAAAGCAGAAGAGCAGCACCGCCCCAAACTCAACCTAGAGCTCTTTACTGTGTTCCAAGAAAGCGTCCCTCTACTAAAGCGATGGGAAGCACGGAACACAACCCATTTTTTGAACTTCTACAACAAAAAATAGGGCTTTTTCAGCAAAACCCACTTTATATCGATATTACCAAACCGAAGAGTTATAAAGATGGTGGAAATGACGCAAAATATATTATGATGCATGTTAAAAGCCAAACTCCAGGGGTATTCAATGCTCACGTCTCTGTCGTTTCATTTTTTGATCCTCGTTCTCAAGATATTGGAAAAGTTCGACCATTAGAGCATCATTTACATTTAAGCGTAAGGTATCAAGGTCAAAGCGAAGAAAGCCCACGTATAGTCAGAGTTTACTTAAAGCATCGGCAAGGAAAAAACCCTAAATGTAAATATGTAGATAATAGTGGTAAGCCACCGCTAGATCCAGAAACACAAGCTCAAATCAAAGAAGATGCAATCAAATTTGCGCAACCACTACTAGAGTTAATGGATGAACAAATTAATGACTTAGAAAGAAGAGTCGCTGATCTAAAAGAAAGAACAACCATTCTCAATAGTCAATTAGCCAGGGCAACAGAACCCGATCAAAAACTTGATCTGGTAAGAAAACTTTATGCTCTACACCAGAAAGGGCTGAAAATACTAACCAGCCCTCACTACAGACAGCTAACACTTATTAGGGATAATCATACAAGCAGTACCGATGCAGAAGGCTTCCACACTCCAGGACGCTCTACCAAAAATAGACACGATAGAATACTTTTTGAGGTTTTAAAACGACGGATACCTATCCTCAGACAAGCGGTTACACAGTTAGAATCTGAGGCCGCAGTAAAAAGTCAGGCCTCAGCAACCAACCTCCCTGCAAAACCTAGAAGAAATAATAAAAAGCACAAAAAGACGCAAGCAGGTAAAAGGCAAACACAACCTGAAAAGCCTCGAGTAAAAATAGCAGAGGACCCATTAGCAAGCTATCTCAAAAAAGCAAACAATTGGACTCAAGCCTTAACCCAAGCATGGGATGCATTCGCAGAAAATGACCAAGCACACTGGCATCACTCTTTACAAGATGAAGTATTTACAAACCAATGCATATTATTTGATGCTGATTCTGAAACCTTAAAGGCATTATGTCAGCCAGAAAATATAGACTTTCTTAGAGATCTATTGTACTCACAAAGGGAAGCACTGACTAGCGGTATAGATGATAATCCCGAGACTCTTATCACCATTTTTAAAGAACTCATTCGCGCAAGAAACCTTGATGGGATATTCGCACTAAATGATGAACTAAACTTAAATGCAGATGATTTTCTTTTTAGGCATACAAGAAAAAGCCTTATACACCATATGACTGATTTTGCTGCTCAAGATGATAACGAGAAATCTCATGTCCAGTCATTCTCTAGCTTATGTAACCGAGGATTCCCCTTACCACATATTGGAAAAGGCTGCCGTACAGATTACAATGGGTATTCTTTCAATTTCTCAGGCTTAGCCTATGCAGCACATTTCAGCTTATTCGAGCTGGCTGAGGCTTATAGTACGAAAGCAGGAGCTGTTGACCAACTTTGTAAGAGCCAGCGACGTACTGCTAACCGTCAACGACGTGTTAGCCGCTCACAACTACTATCTGCCTTTGATTTTACTGCCATTGCCACACTTGAGCATGGAGAATCACCGGAAAAATCTCGTGCACGGATTGCCCTTGCCAGCACCCATACTCCAGATATACAACAACGTACCCTCGATAGATTGGGACGGATCTTCGTACAGTATATAAATAAAGAGACAAAGGCAGAGGATAAACTACAAAAAACGTTAAGCCTTCTTAACATTCTTTCTGAATATACCTTTATACACCTACCAAAAAACCTATCTAAAAAAGAGCTCCAAAAGCATATATTCTCTGAACTTCAAACAGCACAAACAAAGTACCAACAAGCAAAGGATAAGCAAAACCCAGAAAATATGTCTAAATCTTACATATTGGGAGCCGTTGCTTGGTATACACTACACAGACTTAATTTAAATATTGTGGAGACAGAGGAAAGCGCGATGCAACTGTTTTCAAGAGTAACGGATTCAGCTAAAAATCTATTTTCCAATCCTGAAAAGCGTTATCAACACAAAATACACTTGGTCCAAGAAACAGGTGCCATAGACTTTGATCCTATTTTTACCGATCCCACCTTCACCAACTATATTATTTCAAAAAAAATTCTTCAATTAAGCCCAAGCCACATTACTAGCCCGAGATATACCTTAAGTGCATTAATGAAAGCAGAAACAGCATGGACATCAAAAAGATTTAAAAATTTAAGGCATGCAAAAGCACAGCATGAGGCACAAACACCCATTCACCAAGAACCTTCTTCACTGGCTGCTCATGCAGGACAAGAACCTCAAAAACCAAGAGACATCTCTCATCTATTCCTTGATAACCACGCAGCAGATAATGCTCAACAACCAGGAAGCTGGAGTGATGCCCTGCCAAGCCTTGGAGGTTGTCATGTTCTATGAGTTGAGTTATTCCTGTGTCACTCAGAACTTCGCTTGACATATATTAACTTGTTGATAACAGATAAACACCCTCTTGGCCATTACTAAACTGCACACTAACAGCAAGCTGATCGCGTGTTACACTCGCATCGCCAACATTAACAGCAATCACACGCTGCTTATCCAGATATTCCCCAGGAATCAATAACGGAGTCACATTAACCACCCCATTGGTGATGCTGGCTTTGTACACCCCCATTTGCTGAGGCGCACTTGCGGTATTTGCCACAAAAATAAAACTCGCTTGATCCTGAGAAGCTTTCAATAATAATGGCGTTTTAAAATGTAAAAATTCGAAACCTGATACTTTTTGCCATGTTAATAGCGCAGGCTTATCATTAAACCCCTTAACATTGATATATACGCCGGTTTGAGGAATCAGTGCTTGCTTAGAGAGCTGTTTATTTGCAGTTGTAATCATACTCATCTGCGTACCAAAACGGCCATAGCTCATTTGTCCAAGCTTCACTGAAATTTTTTCACCGCTGATATTATTGTAATATTCAGGACTTAAACGCCGAAAGCTACCATAACCTTCAAAGGCATACACTCCCTCTTGACCACCAGCATCATCTGCAGTAATGGCAAAGCTCTGACCTGAAAAACTTAAGTTGCGTAAATTCCTTAAAAATACACCCTGTGCATTTTGTACAGGAATCGCAGTGCGTAATCCCGTCAAGATATCATAACGATATAAAAACTGTTCTTGATCAGCTGTCGCTAAAAAATAAATAGCATCATCAAGAACATTGGGGTGAGAGAACTGGCCAAAATATTCACTTCCTCCCACGTGCACACGATTTTCTGTCGTTGCAACTCGGTGTACTTGCCATCCTGTATCTACTTTTTGCGCATAAAATAAACCCGTTGCCCCATTAGTTAACTCAGCAAGAAAAGCAACATATCCTAGGGCAACACTCGGCTGATCGCTGTTGGTCGTCATAAAACGACTAAAGTGCAGCCCAGATAACTCGATAATACTAGACTGTAAAGAAACTACTTGCTCTGGCGCTAACCAACGACCCTGCTCTTGGCTGACCTGATAAATCACAGGTTCCCCACGATAATTTTGACTCACATAAACAAGCTGCTTACCATTATCGCTAAAATTCACACTCATATAAGGCTGCTGCCCTCGAGTCACTAAGGCTCCATTCACAATACTGCTATTATTTGGAATTTTGCCCTGCACAGAAGAAGAGTTAAGCGCACTGTAATACGATGAATTTTGCTCGGGTACTTTAGTGCAACCGGCAATAAATAAGAGAAATAGCAGATAAACAGCAAATTGCTTCATTGGTATTTTTCCTCTTCTACCTGTTAGAAAAATGAAAGGTTTTGGGTCCTACCTTACCATTCATTATACCTATGAAATAGCAAAATGCGGCAAAAACAAAAAAATAATAAGACAAGAAACACACTTGCCTTAAGATTAACCTTATTTAACTCACATTAAGTTAATCAGCAGTTACTCAGTTTGAAGCAGTCTGGAATTTAAATATAATAGCCTATAACCACTTCAAACCATTTACCTAGAGTGCTTCACTGACCACATGATCAAACCTGACACCACTATTTATTTTTCCACCACCTTGTAAGGCCGTAAACAAGTAGGCATCATAATCATCTGCATTTTCTGGTCTCAGCTCTGTCTTACCATCGAGCTTAAGCAATACCTGATGCAATACATCATCACTGACACCTTCCTCTACTGCCTCAGGTATCGTCAACCACCGCCCATCACACTTATTACACACTCTCGACGTTAATAAGCCATCAATCAACTGTGCTGCACGAACAAAATCACAACGGCTAAACTTATAGGCTGTCGACATATCATGGGTATTTTTAATCCAAGCTTCCACGGCACCAACAAGTTTAGGGTAATCCTCCTCAATGCCCAATATTCTTATCTCACTCTTTATAATATCCTGACAGATCGACACCCGGCTAGATTTCATATAGGCTTGGCCCTTATCAAGATAACCATCAATAATTCTATTTGCTAATGAACGTTCATTCCAAGCAGTAAAGCGCCGCTTACCATCTCTTAGAATAAAGACAATATTAGCTCCCACACCACTACCACATTCTTGCTTAATTTTTTTATAGCGCTTTAAACTTAATGAGTTGTCTTTATCATAACTTTTCTCAGAGCCTTTTGCAGAGCCTCCATTCAAATAAAGCTGGCGCTTTTCTTCCGGCGTTAATCGCTGTGATTTACCATGCGATGCAGTAACTTGCCCCTGCCCTTCTTTAAGCTCAACTGCCACCACATTTTCACTCAGACCTTCACTTGTTCCCTGTCGCTGCGTGTTCTTTTCTGCTACCACGTTAAGTGCACTTTTTAAACTTTCTAGCTCTTCGCGTAACCTCTTAAGCTCATCTTGGGCTTCGCTCTCACTGAATTGAAGCTCATCTCCTCCAGGCGCCAGCTCCTCAGATTTGCTCGCTATTGAGTCATCCACTTGGGCTTCTACGCTCGCTTCATATGCTGCAAATACCCCAAGAGTACCCTGAACGCTCGTTAAAAATTTCTTACAAAATTTTTCTCCTTTTTTGCCAAGTTTCTTTTTAACAATAGTGTTAAGATCTGAAGATGCTTTCTTAAAGCCCTCAATTTCGGCAAGAGATGCCAAGCTAAACTCCCCTGTTAACTGATCCATTAAATGACCAAAGCATTTTTTTACAAGAGCAATAAGCTGTGACTTATCACTACCAGTTAATTTTACCTCACTCGCTGAGCTATTAAACTGCAGATCAAGCAGTTTGTTCAAACTTCTTACTTTGCCAAGCTGTGTGGTGGTATATTCAGGTAACTCTAAACTATATTGAGCACGCAGCACCTCAATATTTTCATTTAATTTCTGTTCAATATCCCTATCTTCCGTAACTAACGCATTATAGTTTTCAGTTGATGATCTCGTTACACTCTGATATTCATAACCAAGAGTACTCCTAGACTGATCAAAATCATCAAGTGCTTTATAAATATCTAATTCCTTATAAGCACATTGACGCCCCTTGTAACTTCTAATTGCTTGTAACTGAGATTCTGCTTCTTTAGCTTTTTCATTTATCTTCCTGCTAAGTTTAGCTAAAGTTGCATACAGCTTTTCATAGAGTTTTTCATTGTAAATCATTAGACTGCCACGCATGACAGCATGTAAAGCCACCGTACGGGATAATGAAGCAAATTGAGAGTACATTCCTGCAAGATCAAGCAAAGCATCAATAGACTGCAACCTTTCAGTCTTCTCTGCAGAGTCGATAGCAACTATATTAAGCTTAACACTTTTCGGATTAACAACTAAATCTGATGTCTGATAGGGTTTTAAACACCATCTCATTCTAGCAAAACCATCTGCCCTTTTAGAACGAGTGCCCTCATCATCATTCATACCAGGCACCAGCTGCATGTCTGTAGACTGAAACATAGCAGCAACTGATTTAAAACGAGCATTGTAAGGATTATCACCCATTACCATACTGCTAGCAACCCGCATTGCAGATAGCGAGGAATGCTGACGACGAATAATGCCATTAGCAAGGTCGGCTGGATCAGCAGTACGAATAGCAGAGTGCTTATCTACGTGTGTCATAAGCATACATGCTAACTTCAAAGAATTCTCCGCAGCTCCTTTCGCATGACCATGCATAAGTTCAAAGCGTTGCTGTGCACTTAAATTATGACTTAACTGCATTAAGTGCTTTTCTGCAGCATCTAAATAAACTAGAGCTCCAGCGACAAAATCTTGACGACGCTTCGCTTTTGGCATTTTAGAAAATTCACCCAAAAACTCCTTAAGTCCAGCAAGGGCATTCACTTCTTCAGGTTTACCAGTAAAATCCTGCATACAATTGATTAACAAATAGTGCACATAATTTAACGTGGTAGAAAGTGCATCAGAGGACTTAGATTTGAAAATTAAAACACCTTGAAGTCTTAACTCAAAGTATTGATTAAGTTCAGTAGCAGCCCTTACTAATTTATCTCGGTATTCATATGAGCCATCCGAGCGCACTTTAATTTTTAGACTATCAACTTTAAGAGATTGACTCATATAGTAAGATGCTTTCGGTGATCCTTTAGATTCGAAAGGCGCAGGTAAATTGACCTGGGGGCTATTGCCACTAGAAACCCCTTTTAAATATTTACTATATAAGCTCATTACCTTTTCAATGGTATTCTGCTCATTTTGATCTGTTATTGCTTCATAAGCTATTTTTGCTGCAGTTGCTCCAACTTTAACAACAGTTTCTACATTATCAGCTTCCAATAAAGGCATAGCAACCTCCTTAAAGTCAATACTGATGACATACACCAGATTTAAAAATATAATATTCTATTCATTTAACATTTTATATTTACACATTTATTACATTGCAACAATCAAAATAAATAACAATATTTTTATATTTTTATAAAAAATAAAATATTCAATTTATAGTCAAATTGTAAATTTAAACTTCAAGATAAATTACCCTAAGGGAAAATTCAGGACACATAGAAACCATCACAAAGCTTTAACCAACCTGCAGAAAATTATTTTTTAACAGGATAAATCCTTATTTTTTCCAATTTTTCTAAAAATTTAAGCTAAATTTTCACAGTTTCTCCCGAGAAATTCTTGCACAGAAAGTAGCAGATCACTTTTTCATGCTATCTCGCCAATAAAAATATTCTTTAAACTTTGTTTTTTCTAGACCTCAAACCTGAACTACTAAACATTATATAACGTGAGGATTACCACCCACTCATCTCATGCTTTGAATTTCATGACTCCCAGCAGTAGATTCTCTTGTGTGTTGCCCATAAAATGGGAAAGCCATATTTTTAGGGAAAGCGCTAACACAGGACTCGTAAGCGTCGCTACCT
>NZ_AMFF02000011.1 GCF_000297215.2 Piscirickettsia salmonis LF-89 = ATCC VR-1361
ATAATTTTTCGCAACAGTGCCCTCTTACAGCCCTTAAAATTATGATTATTTGTCGCTGCTAAAAATAGTGCTTGAACTAAGCTTGCATATTCTTTTTGGTCACCAACTTTATTGCCGGGATATTTACTTGCATATAGTTTTAAAAGCGCCTTTTCCAGCAATACATCTCGAGTAGCATCATCACTAGCACTAAAATCAATCACCTTACCATGATTAATCCCTTCTTTGAGTGCTCGTAGTAATTTAATCGCCTGCTTGCCTTCAAGAGATTTAGAAAAATAGCCCCCTTCAGATTCTTTATCGCTAGATCTATTACGTAAATAGTTTTGATACAGGCTGTCAATGTTTGCAACAAATGAATTACCCGGGGTAAGAAGGTCTTTCAGCACCGTATGCACCATAGCTAAATCAGCCAGCAACAAAGCTTCTTTTTGTGTCTTACTGCCATCATAGTGTAAAAATTGTGTATGCTGATTAATAGGCAAGTTCATTACATAAAACAGCGGTCTATTGTCACGAGTTGCATTATAATGATGCGCGCCCTTAAATATTTTTTTAGCACTAGCCTCTTGTTCACACGAATCCTGCCCTCGAGGTAAAGAGGTCAATAAATTGTAAACCACGGGAGGGGCATCGCTACCCTGTAAATTATAGCCAACCATAAAGTCTCGAATTTGCTGGCTAATCGTAATACTGCGACCTTGGGCTTTAAACTCCTTTAAAGATGGCACTTTAACTTGAGACTGCGATGGCTTAGCATCATCAAACCTCTCTTTGGCATCATCAGATCGCACTAAAGCATAGCGGTCTATGGCCATCATCGCCGCAGGCTGGTCTTTCTTACTATGTGAGGACTGCTGTTTCTCGGCACCTCTGACATAAGTCAACACGCCTGTCAGCTGATTAGTTGCAAGGTAGTCCATATCCGCGGCCGTGTGTGTTTTTAACCACTTACGACTGTTTTCTCTCGGCGTTGCTGCAGGAGGCGATAATAAATGGCTCATCACCATACTTTCTGCAACCGTTGCATATTTAACGCGCTGCTGATCAATAAATCGATTGATCTCCCCTACACCAATATCCTCACAATCATTCAAAAAGGCTGCAATATCCGCATTGATCAACTGATAAACATAATTATAAGCAAACTTAAATGCAGTACGTGCTCTATCTTGATCTATCGTTACCGCATTAACACAGCGCAATACATGAAAATACATTTCTTTATGAATCGGAATAATACTAAAGCGCTGATTTGAACACGTAAGACGATCAAAGTTAGCTCTTAACTTATCTCTTAATAATGGTGATGGAAGCGTATCTGCTAACTGTTGATAAAAAAAATCCAACTTAGCCTTAGTTCTAGCTAAAGCCTCAGCTTTATCTTCTTCACTCTCTCCTGCTGCGCGCTCAACCAGATCAACGGCCACTAATACCTTTCTAGGTCCGTCTTTATCCTCAAACTGACCTTCTGCCAACGCTTGCCCTTGCAGATCAAAATAATGCTTGCCAAGCTTTTGAGCTGGATTACCTGCTGCTTCTTGCACCAAGCGAGCTAACTGAATAGGAGAGGAGTGATTGCCTTCTATTTTTAAGAATGTAAGCTCTGGCATAACAACTCTCCCGACCACAACAACAAAGTTATACTATTTATTAATTTAGCAAAGCTAATATCCAATCAACAGCCAGACAACATGATATTCATCTACTATGTCATCGATGCAGAAACTTAGCTCCATACTTAAAAAATAATCGAAAGTTGTTTTTAGTAATATTGAGAATATTTTCAAAAATAGAAAAAAATCGCTAGTAAAGTGTAAGTGTTAACTCATGTTACGCAGCAAGAGCTAATTGATACTATAATCGCCCTCCGTCATCTGAAGTGCAACACTCAGTAGAGAGTTCATATTCATACAGATAAATTCTCTAGTTCGCCTTTTGACTTAGAGGGTAGAGATGGTTTATCGGCACTTAAATGAAAAAGATCGTTTTTATATCGAACAACGGTTATCAGAGGGAGACTCGCTCAGATCAATTGCTAGAGCACTTGGCTTTTCTCCTAGCACGATTAGCCGTGAGATTAAACGGCACACC
>NZ_AMFF02000012.1 GCF_000297215.2 Piscirickettsia salmonis LF-89 = ATCC VR-1361
GTAGCGACGCTTACGTTTTTAATTTTGATTCTGAATTTTTAAGAGCTGTTTAGTCATTAGTGATTTAAACAGCTTCTAATAGAGCGGATAAAATTGCTGCTTAAGATAAATTATAATTTCTAGGCATTATCTGTGTGGATTTTATTTTTGGTGTGATTTTGGTTGTTTTATTTTTAGTTTTTAAAATATAGTTGTCAAAAATTGAAAATAATTATGTAGATGTTTTATAACTTGATCAGTTGAAGGAGGGCGTTTTAATAAACTTGAAAAATTAATTAATGTTTAAAATAAGTTCATTTTTCATTTATTATTTTATTATTAAATTTAAATTATTTTTCCTTATCTTTTTTATTAAAGGAAAACGATTTGCGTTATTAATATTTATGTGGGATTTTTTATGAAAAATGGATTTAGAAGAGGTTTTCTAGATTATTTGTTGCTAAACTTTAATTAGATAAATTAATGCTATGTTGATTTTTATATGGCTTTATTAATTGGTTTTTTGATTTTTTCATTGTTAACTTCATTTGTCTGCTCGGTTTTGGAAGCTGTATTGCTTAGTGTGACTTTGCCGCATATTGCTTTGCTTAAAAATAAAAAAGCAGGGAAAATATTAGCGGGATTTAAGTCTGATTTAAATAAGCCATTAACTGCTGTGCTGACATTAAACACAGTTGGCCATACTGTTGGAGCCGTTGGTGTGGGTACTCAGGTGACTGTGTTGTATGGAGACCATTATTTAGGTGTTTCTTCAGTTGTTTTAACGATATTAGTCTTGTTTTTGTCTGAAATTATTCCAAAAACGATTGGTGCGAATTATTGGGATAAACTATCGGGAGTGACCGCTTATCTTTTAAGGTATTTAACCTGGTTGATGATGCCAGTTATTTTTATTTCAGAGAAAATAACTTCAGGTTTGACAAAAAAAATGAGCTAACTGGCTTTGGTAAAGATGAGCTATTGGCAATGACGGAATTAAACAAAGAAAAAGGCATTATCACTGGAGATGAAAATCTAATTGTGAAAAACTTATTGCGCTTGCAAGATCGACTAGTGCGAGAAGTAATGACGCCGCGTACTGTGGTATTTTCTTTGCCAAATACGATGACAGTTGAAATGTTTTTTCATAAACATAATCAAACTGCATTTTCTAGAATCCTCATTCATGAGGAAGAGCAAGATAATATCATTGATTTTGTCATACGAGAGGACTTATTGTTGGCAGCAGCGCGTAGTAATTATCACAATCAATTGTCTTATTACTTACGTGAGCTTCCCTTTACCCTGGATAAATTTTCTATTGCTAAAGTCTTTAATGATATGCTCGATCAGCGCTTACAGATTATGTTGGTTATCGATGAATATGGCACTATGCAGGGGTTGGTTACTTTAGAAGATATTATTGAAGAGCTTTTGGGGCGGGAAATTATCGATGAGCATCGCCCTCCGTCATCTGAAGTGCAACACTCAGTAGAGAGTTCATATTCATACAGATAAACTCTCTAGTTCGCCTTTTGACTTAGAGGGTAGAGATGGTTTATCGGCACTTAAATGAAAAAGATCGTTTTTATATCGAACAACGGTTATCAGAGGGAGACTCGCTCAGATCAATTGCTAGAGCACTTGGCTTTTCTCCTGGCACGATTAGCCGTGAGATTAAACGGCACACCCCAATCGATTTTAAAGGTCTTTATTGTCACCGGCTTACTTCTCGCTGTGCACAAGAAAAACGAGCTAACGCTAAGCAAGGTCAAGCTTTTCGACAAATTTCAGAGGAGGCAAAAATGTTGATCCATCAACGGTTAAGCACCCATACATCCCCCGATGTTATCAGTCAGGAACTTATACGAGAGCATGATATCCAGGTGAGTGAAAGCACGATTTACCGTTATATTTATGATGATAGAGAGCAGGGCGGAGAGCTTTACAAAAAATTTAGATTTGAGTAGGGTGTAGCGAATCAACGGAA
>NZ_AMFF02000013.1:0-15491 GCF_000297215.2 Piscirickettsia salmonis LF-89 = ATCC VR-1361
TCCATGGCTCGCAGCGCATGAAAATATCCTATTAATGTTAATAAAGATTAAATCGATAAATCTTTGCTATAAATTAAATATTATTAACAATAAGAAGCGTCAATATCACACAACTTTCATACTATTACTCTTTGTAAAGTAAAGAAATTTATTAAATAAACTGGAAATTATCATATTAACTTCCAACTTTCACTCTTAAAATATATTTTAAAAGCTATTGACAGTAAAAAATAAACCAAGCTAATATTTACATTAACCAAGCTATAATTTAAATTGTTTTAAATAAAAGGCAATTACCCTAACATTAAAACTACATTTAACCAATATATATAAAGTTTATTAACAATATAACAATAGTTAGGGTAACTTACATGTTAATATGGTATTTAAAGCATACCACTAACGGTATGCCTTAATTTGAACAATCTACACGAGCTTATCCAAATAGAACCCCAGGGAAAAGCCAATAAAAGCTAATAGAGTAGCGACTACAGATAGACAACAATGATTGATATTTTCCCAATAAGTAACCTAGTCCATCACTAAAATAGTGTAAAGCAACTAAAAAAACATTCAGAGATTTATTTTAATCATAGATTTTTACGATCAAGCCTTGAAATTAAGCCATAATCTCAGATTTAATTAAATAAAAGGCAGGAATAAACCTGCCTAAATTATATGTATATTTAAAAGTCCTAGTGCAATAACTAAACTGCTTTTTTCGAAATTATCTCACTCGGACCTGCCGCCAATGCACCAGAACGACGTGGGTCTGCAACACCATAATCACCGCGAGTCTGGTTCTTTTCCACCGTTTGTGCAGAACCCATCGCATCAACAGGTTGAAGTTTGTGGCCCATTTCCTGTAACTTAAGTAAAGTATCTAAACTAATTCCCTGTTCATATAAAATCACATCCGGCCATAACTGGCTATGAATCCTTGGTGCAGCCACACTGCTCGCAATATTTAATCCATAAGTAAAACGGTTAAGTAAAACTTGCAAAACCGTGGTAATAATGCGACTACCCCCCGGAGAGCCTGTTGCTAATAATGGCTGGCCTTGTGAATTTAACACGAGGGTTGGCGTCATTGAACTTAATGGTCTTTTCTCCGGCGCAACTGCATTCGCTTCACCTTGAACCAAACCAAAGCCATTCGGCACGCCAGGCTTAGCCGTAAAGTCATCCATTTCATTATTTAGTAATATACCCGTTCCAGGGACAACATGACCATTACCATAGGAATAATTCAAGGTATAAGTATTTGTAACCATGTTGCCGTCTTTATCAATAATAGAGTAATGCGTCGTCTGATAACTCTCAGGATCATCAAATTTCTTTGCTGAAATTTTTGATGATGGTGTGTGATAACTCCATTGAATTTGCTGGCGTAATTGATCCGCATACTGCATAGAGGCTAAACGCTTTAATGGCATTTTAACAAAATTTGGATCACCCAAATAATGATTACGATCACGATAAACTAAATTCATCGCTTCAACCATTAGATGAATACTCTGAGCACTATTAAGACCTAAGTCTTTTAATGGAAAACCAGATAAAATATTGAGTAATTCAATCAGTGTCACCCCACCAGAACTTGGCGGTGGCATAGAATAAATCGTATAGCCATTATAGTGACCAACGATCGGCTCCAGCTCCTGCACTTGATATTTTTTTAAATCTGCAAGGGTAATTAACCCACCATGCGCTTTCATTGCTGCAACAATTTTTTTAGCGATTTTTCCTTGATAAAATGCCCTTTCTCCTTGTTGAGCAATTAATGAAAGGCTACTTGCTAAATCACCTTGAATCAATAAATCGCCCGCTTGATAATTTTGATTGTTCTTCTTAAAGAAAATCGCTTGAGATCTCGGTGATTTTTCTAATCTAGCTTTTGCCTGAACAAGAGAACTTGCCAAATCAGGTGTTACTCGAATCCCCTGACGAGCAAGTGCAATCGCAGGTGCTATCACTTGCTTGAGCGGCATCGTACCATATTTTTTTAACGCATAGGTTAAACCAGCCACTGTTCCTGGCACACCTGCGGCTAAATAAGTTTGGGTGATTTTATGCCGATCAACATTGCCTTCTTTATCTAAATACATATTCGCACTGGCAGCAAGTGGCGCTTTTTCTCGATAATTAATCGCAAGCGCCTTATGTTCCTTATTCAACCAAACCAACATAAAGCCACCACCGCCTAAATTACCAGCACGCGGCAAGGTTACTGCCAAGGCAAAGCCCACAGCCACAGCAGCATCAACGGCATTACCACCTTGAGCCAAAACATCACGTCCAACCTTAGTCGCTAAAGCTTCCTGACTTGCCACCATCCCCTGTGCTGCCCAAACAGGATGAAAACGCTCAGAACTCTCTTGAATAACCGGGGAACTAGCAAAGCTAGCATGAAAGGTAATGACCCATAGATTAACAAACAGACTAATAATAAATAACCGTAATTGCATAAGCACTCCTCGCTTGACCTTCTAAAATTATTCCATCAAAATATCATAGTATTTTGCAATTAAGCTAGAAAATAATTTATTCATCTAATTTGTTATTGTTGCAAAGAACCTGCTTCAGTAAAAACGTAAGCGTCGCTACCTCGGTAGGTATTTTGCACATCCAATGATGCAAAATCGCCGAGCAAAACGCGACGACTATAAACCCTCGGCTGTCCGCGTCACACAGCGTTACGTGCCTTGAATCGGCACACTCCACTACTGCGGCCTACTCACCCCGTGCTTAGCATTCCATGGCTCGCAGCGAACGAGGCACGCCACTGTGAAAACGAAACTGTTCATCGCCAGTTTCAATTAAATTACACTCAATTTTACGAAAACGCTCAACATGCTTATCGATACTTTCATCAGCAACCTTTTTGGCAAAGTGCAAATACATTAAAAAATGCCGTGCTTCAGACGCGAGCAAACCTTGGTAAAATTTTGCAAGCTCTGTATCCAATAAAGGAACTAATGCAGCAAAACGCTCACACGAACGTGCCTCAATAAAGGCGCCAATAATTAACGTATCAACCAAGCACTCAACACGCCCAGCACGAATATGCTGACGCAAACCCTCAGCATAACGCGAGGCGGAAAGCGTACTATATTGAATGCCACGTTTTTTCATAATCACTAATACTTGCTCAAAATGTCTAAGCTCCTCACGAGCAAGCTTAGACATACGCATTACCATATCAGTATGATCACTATAACGGTTAATCATCGATAACGCCGTCGTCGCCGCTTTTTTTTCACACTGTGCATGATCAATCAGTAAAATTTCTTGATGAGCTAAAGCGCATTCTAACCATAACTCAGGTGTTTTACAGCCTAAAAATACACAGGCGTCTTCAGCACTGGCTAACTCTTTAGCATAATAACTCGCAATATTTACCACTTAACTTATAACCTATAAATAACCCTGAAGATTGACTGTTTCTATATCAGGTTCATTATTTTTTTTAGCACTTGTCCGCTCCTGTTCAAGCCTCGCCAAATATTCGCTATCAATGTCTTGCGTCACATATTTGCCATCAAAGACGGAATTATCAAATGCATTAATCTGCTCATTACACGCCGCGACCGCTTGGTTTAAAGCCTTAAGTGTTTGAAAAATTAATTGATCCGCCCCCAAAACGTCTTTAATTTCCTCAAGCGTTTTACCATGGGCGACTAACTCAGAGGCAACCGGCATATCAATACCATAGACATTCGGGTACATCACCTTAGGTGCTGCAGAGGCAAAAAACACTTTTTTCGCGCCCGCTTCTCTGGCCATTTGAATAATTTCACGCGAGGTTGTGCCCCGGACAATTGAGTCATCCACTAATAATACATTTTTACCCGCGAATTCAGTATTAATAGTGTTCAACTTACGACGCACTGAATGCCGACGCAGCGCCTGATCTGGCATAATAAACGTACGACCAACATAATGGTTTTTTACAAAGCCTTCCCGATACGGCAAGCCCAACACCTGTGATAACGTAAACGCTGACGTCCGGCTACTATCTGGCACCGGAATCACCGCATCAATCTGGTCAAGATCACACAACTCACTCACACGCTTGGCTAAGTGCTCTCCCATATTAATCCGCGCTTGATAGATAGAAATGCCATTCATCACCGAATCTGGGCGTGCTAAATACACATATTCAAAAATACACGGGGTATAACAGGCATTATCCGCACAAACTCGACGATGAACATCACCAGCCTCACTAATATAGACCGCTTCACCTGGGGCAACATCACCTTGTAGCTCAAAACCAAGCATATCCAATGCGACATTCTCTGAAGCAAACATATGCTCTGTGCCTTTTGCCGTCTGCCGGGTGCCATACACTAATGGTCGAATGCCATTGGGGTCTCGAAATGCCAGTAAACCATGGCCATTAATCACCGCCAATGCAGAAAACCCGCCTTTGCAGCGATCATAAATCCGCTCTACGGCGTAAAAGATATCATCAGCCGATAGTTTCAGCTTACCAATACCTTGCATCTCATGGGCTAATACATTAAGCAATACTTCTGAGTCTGAACCGGTATTAACATGACGGCGATCAGTGCGAAAGAGTTCTTCTTTTAGTTTTTTCGCATTAGTAAGATTACCATTATGAGCAAGCGCAATACCATAAGGCGAATTAACATAAAAAGGCTGAGCTTCTGCCTGATCTGAAGACCCTGCGGTTGGGTAACGCACATGACCAATGCCAAGCTGCCCCTCTAGTCGCGTCATTTGTCGTTGGTTAAACACATCTCGAACTAAGCCATTTGATTTACGTAAATAGAACTTACTATGTGATGCTGTTAAAATACCGGCAGCATCTTGGCCGCGATGTTGTAACATCGTCAAACCATCTAAGAGCGCCTGCCCTACAGGATAATGACCAACTAACCCAACAATACCGCACATGGATAATCTACCTCGATTTCATTAATTTTTAACCGCAGAAGCATCATCTTCTTTGGGTTCAGATTCAGAGAGCGAAAGTAATTCTTTAGGAATATGGGCGCGAGTCCACTGCACTGCCTGGGTTAGATAAGGCACCAATCTGGCACCTAGCCAGTCACTTTGTTTTGCAAAATCTGTCGCATTGACAGCAAAAACGATCAGCATAACCAGCAATAGACCACGGGCTGCACCAAAAATAACGCCTAACAAGCGATCAGTTAAATCCAACTCACTTTTTTGCACAAGGCGAACCAATATAGCCGCAATCAGCATACCCAACAATAAAATAGCTAAAAATATACAAACATAACTGATCGCATATTGAACTGAAGGCAGCTTAGAAAAATAATGAAAGCGGTCAGCAAATTGCGGAGCATAACGCATAGCCCCCAAAAATGCACCGGCCCACACCAGCAAGGATAATAACTCCCTGACAAAACCACGAGCTAAGCTTAATACTGTCGAAATCCCAACGATGGCTAATAATACGATATCAACCCAATTTAAGGACATAACCTATACCTTCATCTGCATCTGCATAAGAAGACACATCATACCTGAAAACATCAGAAAAATCAGTGCAAAAATAATATTACAGTACAGCGTAACTTAGCCAGTTAGCCACGGTAAAAAAAGAGCCAAAGACCAACACGCGATCTTCGGGTTGAGCCTGTGCAAGTATCGCATCATAAGCATCACCAACATCAGTAAAACATTGACTTTCAACACGACAGCCCTGCTGATAAAGTATCTCTTGAACTGTAACTGCCGGTGCTGCTCGAGCAATATTAAGATCAGCAACCACCCACTGATCAATGCTGCGAAATAGCTGCTGAACGACCCCGGTAATATCCTTATCGGCCATAATAGCAAATAACCCCCAGGTTTTGCCACTGCAAGCCTCTTTACTCAACTGTGTTGCCAAACATTTCGCCGCCGCAGGATTATGTGCAACCTCTAAAATCGTTAGCAACGTGCCATTGTGAATTACCTGAAAACGTCCTGTCAGCTTGGCGTGCTTTAAACCATGCCCAATCGCATCACGCTTCACCGGCAATCTGTCTTGCAATACACTCACCACCTGCAAGACTGATGACGCATTGTCCAAAGCAAGCTTTGGCATCGGCAACTCATGCAATTCTGTTTCAGCATTCCACCAACCCCAACTATCGCCATGAATTTCAAAGCCAAAATCACTGCCTTGCAAGGATAAAGACGCTCCAAGTTCACGTGCATAATCAATCAAACTGTGGGGAGGCTGATCATCACCACACACAGCAAAACCTTGCGCACGCAAAATACCCGCTTTTTCTTGCGCAATCGACTCACGATCAGTGCCGAGCCAGGCTTCATGATCGAGCGCAATACTACTAATTAAAGCTAAATCTGCATCGATAATATTAACCGCATCTAAACGACCGCCTAAACCCACTTCAAGTAAAATCATATCCAGAGCGTGCTGCTTAAAAACCCATAACGCATTTAACAAGTTAATTTCAAAAAAGGTTAAAGCCGTATTTGTTGCAGTGATAGCCTGTGCAATTGTTGAAAATGCCTGGCATAACAGCTCATCGCTTACCTCCTCACCACGTAAACGAATTCGCTCGTTATAATGTAAAAAATGCGGTGAGGTAAAACTGCCAACTTGAAATCCGGCCGCGGTATAAATCTGCTCTAAAAAAGCAACACAGGATCCCTTGCCATTGGTTCCTCCAACAGTGATAACAATAGGCCCAACAGCTAACAAACCTAAATGGCTCGCAACGGTTCTAACTCGCTCTAAACCAAAACACATCTCATCAGTATGCTGCTGCTCTGCCCAACTTAACCACGCTGATAATGTCCATTGCTCCATTGTTATGCCTTAACTCCGTTCATTTTTATCACCTTTAACCGCAGCCTCCTCAATAAATATGCCTAAATTTTTTCTTAATTTTTTACTACGTTATCTATCATCTCAATGTTATTTAATTGATAACTTTTTAAGTTGAATAAAAAAGTAAGTCAGTCACTAAAATAGGCAACTAAATCAAGCAGGTAAACCCATCAATTTACGCAATAACGAGGCAAGCTGCTCACGCATTTGTAAGCGATTGACAATCATGTCAACCACGCCATGCTCTTGCAAAAATTCACTGCGCTGAAAGCCTTCAGGTAATTTTTCACGTACCGTCTGTTCAATCACTCGAGGACCAGCAAAACAAATTAACGCATTTGGCTCAGCAACATTAACATCTCCAAGCATCGCAAAACTGGCTGACACCCCCCCTGTCGTCGGGTCGGCAAGTACAGAAATAAACGGTAAACCTTCATCCGCTAACCGTGTTAGTGCTGCACTGGTTTTTGCCATTTGCATTAAAGAGAACAACGACTCTTGCATGCGTGCACCACCACTGGAGCTAAAGCAAACAAAAGGTGCCCGTATTGCCAACGCTTTATTCACACCTTGGACAAAACGCTCTCCCATCACCGACCCCATCGAGCCTCCCATAAAACCAAACTCCATTGCCGCTGCAACAACAGGCATCGCTTCTAAGGTACCAGACATCACCACCAGAGCATCAGTTTCTTGGGTTTTTTTCTCAGCGCTCGTTAAACGATCTTTATAACGCTGCACATCTTTAAACTTTAACCGATCCGCAGGCACTACATCCGCACCAATTTCCTCGCGACCTTCAGCATCTAGAAAAATATCCAGGCGACGACGCGCGCTGATACGATGATGGTGGTCACACTGCGGACATACATCTAAATTTTTATTAAGTTCAGGAAGGTACAGAACAACCTCACAGGATTTGCACTTTTGCCAGACCCCTTCAGGAACCCCTTTTTTGTTACCTGCAGACTCTGTTCGCGCTGCCGAAGGTAACAGTTTTTCCAACCAACTCATATCATGATCTCTAAATTGTTTGTTGCAAGCATAACATGCATTGCAATGATAAGCTGCCTATTATATCAGCCTCATGGCTAACAGCAAAAGCCTTATTAAGATCAAATTAAAATCAACGGTTCAATACGTGCTGCGGGTAATTCAAACACATCAGGATAGGTCACATTAATAAAATATAAACCACTGGCCGGTGCAGTGACTCCAGCCTGGCGTCGATCACATGAATTCAACACTTCTTTTGCCCAAACCGGTGCTTTATTGCCACTGCCAATTGTCATTAATACACCAGCAAAGTTACGAATCATATGATGCAAAAATGCATTCGCCTCTACATCAAATATCACCATATTCCCTTGTCGCTGCACAGTAAATTCATCAATACGACGCATTGGCGTATTCGATTGGCAGCCACTGGCTCTAAATGAAGAAAAATCATGTTCTCCAAGCCAGTACTGAGCCGCCTCCTGCATCGCATTTTCATCTAAAAAATAACGACAATACGTCATTTGCCGCTGCCACAGCCCCAAACGCACCGGCCCGTTGTAAATCATATAGCGATAACGGCGCGATAAGGCAGAAAAGCGCGCATGAAAATCATTACTTACAGACACAGCCCAATTTAAATTAATATCTTTGGGCAAATAACTATTCGTCCCCTTCACCCAAGCATGTAGCGGCCTGATTGCATCAGTATCAAAATGAATAATCTGGTGGCTGGCATGTACTCCGGTATCCGTCCGACCTGCACAAACGGTCTGCATCCTGTGGTTAGCCACTTGGCTTAATGCGCGCTCAACATGCTCTTGAATCGAAGGAGAATGCGACTGCTGCTGCCAACCACAATATGCCCCCCCTTCATAGGCCAAACTGGCTGCTATTCTCATCATCACCTAAAATTAATATCTATAATAAATAATCTAAAATAATAAATTAGCTGACGATTCTATCCTGTTTAAGATCGATGCGCTACCTTTCTAACGTCCTGTATGCTGCATACGCTCGATTGTCGCCCGAAGTACCGCTTGATCTTCTAAGCGACGCACATGCTCACGACGTAAGCGCCAAGCCAACCAAAACAGCCCCAAGAATAACAACACAACAACAGCCGTTCCCCAATAAGTCAAACTATCCAGCGCCTGTAACCATAACGGCTTCTGCTCTGGGATTATTTCCCTCGGTAGCGACTGCCTATAGCCACTCGTCACTGAATGAACCACTGTTTTTACTGATAATGGCGCAGTAAAATTAGCCATATTATCAGAAGTTGCAGCAGAAGACGTCGCAATAGGATTCACAGATGCTTTCTCCACGCTAAACTGTGGTTGCGCATGTCGATAATGACGTTGTCGCTCGACAGTCAAAACTAACTGGCCCATTTGTGTCTCAAAACTCACCAGCTGTTTATGTAACTTCTCATTATCTTGCTGAATATTAACCAATGCGCCTTGTAAATTCTGTATCTGCAAAACTAATTGCTGGATAACCCGCCAATGACCATCGCTATTTATCAAAGGCAAATCTCCCGGGGCAAGATGGACCACTTGATCCGCAGTCTTTGGCCCAGACAAACGCTTACCCTGCTGCCACGCTTTAATTTGCTGTTGCACCACAAAGCGGGCGCCACGTTTAGGAATCGTTGCAATGATTTGCTTAGGTGGTATTAAAAGCACTTGGCCTCGCTGCATTTGATTCATATCCCCAGCAATAAATGCCCGAGGGTTTTGCTCTAGTAACGCCAGCATTGTCTGCTGTACGGTTACGCTTTTACTTGGACGCACACGCTCAGCAACTTTCCACAAGGTATCATAGGGGCGAATTGGTCCATACAGTTTCCCCTCTAAGCGACCGCTACTCTGCGTTAGGGTCAAATTTTTATACGATTGATACAGTTTTGAATAGTATTGCTTTGTTTTTTCTAAATTCAGCAAAAAACCTTCTGTTTTTTGTCCATGAGGCCAGCGAATATCTAAGGCAATTGCTGATAAGTCAGATAACGGCCGCGCACTACGAATATAAACTAAAGCTGATCCTTTACGCCCAGCAAATACATTAAAATTTAACGATGCTATTTGACCAGGTAGCAAGCCCAGTTTTCTTAGCTTCATTGCTGATGGCATCGTCACTTTGATCTGCTGATAAGACGTTGCACCCAATTGGTTAATTGCCAGTACTGCACGTAATGGCTGCTCTGGCTCAGAAAATACCGAAAGCTCGCCAATGGACAAAGCAAACACATGAACGCCTGTTACATTAAAGAAAGTAAACCCCAACGCCATGATAGCAAGACGCAGTAATTTCATCTTCTTCCTTGAATTTCACTCATTACCTTTTTAACTTTAGCCGGAGTTTAACGGCAAATCGAGTCGCACATTCACTAACTGCAGCCGACCATCATCAACCCACTGTTCTTTAAAGAAAACTAAAGATAGAAAATAAAAAATATTATAAAACACTTGGGAACCCGGGGCATGCTGAACACACACCCAGGGAAACCACACGTTAAGCTAACCGCTAAACAGTGCAGGCGCTTTAGTAAAAGCGTCATCTTCGCCAATGGCTACAGAGCTCGTCGCGCTCAGTACTCCTAAACTATATAGGCGCCCAAAAAACAGCGAAGTTCAAATATATGCGTCTTAATTTTATTAACAATCAGACAATGTCTTGAATTTACTCAAGCACCGCCTGAACAGTGTCTCTAACCAAACAAGCCCGCTCACAGGCCTCTTGAATGCTCTCACCTCGCGCCAACGCCACCCCCATCCGTCGCCGCCCAATAACCTTTGGCTTACCAAATAACTTTAAGTCACTTTCTGGCACCCTTAAGGCCTGATCTACCTGGTTAAACGCGACCTGGCAAGATTCACCTTCTACCAATAAAGCCGCCGATGCTGCAGGTTGCTTTACCGTAATCTCTGGTATTGGCAAGCCTAATAACGCACGCACATGCAAGGCAAACTCAGACAGGTTTTGTGAAATCAACGTCACCATACCCGTATCATGTGGCCGCGGTGACACTTCATTAAAGTAAACATCTGCCCCTTTAATAAATAATTCAACACCAAAGACTCCATGACCACCAAGTTCAGTTACAACCTGCTCTGCCAACCGCTCTGCCTTACTCTGAACCTCCTGAGTTAAAGTCTGTGGCTGCCAAGACTCACGGTAATCTCCCTCGCATTGACGATGACCAATGGCTGGACAAAATGATATACCATCACGATGACTCACGGTTAACAAGGTAATTTCAAAGTCAAAATCGATAAAGCCTTCAATAATGACCACATCAGTTTCAGTCCTGCCTCCTGACAACGCATATTGCCAAGCAAGCTTTAACTCATTGGCATTGCGCACGATACTTTGACCTTTCCCGGATGAACTCATAATCGGTTTTAACACACAAGGATAACCTATCGCCGCTATCGCAGACTGACATTGCTGCCACGTTTCAACGACTTGAAAAGGTGACGTTGGCAGTGCCAATGTTTCTGTTGCTAGTTGTCGAATCGCAGCGCGATTCATGGTCATATGCGCCGCTTTCGCACTAGGCACCACTTGCACACCTCTAGCTTCAACCTCTAGCAGCACCTCAGTGGCAATTGCCTCAACCTCAGGCACGATAATATGTGGGTTTTCCTCAGCAATGAGCTGACGCAACAATGATGCATTGGTCATTGCTATCACATGACAACGGTCAGCAACTTGCATCGCCGGTGCATGCTCATAACGATCAACCACAATAACCTCAATACCAAAGCGTTGCAGCTCAATCACAACCTCTTTGCCAAGCTCGCCACCGCCAAGCAACATCACCCGTTTTGCCGTTTTTGAAAATGGTGTACCTATCATGAAACTCAACCCTAAAACCTTAAATAAAAACAGGTGATTACTCACCATGCCTTAGCTACAAATTAATGTACGATTAACTAGCTAATTAAGCTTACTGATATACTACTTAATCTATAATCTATAAAACCTATAAATATTTTTTATCTATAATATGTTATCTAGTATAGCTCTAGCTTTTACAGTGCCTGATTATAATAAAGATCAACCCCTGTCTGCTCAGCCCAATGTGCGAGATATTGCTTAAGCTTGTCTGGCAAGGGTATATCTTTTACCAGCGTCAAGTTCACTAACGGCGGAACCAAGACAATATCTGCATAAGAAATAGCACCATCGACCGTTTCAGTGTGCGTCAATAACGCTTCAAGCTGAGCAAATACTGGCTTTAATATTTCAAAATACTCTGCTGTTTTTGCCAGACTTTCTTCTAAAGTGCACTCTAAAGATGACTCGAATTTATGACGCAAATAATCCTGCGCAGCCTGACTTTCTAGTTCTTTAAAGCCTGCACGTAACCAACGGGGTGCTAATAACCCATACACTGCACCACGTGATTCAGTTAGAATAGTTTCAATTTCAGCTTGGCGCACTGAAGCGATAATCGCGGGACCCGCATGATTTTCATCAAGGTATTTAACGATATCCAGGCTTTCTCCCAAATAATCACCTGCAACTGTTTTCAATACCGGCAACATTTTTTTACCAATCAAACGAGTTGGCAATTCACTGTCTGCATAGTCAACAGCAACAGCCTCATAGGGAATATTTTTCAGCCCCAAAGCTAAACGTACACGGACACAATACGGACAATACTTATATTCATATAACGTCATTTTCTCTCCTTATTTTAAATATTTTCAATCAATGACCAATAGTCCAGAAGCTCGCTCATACTTTAGGCTGTCATCTTGGCATGGACCATGTACAATAACAAGGTCTAATAGCAGGATAAAGAGCATACAATTCCCATGATTCAATTCGATCAAGTGACGGTTCGCCGCGGCCCGCGTGTATTATTTGAAGACGCCTGTTTTACTCTTCCCTATAAGGCCAAAGTCGGCCTCATCGGCCAAAATGGTTCTGGTAAGTCCTCTTTATTTGCAGTCCTGCAACATCAATTAACCATTGATCAGGGCAACTACTTATTTCCTAAAAAGATGCGCATTGCCCATATTGAGCAAGAAACCCCCGCGTTTAATTGCTCAGCACTTGACTACGTTCTCGATGGTGACTCCAAACTAAGGCAATTACAACAAGAACTCTACACAGCTGAAAATAGTCACAATGCCCTAAAAATCGCTGAACTTCATCAACACTTACATGCTATCGATGGCTACAGTGCAGACGCACGCGCCGCCCGCTTACTGAGCGGTCTCGGCTTTACACATCAAGATAACCAAAAACTCGTCAGCTCTTTCTCAGGCGGCTGGCGCATGCGCTTGAATCTCGCCCAAGCATTAATGAAGCCCTCAGACTTATTATTACTGGACGAACCGACCAATCACCTTGACTTAAATACTATTATTTGGCTAGAGCGTTATTTACAGCTGTACCCAGGAATGTTAATTATCATCTCACATGATCGTGATTTTCTTGATAAAGTCATCAGCCATACACTGCATATCAACCAAGCAGGTATTGACTATTACCTAGGAAATTACAGCCAATTTGAGAAACAACGTGCTGAAAAAATCACTTTAGAACAGGCAACACATAAAAAAATCATGGCCAAGCGCCAACATTTACAAAACTTTATTGACCGCTTTAAAGCCAAAGCATCGAAAGCACGCCAAGCGCAAAGTCGAGTAAAAGCCTTAGAAAAACTAACACAGATTCAAGTCACTCAAGTAAGTTCACCCTTTCACTTTAGTTTTGGCGAAGCACCAAACTGTCCATCACCGATGGTGATTATGGATAAACTACAGCTGGGCTACAACAACCATATCCAATTACAAGATATTAACCTGGCATTAGCCAGACATGATTGCATTGGCCTAATTGGCATCAATGGTGCAGGTAAATCGACTTTGTTAAAATCCATCTGCCAAACATTAGCACCACAACAAGGCTCAATTCATATTGAAGCAAAAGTTAGTATTGGCTACTTCGCTCAGCACCAAATCGATGAACTCAATAACAATCAAAGCCCTTTTGAACATCTATCAGCAATCTCTGAAACAAAAAAGCCAGCGACAGACCAATACATTCGCAGCTTTCTTGGTGGCTTTAATTTTCAAGGTGATCGTATCTTTGAACCTTTAGAGCAATTTTCAGGTGGTGAGAAAGCACGCTTTGCTCTGGCAAAAATTATTTGGCAAAATCCTAATTTATTAATTCTAGATGAACCAACCAATCACTTAGATATCGACATGTGCAATGCTTTAAATTTTGCCTTACAAGAGTTTAATGGCACATTAATCCTCGTATCACATAACCGACATTTACTCAACAGCTGCACTGACCAACTCTGGATTGCTAATAATGGCAAGGTCACTCCATTTTCAGGTAGTTTAGATGAATATATCCAACAATTTTCAGAAAAAAATAAAGAAAATAATACTGCTAAATCATCTGTGCTGCCCTCACAGCCAAATCAATCGTTAACACAAAATAATAATAAAAAATACTCACGTAAAGAAGCGGCTAATTTACGTACGAAGCGCAAGCCATTTTCAGACCAATTAAAACGCACGGAACAAACCTTAGAAACCTTACAAACTCAATTAACAAAAATAGAAGAAAAATTAACCGATAACCAGCTCTACCAGAACAACCACAAAGCTAAACTTGACCAACTACTCACAGAACAAACTCAGCTTAAAAAACAACTTGAACACTGCGAAGAAGAGGTTTTTAGTGCTCTTGAAACTCTTGAAAACTTTGATCAGGAAAATAACATAGAGACTTAACCTCTTAGGCCATTGATAAAAATATGAATTAAGTGCTTCACCATGATATTTATTGGCGATTGTCCAGTTGACACTAATTTATCCCGTGCATGTAGATGACAAATACCATGAATACTCGCCCATAAAATACGCGTTGCTTCAGTTAATTCAGTACCAGTTAATCGTGGTATTGCTTTTTGAACGGCTCTTTCTCCATAACTAAAGAGCAATGCAGTCTTTTGCTGATAACTGACTGGAGAGTCTAATCGATCCGCATTTAAACGCTGCATTAATTCCCACAATGGATAGTATTCACTAGCAGGACGACTAAACTCCAAGTAAACCGCTGCAAGCTGACGTAAGCCATCTTCACCATCACATTGCCCTAAATCAATCTGAGCGATATGCTCAATCAAAATATCTAAGGTTTTTTCATTGAGCATAAAAATGATATCTTCTATCCCTGCGATTCCTTTGCGGTACATTTGCGTCACTGATGTTTTGGCTGCCTTGGCAATCTCTCGCATTGACAGTTGTCCAATACCTTCAGTAATTACTAGATATTTCGCTGTATTAACAATATGTTTCCTATATTCAGGCTCTGACATCACAACAGGGCGGGCCATATTTATTTTCCTCATTATTTACCACTCTTAATTATGTTATCACTGTTTACATAACCAAGCCAACTCATTATACTTAGGCAATTATATCGCCCTCCGTCATCTGAAGTGCAACACTCAGTAGAGAGTTCATATTCATACAGATAAACTCTCTAGTTCTCCTTTTGACTTAGAGGGTAGAGATGGTTTATCGGCACTTAAATGAAAAAGATCGTTTTTATATCGAACAACGGTTATCAGCGTAAGCGTCGCTACCTCGGTAGGTATTTTGCACATCCAATGATG
>NZ_AMFF02000013.1:15720-22728 GCF_000297215.2 Piscirickettsia salmonis LF-89 = ATCC VR-1361
TGTTTTTTTAGAGTATTTGATGGCGGCTTAGTATAGAGTAGTGTTGCACTTCAGATGACGGAGGGCGAGTTAATATCATTAAATTAACTATGGGATTTAACACCACGGCAAAAAGCCAGCAAATAAGGAGAGCAGACAATGAGCCAAAATAAAAAACGTGCAATGCTTGGCTATTTTTTTATCCTATTTTTTAATACATTTGTTGATCTAGGTCACAAAATATTTTTTACACAACTGAATCACCCCATAATTTTACCATTTACTCCTCCATATTAAGTGCTTTAATTTTACTGCCTTATTTAATGATGTTTACTCCAGCAGGCTTTATTGCAGATAAATTCTCCAAAGCAAAAGTATTACGCTTTACTGCCTGGGCTGCTATTCCTCTGACTCTTTTAATTACCCTTTTTTATTATCAGGGACAGTTTTGGGCTGCATTTTCCATGACCCTATTATTAGGGATTCAATCTGCAATTAACTCACCCGCCAAATATGGCTATGTTAAAGAGTTTTTTGGTAAAGAAAAAATTGCTAAGGCCAACGGCTACGCACAAGCAATTACTATGGTTGCAGTGCTTGCTTCTTCTTTAGTATTTACTCTACTATTCCAGCAATTTATTAAAGGGTATATAACGCTTAATCAACCCAATCAAATAGTCCATGCAATTGCTCCACTTGGGTTTATTTTAGTAGCAACCAGTTTATTTGAAGCAATTTGCACTCATTTTCTAGTCACTTACCCTGCTTCAGCCCCTGATTCTTTTTTAAGTGCTAAGAGTTATCTTAAAGGTAATTATCTTATTAAAAATATAAAGTCAGTGACTAAAAATAAAACAATTTTTAGCTCAATTATTGGCCTATCACTATTTTGGGGAGCAAGCCAAGTCACTATTGCTGTCTATGGAGCTTACCTTAAAACCTACCATTACAGCGCCTTATTTGTTCAAATCGCTATGGCCGTTGCGATACTCGGTATTATCTTAGGGTCATATAATGCGGGACGCGTTTCAAAAAACTACATTGAAACAGGTATTATTCCTATTTCTACCTTTGCTCTCTCAGCCATCTTAATTATTATGGTGCATATTTCTAGTCCTAGCGTTATCCTTATCACCTTCCTTGCCTACGGCTTTTTTAGTGGCATGCTCGTTGTACCTTTAAACGCCTTGATTCAATTTAATGCCAAAGATTCTAAGCTCGGTAAAATTCTCGCCGCAAATAATTTCATGCAAAATATTTTTATGCTGAGTTTTCTCATCGTGACTGCAACGGTCACATTGATGAATGTTAATGCAATAGCGGTCTTTGAAAGCCTTGGAATCATCGCATTTATTGCATCTATTTTAGCCTTAAGAGCACTCCCTCAAACCGTTATCCGCTATGTTCTTTTCGCATTGTTTTCTAAATTTTATCAAATCAAAGTACAAGGTTTAAAAAATTTACCTTCAACAGGTGGCGTACTTTTATTAGGCAACCATATTAGCTACATTGACTGGGCAATCCTTGCCATTGCATCACCTCGGCCAATTCGCTTTGTTATGGATAAAACTATTTATCATACCTGGTATTTAAATTGGCTATTTAAAGCCATGAAATTAATTCCAATCTCATCTGCTTCAAACAAAGCTGCCATTCAAGAAATTCACACAGCACTTGAAAATGGCGAAGTCATTGCTCTGTTTCCAGAAGGTCACCTAAGCCGCAATGGCCAACTCGGCAAATTTTTTACTGGATTTGAACGAATACTAGAAGGTTCCAGCGCCGTTATTATCCCATTTTACCTACATGGCTTATGGGGCAGTTCAGGCTCACTATCAACAAAGCACTACCGTAAAGTCTCGAAAAAAGGGATAATCCGTCCGATTTACTGCTATTTTGGTCAACACTTACCAGCGTGCACCACAGCATCAATACTCAAGCAAAAAGTCACTGAGCTTTCAACAACAGCATGGTCAGATTCATCCAAGCACTTTAATACCCTCCCTGAAGCCTGCCTATCGCGCTTAAAAAAACTGGGTAAAAAAACGATGATTACCGATGAACAACAGCAAATCAGCCTGTCTGGCTATAAAACAATCAGTGCAATAATTGCCATGAAAGCGGCTTTAAAAAAACCACTGCAACAAAGTAACAGTCATGTTGTTGGCTTATTGCTCCCACCCGGTATCGGCGGCATACTGGCGAACCTTGCCAGCTTGGCTTTAGACAAAACAGTTGTCAACCTCAATTACACTGCCGAGAAAAATGCACTCATTCATGCAGTACAAACAACAAATATGAAGAAAATTATCACCTCTAAAGTCTTTCTAAAAAAATTAACTAAAAAAGGATTTGATTTAGATTACTTGCAAAAATATATTCAATTTATTTTTCTTGAAGAGATCAAGCAAACTATCACTAAATTTACAACGGTTAAATATTACTTACTTGCTAAGTTCATGCCTTTGACTCTATTAAAATACTTATTTTTTAAAAGCAAAAAAACAGCCGAGGATCCTGCATTTATTTTATTTAGCAGTGGCAGTGAAGGCATGCCTAAAGGTATCCAACTTTCACACCACAATATTATGGCAAATTCCAGTCAGTCATCCTGTGTACTCAATTTAACAGCACAGGATACTGTGCTCAGCTGCTTGCCTTTATTTCATGCCTTTGGCTTAACCGTAACTACATTCATGCCCATCATTGAAGGCACTCCCATGGTATGTTATCCAGATCCAACTGATGCATTAAAAATTGGTAAAACGATTGCTAAACATAAAATAACGATTTTATGTGGGACAACAACATTTTTTAATCTCTACTCACGGCATCCAAAACTCCATCCTGCAATGTTTAAATCTCTAAAGATTATCATTTCAGGCGCTGAGCGCATGACCAATAATGTCCGAGATGCATTTTTAAAGAAATTTAATAAGAATATTCTCGAAGGTTACGGAGCAACAGAGCTTTCCCCAGTAGCAACCCTCAATCTAGAAAACATTCTGGTGACAGGCGACTGGTATGTCCAACCCGGTGAAAAAACAGGCAGTGTTGGCCTGCCTCTCCCTGGAACAGCGATCAATATCGTTGACCCAGAAAATTATCACATCTTACCAATGAATCAAGAGGGCTTAATTTTAATTACAGGACCTCAACTGATGACAGGTTATTTAAATAATAAAGTTAAAAATGATGAAAGTTTTATTACTATAGATAATAAACGTTGGTATAAAACCGGAGATAAAGGTCTAATTGACAAAGACGGCTTTCTTACCGTCAAGGGGAGATACTCACGTTTTGCTAAAGTTGCCGGTGAAATGGTCAGTTTACAAGCAATTGAAGATGCTATCGAACCATTTATCACTGACAATGACCACTGTGTTGCTGTTGCTATCGAAGATATTAAAAAGGGTGAGCGCATCATTAGCCTAATCAATAATCCCCTCACAGCAGATACTTTGAAACAAACCATGCGGGAGCAACAGGTTAACTCTTTACTTATTCCAAGTGAAGTCATTTACATAAAAGATATCCCTATATTAGGCTCTGGCAAGGTCAATTATGCTCAAGCTAAAACAATAGCACTGCAGGCAGTCAATCAATAAAGGGCCCCTTAGCCCTTTACTTAATTAAGTAATTTTAACGCTTAAATCATCAAAAGTATTTAATTTCTATATTAATATTTCTACACCCCAAGGCAATACTGTTTTAATACTAGCAGAGCTTGCACTAATCAGGTGCTGCTCTTTCGCATTCGCTACAATTGATAAGGTTGAAAAATAATTAGCTGGCGATGGTATATCTTCTTCTGGAACTTTTGCCACAAAAACACCAAGCTTCCCTCTTTCTTTGACTTCCAAATTTCCTTCTAGCGTTTCTTTATCAGTATTCAACGATGAATAAAAAATCTTAGCATTCGGATCATAATCATAAGTAGCAAATTCAACAAGTACATCACTGTTAAAATTATTTTTCTGAATATATTCAGCTAATTTTTGTTGGTTACTCACTGATAAACGAAAATCAATAGTAATCGGCTTTACCTTTGCCGTCTCCGACCAAAACAAATCACTAATCACACCGACGTGTGCAGATTTCTCTCCCTCAATAGAAGTGCTAGTATTCATATCTGCTGTTAATTCTAGCTCACCAATACGCAAATAATTAATATAACCAAAACATTGATGAATATTAAGATTAATGTTAAACCCCTGACTCACATTGCACTCTTTATAAAAATCTGACATGGCTTTTATCCTTAAAATGTTTTATAGTTCACTTGGTTATAAGGATACACAGGCATTGTAGGCCCTCCTGTTTGTTTAGCATAACCTTGCTCATAAGCGATTACATTACTCTGAGTGGCCTGACCAATCGTCTGTTTTCTTTCTGTAGTATGAAGCTGAATATGAGACTTTTTACCAAGCTCTATCAACGTTTTCATTGCATCATAGCGAATAGGTGTATCTGCAAGATCAGTATTTTTCTTGATGGATGATAACATATTGACCATAGAGTGCTCAGCAGTTCCTCCATAAATTGCTGCCAAAGTAGCGTGCTCCAGCTTAACAGTAGAGAACACCATAGAACTAACTGGAGATACCGCTTTAGTTACAACACTTTCAATAAGCTTTGCCCAATCAATAGATTGATCACTGCAACCAGCAAGCTTATTACACATCAATTTTGTTTTCGCAGAATAAACCGCTGGAGATTGATACTTCTCAATATGTTTTCTAGCAGAGAAGTAACTTGCTAAAATCAAGTGTTCTGTCTCCCAATATGCGGAAACTCCTCCCACTTTATCAATATCATAATTAATTATATTACCCGCAGGAAAACCAGAACAGTGAACCAAATCATACTTCGCCGAGAAATTATAAATATGGGGATAACAGTTACTTATCTTCTTAAAACACTCTCCACCTTGCTCATTATTAAATAAATTATCCCATAAAAATACCATTGTCTCCTGTCCCATCCGTAATGCATCTTGACGATTTTTATACATCATTTGGTGCTGAATAAGCTTTTGAAAGTTTTCATAACTGTAAATATCAGAACTCTTCGAAGCACTTCCATACTCACGCTTATAATGCTTAATAACTTTCTCAGCATGTTTTAATTTACTTTTAGAAAACTCAGAAGCGATAATTTCTTGAATTTCTGCAACCACCTTTGGATCAGTATAAGTTTTCTCAGCAGCTTTATCAGCATTATAAAATTGCATATACTGCTTAGCTTCTTTGATTTCTTGCTGACTATAGATTCGTCCTTGTTTATAGTGCCCATAATAATCAGCGTTTTTCCCCACTAACATTTGCATTCCAGGTGGATTAAAAGTTACAGTTCTAAAGGCAGTAGGTTCAGCTAACTGAAATTTCATTGGCTGATCAACAGTTAACATGGATATCCACTGTGCCAAACCACCACCCAAAGAATGACCTGTGATATAAATATTTTTACGGTCGATATTCCTGTCTTTTGCATATACAAGCACCTGAAATAAGAAATTAATTGCATCTTGGCCTTGTGCTAAAAAATTACCTGAAGCCAGATCACCATCTACATAAAAATCTGGAGTATTACTAGTGCCACGATAAGCAACCACAAGTTGATTTGGAATATTAGAATTATCTTCATATTTTCCATAAAGAGCAGCAAAAAAGCCATTAACTCGGGGGGCTCTCATAGAACCTTCAAAAGGAGCTACTTTCCATTCATAAAATAATCGCTTATATGGCTTTGGTGGCTGATTTAAATAGACATCATTTGCTATCCATGCTAATTCATATAGCGTCACTGTATTTTCCATGTTTTCTCTCCTAGTTAAGTTATGATACTTTATTTGTGTATGGAATAAATGAATTTAATAAAGCTTTCGGTAAACGAAACTGATAAAAATCATTTGGAGTAGGTACATAAGCAACTGACTGAGCACTATAATCAATGTTCCCTTTTTTCTCTAACCAAAGAGAAAAACTTATGGGAGTACGAGGGTATGAAGTACAACCTGTATCAAGCATAATTTGATCAAAAATGGGGGATTTTGTTCTATCAAACCCGGTATATCGGATTGCTGCATAACGCTCCGGCCCAATTCTCTCACCATACTTTATTAATAAGTCAGATGCAAAAAAAGCTTTTAGCCCAGTTTCTCCTGTTCTTACACTACTCGCTTTCAATTCATCCCTTGGCCACCAAATATCCAAACCTTTATCAACATAAAGCTCTGCCGAACATTTATACACATCAAAAGCAACCATCCCCCCCCTTCGGGATAATGCTTTTTGTATAAAATTAACTTAATCGCTTCAAGCCCTTTAGACAGCTCTACCGCTTTACCTGCATCTAAACCATACTCATGGGCATATTGATTACTATAGGCCATCACAGAATAGGGCAGCTTTGTTGCTTTAAACTCAGCTGCGGTTAATGCACTAACTTCTGTTGCACTGGTTACAGTCAATAATATTCCCAAAGTAGCTAATATTGGTTTCAATCTTTTTTTAAGCATATTTATCCCTTATCAATTAATATTCCCATACAAATTTAATGACTCACTATTTTATCTAGCTCATTTAAAGGGCTGGTATTCTCATTTTGCTTGATTTGATCTCGTAAGCGTCGCTACCTCGGTAGGTATTTTGCACATCCAATGATGCAAAATCGCCGAGCACTCCATGGCTCGCAGCGATAGACATTGTTTTATCTTCTCTTTCTCGCCTTTCTTGTGCTGCTAAAACGTTATCATCTACTTGTTCTATAAAGGTTGAGATAGAGATATCACACACCTCGCCTGCTCGTTGCCAAACCATTGCGTTACTTTGACGTGCTGACTCAATTTCTGCTTCATAAGGCATTAACACAGCTTTAAGGCAAGCTAAGCCAGAGAGTTCTTCTTCAAAGTACTCGAAAGGGTTAAATGATGCCAATTGCTGCTCTAAATAACGACTAAGCAACAGAGCTTTATCGTAAGCGTCGCTACCTCGGTAGGTATTTTGCACATCCAATGATGCAAAATCG
>NZ_AMFF02000013.1:26758-35962 GCF_000297215.2 Piscirickettsia salmonis LF-89 = ATCC VR-1361
GTCACTTATTATTTTTACCCCCTTATTCTCCTGATTTAAACCCGATAGAGCATGTATGGTCACCGCTTAAAAATAGGGTTCGCATGAAGCTTGATCAAGATGAAATAAATTTAGAGACAGCGCTTAGTCAAGTAATGAAGTCAATGTCAGAAACTATTCGTTGAGTGCTATAACATTCGGCCTCACTTTAACCGTACTCGAACTTAAAGCTGCAATTAGATCCTGAGAAAATCTGCTTAACTCATTTTCCCGACCAATTTCTCTAAAAAATCCAGCAAATTCTGATTGATTTATTACTGCACTTTTAAAAAAATCAAAATTGTTCACCATCTCTCTAGCCTGCCTATATATTATATAAATGTATAAAATTTATATTAAAAATATAATTTATGCAATATTAACCGCCACTTAAAATACTAAACATAAACAAATAAAATTTATTTTTATATAACAAAAATATAATAAAAGCTAATAAAAAGGCGCTAGCAAAAGCACCTTTTATTTATTTTTAGAAAAGATAAAAAATCAACTATAGATTAAAAATTGTTAAACCTAGATTTTCACATTCAGACTTTAATGCCGGACTTGCAATCACTGCTGTACTGACATTATCACCATTTAAATAAGTCCTCGCAACACGAATAATATCCTCGCGTGTTACCGCCAAGGCGCGCTCACGAAAACGCTTACGTACTTCATAACTACGACCATGCAAATCATTAAAAAAGGCCTGACGAGCTTCACCAGCCGGTGAACTTGGTTTATCCAACGCTGCAATCACCCCCAATACTGACTCTTCGATCTGTTCATCCAAAAACTCACCCTTTTTAAGCCACTCAACAGACGCAGAAAAATCATTTAAAGTATCAGCTAAACGTGGATCTCGATAAGAGTAAAAACGCAACACGCCATTATCATTATCATGCGTCGCCCCTCCACCATAAGCACCGCCTTGCTCACGTACCGCACGATGTAAAAAACCATTGCGCAAAATACCACCAATAATAGTCAATACCGGAGCATCAGCATGACCACTCGGTACGGTTTTATAGGCATGCGAGCAAAAATTCACTTGGGTATTCATTAACCAGGCACAATTCACTGTCTCTTGCACAGATGCTAATGCCAACTGAGTGTCTTTACTATTAGACTCAGCAGCCTCTACTTGCCATTGCACATTTTCGACCAATGGTTGGCTATTTTCCTCGCCGATCATCAGTAATTGCTTAGCATTCCCCATGACTTTACTATGGATAGCGGCAAGGGTTTGACCAAGCGCAATGACTTTTGTCTTATCACTTAAACTCTCATCAAGTGCTTTTAACGCCTTCACACCCGCTAAGCCTTCTAATTGATAATGCAACTTAGCCACCGGACTCATACCTGAACTTGCAGCCCCCATCACAAACGAATGACCCGCACTGACAATGCTTTGCTCACGACTAGCACGAATTTGCGCAATCAACTCACGTAGGCGACTGGTTTCATCAAAACGCACTTGATTAAATAATTTCTGCATTAATTCGTTAAAGTCGTGATAATTGCGTGCTAATGCTTTTCCTGATAAGACAAAATAACCTTTAGCATATTGCTCATTATCAGGCTGACCTTTAAACGTTGTATACGCATTAAAGCCACCACTGCAACGCGCTTGGGCTTCTTGAACATCTATATAGCTTAATTCTCCTGCGCCTAGTTCAGGTAAACACGCAGTATATAACGGTAATACTTTCAGTTCTGCTTCATTCAGTTCTGGCATATCTACAACAATTTGCTGATACACCAGGCCATTGGTCCCTTGGGTGTAATATTTACGCTGTATTTTTCCTGACTCATTAAGGGCCAAGCCTTCAATTTTTGGAATATCGCCAGGTACATCGTTGAGTGTCACTTTCGGTAAAATACCCGGATCATCCGCAGCTTCTTGACGAGATTTTAGCTTATTCGCCAACTCAACCATCTGCTGCTTTGCTTGTGTAGATAAACGCCCTTTAAGTTCAGCCAAATATTTTTCTTCTGTTTGCGCTTTACGGGCTGTTAATTTCTCATCTGGATTTAAAGTAAATAACACCTGATGAGGGTTATTTAATAAACTTTCTTGCACTAAATGTTTAATAAAGTTTGGATCTTTAATTTCTTCGCGCAACTCATCAAGCACTGGCTCAATATTAATGGCAGCAATCGCATCCCCACGATGCACAGAAGCAGTCAACATCGACAAAATCAACTTTAATCCATAAGGATAACCATCTCCGGTAACTTCACGTTGGCTGAGCTCAAATTGATGCAAAGCCGCGGCTAATTTCTCTTGACCAATGCCGTCTTTAGCCACTTTTTCAAGCACATTCAGAACTAACGTTTTAAACGCCTCAGCACTCTCAGGAGCACAACCTTCCAGGCCACACATAAAACTAATTTCACGATTCGAATCTTCTAAACCACAAATTGGCGCCGGTGCAGAACCTAAATCCGTCTGCTCTAGTGCGGCCATTAATGGACTTGCGCTGTTATCAAGTAACACACTCGATAATAAGTGCGCTTTAAACGCACTTTTAAGATCTACACTTTCACCCAATAACCAAGCGAGCACATGATAACTCTGTCGCCCAGAAGACGCCGTATCCAGTGGATACGCACGCGCAATACTCACAGGTGCGTGATAACGCTTTTCAGGTTTAACTTCGACATAATCATCACTACGCTCAAAACGTGATAAGACTTTTTCTTCAAAATTCTGCTGGTGTTCACTGGCTGAAATATTGCCATAGGTCATAAAAACTGCATTGCTTGGGTGATAATGCTTTTTATAAAATGCTTTTAGCTCATCATAGCTTAAATCTGTAATACACTCAGGATCACCACCACTATTATAGTGATAGGTTGATGTTGGAAATAAATAACTCGATAAAATATACCAAAGCTGCTGGGAAGGTGAGCTTAATGCTCCTTTCATCTCATTATACACCACCCCCTTATACATTAAGGGAGAATCCATATTATTCTCTTCAGAGAATACTAAACGATGCCCTTCTTGGGCAAAATCAAGCGGATCTAAACGCGAGAAAAAGACTGCATCTAGATAAACATCGAGCAAGTTATTAAAGTCTTTTTTATTCTGAGTCGCAAAAGGGTAAGCCGTCCAGTCACTGCTGGTAAAAGCATTCATAAAGGTATTTAATGAACGGCGAATCATCATAAAAAACGGATCACGCACAGGATATTTCTCGCTACCACATAATGCGGTGTGCTCCAAAATATGCGCCACTCCCGTAGAATCAGTCGGCACAGTTCGAAGCCCAACCAAAAATACATTTTCGGCATTATCCGCATCAATATGATAATGCTCAGCACCCGTCTGCCGATGACGATACTGGGTCACCGTCACATTCAATGCAGGAATATAGTCATCACGTAAATATTCAAATGTCTCATAGCCATGTTTTGATAAATTCAATGTCATCTCCAGTCTCTATCCCAAGTTTAGCCAAGTTTGGTTTACTTAAAGTTCTCGTTTTAATTTAATTGCTTACTTTATTCTTAACTATTTTAATCATAAGGCCTATTACAACTTCTTGAAACGGCTGTAAGCAAATTATTTTATTTTTGCATCCAGCGTCTCCCAACGCTCATAACAGGCGAATAACGCTTCTTCCAAAGTCGTCATCCGTGTAGTCGCCTGGCGAATCACGTCACTCTCTTGCTGATAAAAATCACCACTTGCCATTGCTAAATTCAACTCTTCTTGCTCATGCTCTAGTTGCTCTATTTTAGCTGGCAATGCTTCAAGCTCCTGCTTTTCTTTAAAGCTCAGCTTACCATTCGATTTTTTCTTTTGTTCTTTAACACGACTCTTATCCATAGTATTATTTTTATTAACACCACAGCTCTCTACTTGAGAACCTGCTGGATTTTTAATTAAATTTTGAGTTTGATTTTGAGTTTGAACTTGAGACTGGTCTTGAGATAAAACAGAACGTTGACGCAACCAATCATCATAACCACCGACATATTCATTCACCAGCCCCTGTCCTTCAAATACCAAGGTACTTGTCACCACATCATTTAAAAACGCTCGGTCATGGCTAACCAGTAATAATGTCCCCTGATAATCAAGCAATAACTCTTCGAGTAAATCTAATGTTTCCATGTCTAAATCATTGGTTGGCTCATCCAAGACCAAAACATTACAAGGCTGAGTAAATAATTTAGCCAGTAATAAGCGATTCCGCTCACCACCGGATAAGGCTTTTACCGGTGAACGCGCCCGCTCCGGTGCAAATAAAAAGTCTTGCAAATAGCTTATGACATGACGTTCCTTACCCTGCAACATGACAGTATTTTTACCTTCTGCTACCGTATCAAAGACCGTCGCCTCTTCATTCAATGCCTGTCTTAATTGATCAAAATAGGCCACTTGCAAATTTGTACCCGATTTTATTTCACCGGCTTGCGGAACTAAACGACCGAGTAACATTGCAAGTAAAGTACTCTTACCGGCGCCATTTGGACCAATAATACCAATTTTATCACCGCGCATAATCGTTACAGAAAAGTCACGGACAATCGGCTGATCATCATAGCGATAACAAATATTTTGTGCCTTAATAACGAGTTTCCCTGAGCGCTCACCACTATCCGCGCCTATTTTAGCCTGCCCTTGACGATTGCGACGTTGACTACGCTCCATACGCATTTTTTCAAGTGCACGCACACGCCCCTCATTACGTGTACGCCGTGCTTTAATGCCCTGACGGATCCACACTTCTTCTTGAGCAAGGCGCTTATCAAATAAGGCATTTTGTTGCTCTTCTTCTTGTAACATGGCTTCTTTGCGTTGCAAATAAGCAGCATAATCCCCGGGAAAACTCACCAGCTTTCCTCGATCTAACTCCACAATCCGTGTTGCTAAACGTTGTAAAAACGACCGATCATGAGTAATAAACAATAACGTCCCGGCATATGACACTAAAAATTCTTCCAGCCATTCAATTGCCGTAATATCCAAGTGATTCGTTGGCTCATCAAGCAGTAGGACATCCGGCTCACCCACTAAGGCTTGAGCCAATAACACTCGACGCTTCCAACCACCGGAAAGTGCGTTAAACTGACCTGCAGGATCAAGCTCTAAACGTGATAATACCCGGTCAATCTGCTGACGTGCCTGCCAACCTTGTTGCTCCTCAATACGATGCTGCAAGTTTTCAAACTCTTGATCAAATTGCTCTAGTTTTAATAGTTCATCATAACGTGCTAGACAACCGCCAAGCTCACCCAAACCGTGCGCCACCACCGATAAAATACTGCCCACCGTCCCTTCAGGTACCTCTTGCTGCAAGCGCTGAACTCTAACACCTTGCTTAATCAAGTACTCCCCCTGATCTGCTTGATGTTCACCATTAATCAATTTCATTAATGTCGACTTACCGGCACCATTACGCCCCACTAAACACACGCGTTCACCACGTCGCAACTGAAAATCAACATGATCAAGCAACAATGGCCCACCATAACTTAGACACACCTCGCGTAAGGTTAAAAGCGGCATAATAACTCCAACGTTAATTCAAACTTTAATTCAAAATTGGCCTTATTGTAGCTTAAAGCTAAGATTTTCCCTAAACTCAACAATGAGCAAACAAGCGTTCTAGATTAACTAAAAGCACTTGCCAGCAATGGATCAAGGCAAGTATGATAATTTAACGACTTAATAGATAGAACAACCCATAATAAAAGCATAATGACCACAGCCACAAAAAAACAACGCCCCAGTGCAGATATAACACGCTCTAATATCCTACAAGCTGCACAGAAGCTGTTTGCCAGCCATGGCTTTGCTGGTACATCAATCAGCATGATTGCAAAAAAAGCCAATATTAACCAAAGCTTAATCTACCATCATTTTACTAATAAACATGATTTATGGTGTAAGGTAAAAAAAGAACTTATCGCCCCTGACTTGTCTAAAGAAAGCCCCCCAAACACACAACTACAGTCACTTACTTTATATGACTTTATTAAAACCATTATCACGATCCGCTTTAATATTTATAAACATAACCCAGATATGGGGCGCATGCTGCTTTGGCAACGCCTCGAATTCAACGATGACAAGCCTCTATTAGAAGATAGTAGCCCGATGATAATAACAATACTCGATTGCATTACCCAATTTAAAAACGCGGGTAAAATCCATCCCCGTTATATAAATTACACAGCGTCTCAACTGTTATTTTATATTTTCACCAATGCCTCATCACTGTTTACCAGCCTATATGGTGCTTGGTTTAATAAAGACGAGATGACCGAAGAATTTCACAGACAATATGCTGATTTTATTATCACTGCGGTCTATCAGTCCTTAGCCTCTACTCCGACTCCACCTTAACCTTGTTAAATTAAAACTAAGCTTTTAATTTAACCTAGCTCAATATAGTTATAATATGCAGTACGATATTTATACCGATGGCAGCTGCCAACCACAAAGCGGTTTAGGCGGCTGGGCCACCTTAGTGCTTAACCATGATCAGGAAATTGAATTGTCTGGCTTTGTTACTCATTCAACCAATAACCGCATGGAAATTACCGCCGCAATTAAAGCGCTCGCATACGCGCCCAAAACCAGCCACATTCGCCTCTATACAGATTCGATGTATCTGATTCAAGGCGCACAAAACTGGCTTAAAAAATGGCGCCGACAAAATTGGTGCAATGCCTTTGGCGAGAGTATTGCCAATCAAGATCTCTGGCAGCAGCTCGATCAATTACTCCATGAGCATACCCACCCCATTCAGTGGCACTGGGTCAAAGGCCATGATGGCAACCTCTACAATGAACGCTGTGACCGGATGGCCGCAGCAGCGATCAGCAACCGTCACCCTTATAAAGAGCACAAGCTTAAGCGTAAACACAAGCAACCTCCCTTGTTACTTGTTGATGGCTCCTCCTTTATCTACCGTGCTTTTCATGGCATTCCAGCGCGCCATAACCATGCAGGTGAACCCACTGCCGCAATTTACGGCACAATTTCACTGTTACGTAAATTATTAAAAACCTATAAACCCAAACACATGCTGGTAGTGCTAGACCCTGCGGGCAAAACGCTACGCCACCATATTTACCCCGCCTATAAGTCCAGCCGGCCGCCCATGCCAGAAGAGTTAAAAATCCAAATTCCCCTCATTCGTGAATGCATAGACGCCCTCGGCATTCCTCGCCTGAGTATTCCCGGCATCGAAGCAGATGATATTATCGGCACTCTGGCCACCCAAGCTCATCAAGCCAAGCAGGCGACATTAATTGCCAGTAGTGATAAAGATATGGCGCAACTGATCACCCCGTATATCTCGCTACTCGATACCATGAAAGGCACGTTAACTACCCCAGAATGTGTTGAAAAACGCTTTGGTTTACGCCCCGAACAAATTCCTGACTATCTTGCCCTCATTGGTGATAAAGTCGATGATGTCCCTGGCATTGATAAAGTCGGCCCTAAAACGGCTCAGCGTTGGCTTGCCCAATATCATAACCTTGAGACCGTCATTCAACAGGCGGATCAAATTAAGGGCAAAGTCGGCGAAAATTTACGCAGCAGCATCAAGCAACTGCAATTAAGCCAGCGCTTAGTCACCATTTATCGTGACCTGGAGCTTCCTTATACACTTAGCGATTTAAAAAGAAAAAGCATCAATATCCATCAACTTGTAACACTATTTGAACGTTTTGAATTTAATACCTGGCTCGAGCGCTTGCAACATCATCATTCATAATATATTCCCTGAGTAAAGATTAGTTTTAGTTAATGAATCATCTGCATAATTACCGCCAATAATACAATACGAAATAGCCAAACCGACGTTTGCTCTGAAACGCGCTTGACCATCCACACGCCTAGAGGTGAACCTAAGAACGAACCTATTAATAAACCAATCAATGCAGGAAGATACAAATACCCAACGCTCCCAGAGGGTAATCCTGCCATACCAGCACTTGCAACCAGCAAGCTGGTCAGTGCAAACAAACCCATGGGAAATGCCAATGCCGTTGACATCGCTGCGCTTTTTTCATGGGATAACGATGGTATTGCATGTACGGATTAGTCATCGCTGAGCCACCAATCCCAACTAAAGAAGACAGAATACCAACAGAAAATCCAAGTATTGCTCGTGATAAAAAACTAGGATAAGTCGGCTGAGTTCTCCGCTGCCCTGCTTGACTTATACGATTAAAAAAACTCTGAATTAAAACGCTAATAATAACTATTATAAATAATGTTTTTACAAAAAAAACGAGAATAACTTTATCAAGTTGACCACCAATTAATGCACCAATGATTGTAAATATAACAATGCGTTTAAATAAAGAAACCACCAAATTATGACTCCGGTGATGGTGAAAAGTCGTATACAATGAATTAACCATAATAAAACCGAGTGATGTTGTTACTGCCAAGTGCATACTAAGCGTTGCACTCACTCCTTGTTGTGCGGTCAACCAGAGCATTACTGGCACAATAATAATACCACCGCCGGCGCCAATCCAACCAGAAAGGATTCCTGTAAAAATACCAGCAACAATTAAGCTATAAATATCATAGAATAATCCTTAAAAAAATAAATATATTTAAAATTAATATCTTAATATCAAGAGAGAATTAATCAGGCTATCAACGTTCTCTTCAATTTAAAACATTGATCTATATAACTAAAATGAATTATATTTATAAAATTAATAACTTTTTGGAATAATTAAAATCAATGAAAAACATTATCGCCTTTCTAGCCGTCACTCAGGCAAAGTCCTTTACCAAGGCAAGTGAGAGCATTCACTTAACCGCCCTCCGTCATCTGAAGTGCAACACTCAGTAGAGAGTTCATATTCATACAGATAAACTCTCTAGTTCGCCTTTTGACTTAGAGGGTAGAGATGGTTTATCGGCACTTAAATGAAAAAGATCGTTTTTATATCGAACAACGGTTATCAGAGGGAGACTCGCTCAGATCAATTGCTAGAGCACTTGGCTTTTCTCCTAGCACGATTAGCCGTGAGATTAAACGGCACACCCCAATCGATTTTAAAGGTCTTTATTGTCACCGGCTTACTTCTCGCTGCGCACAAGAAAACGAGCTAACGCTAAGCAAGGACAAGCTTTTTCAACAAATTTCAGAAGAGGAAAAAACTGTTGATTCATCAGCGGTTAAGCACTCA
>NZ_AMFF02000014.1:0-67432 GCF_000297215.2 Piscirickettsia salmonis LF-89 = ATCC VR-1361
GAGTGCTGCATTGGCAAGTTAAAACAATTTAGAAGAGTTTTTTCACGTTTTGAAAAAAGGGCTTGCAGATATTTATCCTTTTTGAAAATTGCAAGCACTATCTTATGGTTAAGGTGAAATGTCAACGGAGCCTAGAATACTAAAATTAAATAATATTTATTACAATAAAATATATACATTTAACATATAAGATAGTCACCATTTAAAAAGTTTAGAAAGATCAAGATATGAAATTTAAATGCCCAGTAACTCTTGAATATTTAGATGAAACCAAGATACAAATTTACGCTGTAAAAGATAATAGTAAATATGCAATTCATGCCATCGAAAAAAACTCTTTTTCTAACCTGGATAAATGCCCATTAACAAGAAGCCAATTATACATCTCTTTAACGTTTGAAGAGTATTTAATATTTAATAAAAATCGCCACCATGCCTCAGAGTTTGAAGTAAAAGTGCTGCCTAAAGCTGAGTTTGAAGAAAAACTACCGAACAAAGTTCTATTGCCCTTTAAAACCTCACATTTAGCCTCAGCTATCCACCGCCTAAGATCAGACCTAATAACATCAGAAAATATACAATTTATAGCACAACACGCTAACAACGCCCTTAATTTAACGATCGCTATAAATCGATTAAGAACAAACCTCGCAATAGCAGAAAATATACAGTTACTCGCACAAAACATTGAAGACGCTTATGAATTAGCCTCAGCGATGAGTGAGTTAAGAGAAAATTTAGCAATACCTGAAAACTTACAGCTGCTCACACAACATTCTAGACATGCCCTGCAACTTGTCCTCGCGATCAACAACTTAAAAGAAAATTTAGCAACATCAACAACTTTACAATTATTAGCACAAAATCTCGCAAGTGCAGCTCACTTGACTGCGGCAATCAATGAGTTGAAAGAAAACCTAGCAACAGCAGAAAATATCCAACTACTCGCACAGCATCCGAGCCACGCGCTACAATTAGCCTTAGCAATGAATTACCTAAACGAAGGCTTAGCAACAGCAGAAAATTTACAACTGCTCGCCCAGCATGCTGAGAATGCCTTTGATTTAACTTTAAGCATTAATCAAAAATCAGCTGCAAATTTAAACGTCTCCCTTAGTGCAGAGCAAACAGAGCACACCAGTCTTATATTTCAAAATCACTTACAAGATTCAAATAATGAAGAGCTATCCTTTGCATCCTCTTTGAGCAACTAACGCTGATAAAACGCTTTATAAAAAAATCAGCTCTAACTGTTGACGGATGACGCTCGCCACATCATCCATACTTTGTTCCCCATCAACTAAAATAATATGGGGGTCATTGTGCGCATATTCTAAGTAAACCTTACGCGCGCGCATAAAAAAATCGATTTTTTCCTGCTCAATGCGATCTAGCGCCCCACGCTGTCGTGCACGTTCTAAACCCACGACAGGATCAATATCTAAATAAAAGGTTAAATGCGGCTTAAAGCCTTGCACCACTGCATCATGCACACCATGTAATAGCTTCATCGGTAAATTGCGGCCACCACCTTGATAAGCAAAACTTGATAAGGCAAAACGATCACAAAGTACCCATTGACCTCGCGCCAGAGCAGGCTTAATTTTTAATTCAATATGCTGCGCTCGCGCCGCATACATTAGCAATAATTCGGCTGCAGGAGTAATCGCTTCACTGTCATCATGTTTTAATAATAAATGACGAATCTCTTCAGCAAGCCGGGTTCCCCCTGGCTCACGCGTCGTCATTACTGGCAGATTTTTTTTAATTAAATAATCCTGTATTACAGTTAACGCTGTTGACTTTCCTGCGCCTTCTAAGCCTTCGACAACTAAAAACTGACTCGCCATTAATCCCACTCAACCTTTTATCTTATCTATTTATCTACTTATCTATGTAATAATTTAATAATACAAATGCATCTATGAAAACGTTGATTATTGTGCGCTGAAGTCCATTAAAAAGCAAATTTAAGCACTTTTAGCAAGTAATAAGTCGCGCCAGGTAAAAGGCCGTGTGTGTGCATCAAGAATATAACGCTTAACCGCTTGATTGTGCTCTTTAAGTGTTTTAGAAAATACATGGCTGCCATCTCCTCTGGCAACAAAATATAAATAAGACGTATGTAAAGGATGCAAGGTTGCATGCAATGACGCCTCACTGACCATGGCAATCGGCCCCGGAGGCAACCCTTTATAGCGATAAGTATTATAAGGTGAGTCAATACGTAAATCTCGGCGCGTAATTTTCCCTTGATATTTATCACCCATGGCGAAAATAACCGATGGATCAGTCTGCAAGCGCATATTTTTTTCCAGGCGATTATAAAACACACTGGCAATTAACGGCCGTTCACGATTAAACTTACTTTCACGCTCCACCAATGACGCCAAAATTAACGCCTCTTGTGGGTTCTTAAGTGGTAAGGCTACCGCACGATAACGCCAAGCTTTCGCCAAATTTTTCACAAGTAATTGATGGGCTCGTTTTAAAATATCGATATCGCGGGTTTGCCCTAAAAAGCGATAGGTTTCAGGGAAAAACTGCCCTTGAGCATCCTGCCCAGCTAAGCCTAATTTTTCCATCACTTGCGCAGCTGATAAACCCTGTAGTTCATGCTCTAAATTAGGGTCTTTATGTAAAGCCGTTAATAATTGCTGAAAGGTCCACCCTGGAATAATGGTAAAATCATACTGTAATACTTCTCCGCTCACCATTTTAGTGAGCAAGTCTTCAGCGCTCATACCAGCAATAATCGCGTAATCCCCTGCTTGAATCAGCCTAGATTGACCATGCAACCACGCCCAAAAAACCCATAATTTAGGATAATTTAATATTTTTTTCTGATGCAGCGCATAGGCAATGGCATTCAGTGACTCACCAGGACGAATGCGAATGCGCTCTTTCTTTTGTACCGATAGCGGTTGAAATTGCACAGTGCGTACACTCAAATAAGCACCCGTAAAAAATGAACCGGCGCCAATCAGACTGATTAAGCTAATAAGAATAAATTTTGCTTTCACTTAGGATTAATCAACGTTGTTATTACTTGCTTTAATTTTAGCGTGGTTTGACACGCTGCGCCTAAATAGTGCCAATCATTACAAGAAGCGATCGGCCACAAGCCAATAATACTGTTGGTCAAAAAAGCTGAACGAGCCTGTTCTAAATCACTTAAAGAAAGATCACATTCAATCACCTTAAGCCCAAATATATGCGCTGTTTCTAGAATAAAACGGCGCATCACCCCTTTTACTCCAGCATATGACAACCGAGGAGTTTTAATATTTCCCATATGGTCAATAATAAATAAGTTAGTAAACGTCCCTTCAATAACCCAACTGTCCGTATCTAAGACAATACCTTCAGCAATCTCGCTATCTTGCCACTCTGCGCGTGCAAGTACTTGCTCTAAACGATTTAAATGTTTGATCCCAGCAAGTTGCGGTTGGCGAGCAAGACGGGTCGTACAAATACGTACCTTCACGCCAGGACTATAATAATATTTTGGATAGCTCACGAACGGAAAACTTGCGACTACTCGCGTCGCTTGCAACACACCTACCGGATTATAGCCACGCCCCCCAATACCGCGTGTGAGCATAATTTTGATGATGCAATCATCAGGAGAACAAGCTAATAACTGCTGAATTTCATGCTCAAATACTCTAACCTCAAGCTCAGTCTCACTAAAGCCTAAACGCTGCGCACCTTCACACAGGCGTTCTAAGTGGTAATTCAATAAAATCGCCTGGTTATTTTTAACTAAAATAGTCTCAAATAAACCATCACCATAGCAAAAACCACGCTCAAGAATCGATACCTTGGCGTGGTTATTAATCTGTCCATTGATCAGCGCTGTAAGCACAGCGAATCACCTATAATTTAAATTTAATTTTTTAGACTTTATTAAAAAGTAACGTCCCATTCGTGCCACCAAAGCCAAACGAATTAGAGACCACACCCTCGATTTTCATCTCACGAGCCGTATGAGGAATATAATCCAAATTACAGCCCTCATCGACATTATCTAAATTAATGGTCGGTGGTGCCACTTGGTCACGAATAGCAAGAATCGAAAATATCGCTTCTGCAGAGCCTGCTGCAGCAATCAGATGACCGGTCATTGATTTAGTCGAACTCACTTTAATATCTGCACCAAACAAGCGCTCAATCGCTGCACTTTCAACCTGGTCACCGGCAGGTGTCGATGTACCATGCGCATTGACATATTGAATTTGCTCAGGGTTCATCTGCGCATCAGCCAGCGCATTACGCATCGCCGTCTCACCACCAACCCCGTCAGGCAAGGTCATATGATAGGCATCGGCACTCACACCAAAACCAGCAAGCTCTGCATAAATCGTTGCCCCACGCTTTTTCGCATGTTCATACTCTTCAAGTACAACCACAGCGGCACCATCACCCAAGATAAAGCCATCACGATCTTTATCCCATGGTCGGCTCGCTGCCGCGGGGTCATCATTGCGCTTTGATAAAGCACGCGCAGCGGCAAAGCCACTAATGCCTAAGCTCGTCACCGCCTTCTCAGCACCACCAGCAATCATCACATCAGCATCACCATAGGCAATCGTCCGTGCGGCATAACCCAAATTATGCGTTCCGGTCGTACACGCTGTTACAATGGCAATATTTGGCCCTTTAAAGCCATGCTTAATCGACAGGTTGCCCGAGATCATATTAATGATAGAGCCTGGAATAAAGAAAGGAGACACACGGCGCGCTCCTTTGTGCTGCAAAGTATCATAAGCGGTCTCGATCGTGCCTAAACCACCGATACCAGAACCTACAGCAACGCCAATACGTGACGCATTTTCTTCAGTTACTTCAAGGCCTGCATCCGCAATGGCCTCATCGGAGGCAACCATGCCGTATTGGATGAATAAATCCATCTTTTTCGCATCTTTTGGAGAAATATATGCAGAAGAATCAAAGCCTTCGACTGTTGCAGCAATCTTAGTCGAAAGGTCATCAGTACCAAAGGATGTAATCGCTCTTACACCGCTTTTCCCCGCCAAAATGCCATCCCAGCTTTCTTGCACTGTTAAGCCCAGCGGTGACACCATACCTAAACCTGTAACAACAACACGCCGTTTACTCAATGTTTTCTCCCAATCTCAATCAGCTCAAACAAACGATGTCTAAATAAGATAGATAAGTTAGTTAAATTCGGATATTAAGCTGCGCTCTCGCGTTGTTTCACATAGTTCATTGCATCTTGAACGGTTGCGATTTTCTCAGCATCTTCATCAGGAATTTCAGTTTCAAATTCTTCTTCTAGAGCCATCACCAACTCAACGGTATCCAAAGAGTCAGCCCCTAAATCATCTACGAAAGATGCTTCTGGCTTCACATCTTCTTCTTTAACACCCAGTTGCTCGACAACAATTTTTTTAACGCGTTCTTCAATCGTGCTCATTATTTCACCTCAGTGTTTAATTAAAACCTAAAACAGGTCCGTTACAAATTTTCGCCTATAGTACCACAATCACAGAAAATCAAAACCATTAGGGCATCAACATACCACCATTTATATGCAAAGTCTGTCCAGTCAAATAAGACGCTGCCTCTGAACTTAAAAAAGCTGCCATATGGGCAATATCTTCAGGCTGACCCAAACGCTTTGCTGGAATATGTTCTAATAAGGCCACTCGCTGCTCTTCAGCTAACGCATCGGTCATATCCGTTTGAATAAAACCTGGGGCAATGACATTCACCGTAATATTACGACTAGCAAACTCATGCGCCATCGACTTCGTCACGCCCACAAGGCCAGCCTTTGCAGCACAATAATTTGCTTGCCCAGGATTACCCATGTTACCCACCACAGAACCAATATTAATAATCCGTCCCCAGCGCACTTTCATCATTCCTTTCAAACAGGCTTTAGTCACTCGAAAAACAGCCGATAAATTCGTCTCTATCACCGCATTCCAGTCTTCATCTTTCATGCGCAACATTAAATTATCACGGGTAATTCCCGCATTATTCACTAATACTTGAACCGGGCCAAACTCTTTAGTGATTTTGTCAACTGCTGCTATAATTTGCTCAGGCTCAGTCACATTTAAAGCAAGCCCACAGCCCTTATAGCCTTGCTCATTGATAAAACCAGTAATATTTTCAGCACCGGCCTCTGTCGTTGCAGTCCCAACCACAGTTAAACCTTGACGGCCTAACTCATTTAACACAGCACGACCGATACCACGGCTTGCTCCTGTGATTAATGCTAATTTCTCACTCATCTGTATCGCACTCTAATCGCTAAGTTATTATGAACCCATAGCCTCAATAGCCATGGCAATCCCATTTTCTCCAGACAGTGGCACGCACTGAACTTGTTTTGCAATCCGCTTTCCTAAGCCTGCCAACACTTTTCCTGGCCCACACTCAAAACAATGCCGCACTTGATTTTCTTCAAGCTTTTTCACTGTTTCTACCCAGCGTACTGGATTGTAGAGCTGACGTACCAAAACATCACGAATTTGCTCAGGGGCTGAATAACTTGCAACATCAACATTATGAATTACTGGAATCTTTGGGCTCATGACTGCAATATCTTTCAATTCAACGGCTAATTTTTCTGCTGCTGACTTCATTAAATGACAGTGTGAAGGCACACTCATCGCAAGCTTCAGCGCTTTACGCGCACCGGCTTTTTTCGCTAGCTCTATAGTATAATCAACAGCAGCCACTTCACCTGCAATCACCACTTGGCCCGTAGAATTAAAATTAGCCGCCTCAACAATACCACTTTTTTCTGCGGCTATCTGGCAAATTTCAACGACCTTATCATCATCCAAACCTATTAAGGCTGCCATCGCACCGGCACCGACCGGCACTGCTTCTTGCATAAAGCGCCCACGAGCAGCCACTAACTTGACTGCATCTTTAAAATCTATAGATTCGGCTGCAACCAATGCAGAATATTCTCCTAAACTATGCCCGGCAAGGAAACTAGGCTGTGCCCCAGCAGATTGTTGCCATAGTCGCCATAAAGCGATGCTGGCTGTCAATAAAGCCGGTTGCGTATATTCAGTTTGATTTAAGCGCTCCGCAGGCGTTTCTTGAGTAAGTTCCCACAGATCATAGCCTAAGACACGTGAGGCCTCAGCAAAGGTTTCATGGATAAGTCCCGTCTCATCGTTAATCTCACTGAGCATACCCACATGCTGAGAACCTTGACCTGGAAAAATAAATGCTGATAACTGACTCATAATTATAGCTGCCTCACAGTCTGCTCTGCCTTAATCTAAATTAAAAAGCATCTTTAAAAACGGACTAACACTGAACCCCAGGTAAATCCACCACCAAATGCCTCAAGCAATACTAGTTGCTCACGCTGTACTCGACCATCGCGCACCGCAATATCCAAGGCCAAAGGAATCGATGCCGCAGAGGTATTGGCATGCTGATCTACGGTTACCACCACTTGATCCATCGACATCGCCAGCTTTTTAGCCGTTGCCTGAATAATACGCAAATTAGCTTGATGGGGGATGAGCCAGTCTAAATCTTCTGCTTTCAACTGATTAGCAGTTAACGTCTCAGTAACCAAACGTCCTAAAGCTGCCGTTGCTTCCTTAAATACTTTACGGCCTTCCATAGTAATATAAGAAGGCTGTTCACTAAATTGCTCAGCGGGTGTCCATAATAATTCTTTTTGATGACCATCCGCATGTAAATGTGACGATAAAATACCCGTGTGCTCATCTTTGCCTAAAACAACCGCCCCTGCACCATCGCCGAATAACACACACGTAGCCCGATCATTCCAATCTAAAATACGTGACATCGCTTCACTGCCGATCACCAGTGCCTTTGTTGCCATACCCGAACGAATAAATTGATCTGCAGTTGCCAGCGCATAGATAAAACCAGAACAAACCGCTTGCACATCAAAGGCTGCACAACCTTTTAGACCCAAACGCTGCTGTACATCACATGCGACACTTGGGAAAACACGGTCCGCAGTTGTCGTCGCGACAATAATTAAATCAACCTCATTCACCGCAACATTTGCCATACTTAAAGCGCATTCTGCTGCGGCTGTTGCCATTGATGCCGTTGACTCATCGCCCGAAATAATATGACGCTGATAAATGCCCGTGCGTTCGCGAATCCACTCATCCGAGGTTTCAATACGCTCGGCCAAAGTTTGGTTAGTGACCACCTGCGTGGGTAAATTGCTTCCTGTTCCTAAAATACGTGCATAACTCATGACGTTCTACCCTTCCTGTTTTTCAAGTAAGGTTTGCACCTGCTGCTGAATGCGATCAGGCACATTTTCAATGGCTTCTAAACGTGCCTCTTCTATCGCCGTGGCAAACGCTGAAATCGACGCGCTGCCATGACTTTTCACGACAGTTCCTTTTAAACCAAGAAAACTGGCACCGTTATAGCGACTCATATCCAGCTGATGTTTTAAATCATTTAAGGCCGGCATCGCCGTCACTGCACATAGTTTACGAAACATCGATGAAGAAAAGCTGTCTTTAATTAAAATACTAATTAATTTAGCAACGCCTTCAGTCACTTTCAATGCGACATTGCCGACAAAACCATCACAGACAATGACATCCGCTTGGGCTTTATAAATACCATCACCTTCAACATAACCAATATAATTAAGCATATTATTATTAGACAGAATTTGCGCTGCAGCTTTAACTTGCTCATTGCCTTTAATCTCTTCTGAACCATTGTTTAGCAAGGCAATTCGAGGCTGCTTAATCCCGCGCACAGCAGACACTAAGACAGATCCCATAACCGCAAACTCATGTAAATGATCTGCCGTACAATCAACATTCGCACCTAAATCAAGCATATAAACACGCTCATTTAAAATGCTTTGCGGATCGGAGAAATTCATCGTTGGTAACGCATAGACTATGGCTGGGCGATCGAGCCCTGGAATCATCTTGAGGACAAAGCGAGCGGTTGCCATCAGCGCCCCCGTATTGCCTGCACTCACACAAGCATGGGCGCGGCCTGCTTTAACCAAATTAATTGACACGCGCATCGATGAGTCTTTTTTGCCGCGCAAAGCAAGCGCAGGCGACTCATCCATTCCAACAACTTCTGAGGCATGGTGAACGGATAAACGGTTAGAAGCAGAAGGCGAGCCTGCGCGAGCAAGCTCGACTTCTATAGCTTGGCGCTCTCCAACCAGAATGATCTGAATATCATCACAGCGTGAAAGCGCTTCAAAAGCTGCAGGAACGACAACCTCACAGCCAAAGTCACCGCCCATCGCATCTAAAGCAATAGTAATCAAGAAATTACTCTTTTGTTATTGTTATAGATAGCTAACTATAAATAATACAGTCTATAAATTATTCAACATCAATGACTTTGCGGCCACGATAAAAGCCATTTGGGCTCACATGGTGACGACGATGCGTCTCACCTGTTGTTGCATCAATCGTTAGTGTCGGTGCAGTTAGTGCATCATGAGAACGACGCATATCACGCTTAGAACGTGTTTTACGGTTTTGTTGTACAGCCATTTTTTAACTCCTAATCACTATTTCACTTTAAGTGACTCAAGCTGTGCAAACGGGTTTGGTTTTTCAACCGCGTCCTCAACCTGATCATCACCAAATGCCCTAGTATACCCATTTGCCTGGCAGTCCTCAATCGTATGCTTAGGCACAAAAGGTATATTAATCATCAATTCATCTTCAATGAGTTCATATAAAGAAATCACACCGCTCTGTTCAATCACGACAGGTTCATAACACCCAGGTAAGCGCTTGGCTTCTTGCTCGCCATAAACAGGACTAAAGCAAAACACATCTTTGACCTGCTCATCATACAAGTCTAAACAACGCTGACAGCTAAGCTCCAATTCAGCCTGAATGCTACCCTGAAAATACAGCAAACCCTGCTCATCAACAGAACATCTAATTTCAGCTTGAATATCATCTTTTTCACCTGCCAGTAACTCGCTCAAACGCGGTAATTTCTCCAATGGGACCTTACCTGAAAGCCGAACGTGACTCTGACAACTTTTGACAATATCAACCTGTTGCGGTAGTAAATCTTGACTCAACATAAGCACGCAATCATAACGATAATCTTAAATCTTGTCAAAGTAATCCTGTATTTTCTGCAGCTTAATTTACTTTAAATCTGCCTTGATAAAAAAACCGCCATACAGCAAAATTAACGCTTAAGTTATTCTAAGTTTTAAGTTCAGAACAAAGCCATTATAATCTATAGCCACTAACTAATACCTCAGACCTAACTATCAAAAATAAATGAAATTTAAACACAACATCAGAGAATATTTAAATATGTTGCAAAAAAAAAGCACTAAACTTACTCTACTAGCCAGCAGCCTGATCCTCAGCAGCATGGCTTTACAAGGCTGTATCCCTGCAGTGATTGCTGTATCAGCTGCAGCCTCTGGCGCTTATGTTGCTCATAACCGCAACTCGCCATCGGGCATCTGGAATGATGTCAATCTTGCCTATGATGCCAGGCAGCAAATGATTAAAAAAATGCCTCAACTCGAGCAAGGCCGCGCTTATAACTACATTAATTTTACCGCCTATAATGGCGCATTACTTATCACCGGACAAATCGCCAATCAAACCTATAAAGACCAAATCACCCGCATCGCCCTTGCTGTCAAACCGCGCGTGGTTTATAACCAACTCACCCTCGGTGCCCCACAAAACACGAGCCAGGCAATTCAAGATAGCTGGATTACAACAAAAGTTAAAACGCGCATGGTCGGTAAAGTCGACCCAACCCGAGTTAAAGTCGTCACTCAAAATGGCATTGTCTATTTACTTGGCATCATCACCCCCTTTGAGGCCGCAGCCGCCACGCAAGTTGCACGAACCACAGATGGTGTACGTAAAGTCGTTAAAGTATTTGACTATATTAAGCAGCAGAAGCTCTCTCCCGAAGAAGCTAAACAGCAATTATAACCAGACCAAATCAGATCAGACTTAAACTTACTATTTAAAAATATAAAAAAGCCTCATATTGAGGCTTTTTTTATCCTTTAAATTTATACTTTATTTAACCTAAAATAACTTAAAAAATATAAGCAACTTAATTTAAACTAAATTTAAGTTAACTTAAGTGAAATTAAGCTACATCAGTAACATAAGATTCAAACATATCATCGACTTGAACCTTCACATAGCGTCCAGGGGCAGGCTCAATCGCTGTTAAACCTCCTGAACTTGGGTCACGCGCAGGCACTTTCTTACCTGAATATTTCGCGACCCAATTGACCCAATGCGGCCACCAGGACCCTTCATTTTGCGCTGCTGTTTCTAACCAGGCCTCTGATGAATCTGGCAATTCATCATTGCTCCAATAACCATATTTATTTTTCAGCGGTGGGTTAACAACACCAGCAATATGCCCGGAGCCTCCCAAGACAAATTTCACTTCACCTCCCAAGAGCTGAGCGCCAGCATAAGTCGACTTCCATGGTGCAATATGGTCTTGCTCTGCTGATAAGAAATAACTTGGGACACTCACAGCAGCTAAGTCTATCGGCACATCATTAAATTCTAAACCACCAGGAACAATCAACGTATTGTTTAAGTACATATTACGCAAATAATAGCTATGTAGTTTTTCAGGTAAGTTCGTCGAATCTGAATTCCAATACAGTAAGTCAAAGGGAAAAGGCTCTTTACCACACAAATAATTATTAACAAAATACGACCAAATCAGGTCATTCTCACGCAGCATATTAAAAGTTAATGCCATATTGCGTCCACTCAGATAGCCCTTTTCATTCATTAATTGCTCAAGTTCAGTGACCTGTTCCTCATCAATGAATACACCGATCTCACCCGGCTCAGTAAAATCTAATAACGTTGTAAAAAATGTCGCACTCGCAATGCGGTCATCATTTTTCTTCGCCATATATGCCAAACTTGCCGCCAATAACGTCCCACCGATGCAATAACCAATGGCGTTAACCTCTTTAATGTCAATCGCTTGTTCTATAGCACACAATGCAGAAAAAATACCTTCTTGCATATAATCAGCAAAACCTTCCGTCTGTTGACTGCCATCAGGATTCACCCAAGAGACTAAAAAGACGGTCAATCCCTGATCCAACAAATATTTCACAAATGAATTTTTTTCCTGTAAATCCAAAATATAGTATTTATTAATCCATGGTGGAATAATGAGCACTGGCTTCTCATAGACGTTTTTCGTTGTTGGTGTGTACTGAATCAACTGCATCGTCTCATTTTCATACACCACCTGCCCTGCAGTCATCGCAATATTTTTACCCACTGCAAAGGCTTCTAAGTCTGTCATGCGGATATTTAAAACACCCTTACCACGCTTAAAGTCATCGATGAGATTTTGCATACCTTTAATTAAATTCTCACCCTTACTTTCTACAATCATGCGCAACACTTCAGGATTAGTTGCCGCAAAATTACTCGGAGACAAAGCAGCCACAAATTGTCGAGTATAAAACGCGGCTTGCTGTGAACGCTTGTCATCTAAATGCTCAAGGTTATTAATCGTTTCAGTAATATGCTCTGCGGTTAACAAATATGCTTGTTTAATAAAGTCAAACAACGGCATATTTTCCCAATCTTCATGTTTAAAACGGCGATCGCCTTTATTCGGTGTAATCATTGGCAATACAGGCTTGCCTTCCATAAAGCCAAATACGGTGCGCTGCCACAAAGTCATATAGTTATTCCATAACTGCACTTGTGACTCAACAAAACCGATTGGATTATTCATCCATGCTAACATCGTATCTTGAACAATTTGCTGAACTTGCTTGACACTGCCCATCCCTACATTACCAGATGGCTGACATTCTATAAGTTGAGCAAATGCCTTTTGACTTTGCATAAGCATCTCTTCTGTCATCGTCGAGAACTGTTGCCACTCCTGAGATTGACCTTTATCGGTGGTTGCGTCCGTCATTATCCTACCTCTATAAAATTGCCAAAATGTATTATATGCCGCTCCATTATACGCAGAGTTTTACTCCGATACACCAGCCAATGATCATTGACCTCTTTTTTACGATGATCAATAATAAAATATAATCGCCATAGCCCAGCAACCAATAAATTAAATATAGATAAATTATGACCTTAGAAGCTGAACTTAGAATCGACGTTATTAATAGCTATGAAGCCCTAACCCACGCACTCTCCACTTTAAAAGTCTCAATTGATAATGACCAACATCTACCATCCTGGGTTGAAGATCACTCAGCTACACCACGTCAAACCAGTTACCAAGCCATCAGTCAGCTTGAATACCTCTCTGATCAACCACCCAAAGAAACCTTGCTTTACACAGGACTCATTGGTGCTTCATCTCACACCCTAGACTGTGCTAAGCATGTAAATCAGACAAAAGAGCAATTCAAACAAGCAATGCTGGCTTTAAAAGCAGCTAAAGTTGCCGTTCATGACCCCATACTCCTCTCTCACTTTGAAAGGCATTTACAAGAACGTTCAGCGAATACACGGGCCAGTTTACAAAAAATGGGGCTTGCTCGTCTGCATTTAAAACAATGTTATCGAAAAATTCCGATTCTCGATGAGCGCCCACAAAAAATTAGCTGGACATGGGCACATACACGAGCAATAAAACGCCTAAGTGTGGCAGATTGCATTATTTTATTACAAAAAAAAGGCAAAGACTCCGGAATCCTCCAACAACTAGAAAGAGCTAAACAACTGCATACAGATACTCCGCTGGCCATTATTCAAGAACTTGCCCCACATTTACGTGCCAATGTTGTTTTCGCCAAAGGCCAAAGTAAAAATCGCATCATGCTAAAAGCCCCGTTACCGGTGTTTTACCCACACCGAGTCGGCGATACCTTTCCACAAATTAAAGCTGCCGGCAGCAAACAACCAAAAAACCCATTACGAGCGCAGCGCACTGATGTTAAAATTGATCCAGAACCCTTTTTGCCAGCAATTCGTGCTCATCGCTATTTACGTTGAGGCCTCTTCAGTTTGATCAAGCTCGGTTAACAACTGACGTGCCTCATCTTGCTGCGTGCTATCCCCTTGTTTTAATACATCGCGCAATACTTTTCTTGCGCTGTCTACATCTTCTGCCAATATATAAGCACGCGCTGCATCTAATTGTGCGCTGATTTCATTATCCCCTGCTAAAATATCAACATCAGCCCCCACGCTTTCTTCTTCACTATTTTCCTCAAGGCGGATATCATCAAGCGCAACTTCGGTCTCACTGTCCCCCATGGTCAAGGTCGCCTCATCGCCTTCCTCCAAAGAAACCGATTGTACATCTTGATGTTCACCACCGCCACGGACTGAGACATTTACGTTTACAGCTCCCTCTTCTTCAACTTCCTCTACTATCTCCGAAGTTTCAGCTTCTGGGGTTTCAGCTTCTGGGGTTTCAGCTTCTGGAGTTTCAGCTTCTGGGGTTTCACCTTCTGGGGTTTCAGCTTCTGGGGTTTCAGGGTTTCAGCTTCTGGGGTTTCACCTTCTGGGCTGTCACCTTCTGAGCTATCACCTTCTGAGCTTTCAGCTTCTGGGCTTTCAGCTTCTTGGCTGTCACCTTCTGGGGCTACTAATTCAGTATCTACTAATTCAGAAGCCCCAGCTGTTCCTCCAGTTTTTAGCTCCTGTGCCGCATCCCCTAGACTAATCGTTGCATTATTAGCAACCGCTGCCTTCACTCCCCAAGTAGAATGACGAATATTATCAATCTGAGTAGTTAAAATGTCTCGATCATGCCCGGCTGGGTTATCAACACATGCTTTTGCTAGGTGTTCAAACTCTGTTTTCTGCTGCATTATCGCATACACTTCTAAAAGCTTAAGCTTCAACTCAAGTTCACTTGGACGCTCAGCGATTGCTTTTTTCAACAACGACTCAGCCTCAGGGTATTGCTGCTTGGACATAGCCACTAAATACCCTACAGAAATAGGATCAGCGAAGCCTTTCCCTTGCAAAGCAGGATGGGTCGCGCTCTTTCTTTTTGTACTGACATCGTCGACCATACTTGACATTGCTACAGCTGCTGTTTCTTTTTTAAGCACAGACTGTACAACAGGCTCTTTACGCTCACTTGAAATTTTAACGTTAGACGCTTTTTTAGCTTTAGAAAGAGGGGCTGTCTTTTCAGTAAGTTTTCTATCTCGAAGATAGCGCTTTAACATCACTAATGGAATTAAAACGACTAAAGTAAAACCGAGTAACAACCAATCAAAAATCGTACCTTGCAAATAATGCGTAATACGACTCTCACTCGCCGCCGGCGACTGATCAAGGGAAGGCTCTGCAGGCGTTACTACATTGTGCACCCCTAACTCAACAGGAATTTCTGCTATTTCATTTTGCTTTGATTGCATGCTCTCTGCTGCTTCTTGACGTGCTATACGCTCTTGCTCAGCATGCTGTAACTGCTGTTGATACTCTTCTAACTGCAACACACCATTGGAAGTTTGCTGAACATCCCGAGCGACACTCAGCATTTCCTCTTGAACCTCTTCAACAGAATGCGTGAGTGCTGACATTTGCTGAGTGATATAGCCCAGCTGCTTTTTCAGTTCATTATCAATTTGGCGAGGTTTGTCTGTTGGAATATAACTCACTTTTTTCTCTATCAACACCTTTTGAGGTTTGCTAGGAACAATCACAGTAGTTACTTCCGGCTTAGCTTTAACGGGAGATTGCACCTTTGGCTGAGCCTTAACACGCTTAGCCTGAGCAATACTCGGCAATTTCAGGATAGCCCCTTTTTTTAAGGTTGCCGGATCATTATGATTAAATGCTTGAGGATTCAAACGCACAATCGCTTGCATCATTTTTGGAATCGACATACCGATAGGGCGATGTGCTTTAGCAATACTCCACAAGGTTTCTTTTTCTTGCACCGGACCATAGCGTTTAGCAAATACCGTACTACCTAGCAACACTGCAGATAAAAAAATGATTGCGCTAATGACTGTTTTCATCAACTGCCTAGCTCTATTTCAAGCTCACTATATTTCTCGTCACTTTAATTTTAGACGGCTTTACCATAAACACCCACTTGCCAAAAAAATTAAGCGATTAAACTCAAGCTATCACTAAATACATTGCTAAACTAAGCTGGAAACCCCGTTAAAACTACCTGTTACCTTAACAAAATTCAAAAAACTAGCCCTTTACTTTTAATAAAATAATCTCTTACAATGATTTTTAGCATTCATAGCTTGCCACTACTTGCCACTTAAAGGATTAACTTATGGTTATTTATGAAATGAATCTGATTATTCAATCAGCAATCTATGATTGTTATATCAATTGGCTTTACAACCACATCAAAGAATTATTATCTCTGCCAGGCTTCTGCTCCGCCCAGCTGTTGCATGAACTCACCTCTGATACACACTATCACGAGCACCGCTGTACCGTTATCTATAAAATCGACTCTATCACAAGCCTTGACTACTTTTTCACTCACTATCCTCATAAAGCCTCGAGAACTTCCCTGAAGGCATAAGCAGTGCCTATCGTGTTTTTGAAGTATCAACTGAAGTCGTTAACCACTCACTTTCTATAAAAACAAATACTTTTAGTTTACAAAGTTAAAGCTGCCAGTAAATAGGTTCTTTGCCTTGCATTGCCAACAACTGATTTGTTTTTGAAAAGTGCTTACAACCTAAAAAACCGCGGTGAGCGGATAAAGGAGAAGGGTGTGGCGCAGTTAAAACATAATGTTTATTTGCATTAATGAGCTTGGCTTTTGCTCTTGCAGCACTCCCCCAACACAAAAAAATAATACCCTCTCTTAACTGACTTAAACAAGAAATCGCCGCATCCGTTAACTCTTCCCAGCCCTGACCGCGATGCGAATAAGCCTCACTATGGCGAACAGTCAACACACTGTTTAATAGTAATACCCCTTGCTTTGCCCAATTTTCTAAATAGCCATGGCCTGGGTGGCGAAAAGCCACATCACTACTTAATTCTTTGTACATATTGTTCAAAGACGGCGGCACTTTAACATCAGGCAGCACTGAAAATGATAAACCATGGGCTTGACCTGACCCATGGTAAGGATCTTGACCTAAAATCACTACTTTGACTTGCTCAAACGGCGTGAGGTTAAAAGCAGCAAAGATCTCTGAACCTTTCGGATAAACGGTTTTCCCAAGCTGCTTCTCATTTTGCAAAAAATTTTTCAGCTTAAACATATAAGACTGCTCAAATTCATTCGCCAATACTTTTTTCCACGATGCTTCTAATTTTGGTGATAATGCTGTGCTCACAATCGCTCTCCTTCATCAAGCCCCTATTGTAAGCAAAAGATCATCAAAAATTAAGGGTCTTCTAAATAAATATCGATCGTTGCTCGTCGATTCAAGGCGCGACCACTGCGTGTTGAATTATTCGCCACCGCTTGACCCACACCATACGCACGCACGACAAGCTTCTTCGCATCAAACTTCATATCCTCAACAATAAACTTACGCAACGCTTTTGCTCGATCTATAGACAAATATTTATTGTATAAATAATTACCTGCATAATCCGCATAGCCTTTAATAACAATACGACGAATTTTCGGCTTCATCACTTTAAAATATTCTTGAATCCGTTCTAGTTTATAGCGCTGATCTTTTAAAATTCGTCGATCATTAACGCCAAAATAAATCACCGTATGCTCTATATCAACAAAAGTAAAAGGCAGAATCTTCTTACTACACGCTAAGTACTGTGTATAAGGTTGACTAAAATTAGCGGGGGAAATACTCACCTGCACTTGCTGGCGATTGCCTAACCAAGACTGATAGGCAAGTGTCGGCGCATAGCCTTGAGCTAAGCTATTGAGCATACGACGCACAGTCATCGTACCAAAACGAAATGGTGCATAGCCTTGTGACATCTTTGCATGGTCATTCAAGATCAAAGCCTCAGGCAGACGCCAACCGGGCGAGCCCGTTGTTAGTGTAACCGGCTCTTTACGTGAAGGACCCACGTGTGTATCCAGCACAAACGACTGCAAACGCCCCGTGCGCATTTCAAACATGGCTTGACCATAATGAGGAATCTCATGCGTGAGTCGACAAAAACCAAGTTCTTCACTAAACGTCCACTTGACTGTGGCTAACGGCGCCTGATAGTGTATCGGCGTAAGCGCACGCCCTGTAGAAAAAAACAAACAAGGTAAAAATAAACACAATAATAATGTCAATAATCGATATCGCATCACCCCAGCCTCTTCTAGCTCTTAAGTGATCAAGAGCAAGAACAGTGCCAAAGTAATCTTGCTAGGCAGGGCTATCTATATCAATAAACAGATGTTCAATACCATAATGATTTTGTACGTGCTGTCCTAAGGCTTGCACACCATAACGCTCAGTCGCATGGTGACCTGCAGCAAAAAAGTGAACACCTAATTCACGCGCTAAATGGACCACAGGTTCTGAAATCTCACCGGTTACATAAGCATCAGCCTGCAGTGTTGCCGCCGCTTCAATAAAACTTTCAGCCGCCCCAGTGCACCAAGCGACTGTTTTAATCGCATGATCCCCTGCTCTTACAACAATAGGCTCTCGTAATAAATGCTGATGCAATAAACCAGAAAACGCTTCAATCTGCATAGCTTTTTTCAACTGGCCAATATTGCCAATCGCAGGTTTCATGCTCACTGGCAGACTGCCGGTAATTTCTAAACCCAAACGCTCAGCCAACATGACATTATTGCCATATTTCTCATGGCCATCTAACGGCAAATGATAAGCAATTAAACTAATATCATTTTCTAATAATTTTTTTAAGCGCTGATATTTAATCCCCGTCACACAAGGTGACTCTGACTTCCAAAAAAAACCATGATGAACCAAGATCGCATCAGCGTGTTCATCAATCGCCGCATCAATTAAAGCTTGTGTTGCCGTCACACCCGTGATTAAGCGCTTTATCTGTTTTTTCCCTTCCACTTGCAAACCGTTGGGCGCATAGTCTTTAAATAATTTAACCTCTAATAAATCATTTAAATAATCAACCAGCTCAAATAATCCAATCATTTTTAATCACTCCCCACCATACGACTAACACGCGCACCTACATTGAGTAATTTTTCCTCAATACGCTCATAACCACGATCAATGTGAGTCACTTCATCAATGCAGGTCTCACCTTGTGCTGCCAGCGCCGCAAGCACTAGACTTGCAGAAGCGCGTAAATCTGTTGCTCTAACCGGTACACCATAAAGCGCTCCTCCTCCCTGACACACCGCCGTATTGCCATTCACTGTAATCTCTGCACCCATCCGCTGCAGCTCGGGCACATGCATAAAACGGTTTTCAAAAATTGTTTCTGTAATCGTCGATACGCCTTGAGCAACCGCGTTAAGCACCATCATCTGTGCTTGCATATCGGTTGGGAATCCAGGATAAGGCGCCGTCTTAATATTGACTGGTTTTAGCACCGAGTGGCGCATATCCAGGCTTACCCAGTGATCGCCGGATTCAATCACAGCACCTGCCTCTTGCAGTTTTGCTAAAATCGCCCCTAAGCTTTTCACACAGACATTCTCAAGGCGCACGTAACCGCCCGTCACTGCCGCAGCGACCAAATAGGTACCGGCTTCGATACGGTCAGGCAGTACTGAATAATCTCCACCATGTAAAGCAGATACACCCTCAATTTCTATACACTTCGTACCAGCGCCGCAGATTTTAGCACCCATTTTATTTAGAAAGTTTGCTAAATCCTCAACTTCAGGTTCACACGCCGCATTTTCAATCCGTGTAACCCCTTCAGCAAGCACAGCAGCCATCATCAGGTTTTCAGTGCCTGTTACGGTCACGGTCGATAAATTTAAATGTGCACCCTTTAATGGGCCATTGGTTTTTGCAGTAATATAACCTTGATTCAATTCAATATCAGCACCCATGGCTCGTAAGCCTTCGATGTGCAGATCAATCGGCCGCGCCCCGATCGCACAGCCTCCAGGCAAAGCCACTTGTGCTTGATGAAAACGCGATAATAATGGGCCAAGAACCAGCACCGAGGCTCGCATGGCTTTAACTAGCTCATACGGTGCGGTAAAACGCTGAATATCTCCAGAATCAACAATCACCTGCATATTTGCACCGATAGTAATCCCCACACCCATTTGCCCAAGCAATTCAACCATAATGGTCACATCACGCAAATGCGGAATATTGCGCACAGTGACAGGTTCCTTACTTAATAAGCATGCAGCTAAAATAGGAAGTACCGCATTCTTTGCGCCGGATATACGAACGCTACCCACTAAAGGACTTCCCCCTTGAATCACCAGCTGATTCATAATGTCTCTCCCAATAAATAAAGGGGGCATCCCCCCCTTTATTTTTTAAATCACTGTTATATTTATACGCGTATTTAATATTCGTCAGATTCTTCGCCCCATTCCTTTAGAGTGTAAGCTTTAATATTCACAGCATGCAATTGGCCTGAGGTAATTTCATCCATTAGCACACTATAAACATGTTGTTGCCTCTTCACTTGAGAAAGTTCAACAAAACAATCACCAACGACTACAACTTGGAAATGACGACCATCCCCTTCAACAAAGACTCTGACATCATCAAGCCGAGCACTCACCAACTGCTCGATTTGCTCCGCTGTTTTCATTCACTTACCTCAAAACTAATTAATAATTTAATTTTATAGTGCTAAAATCAAACTGACACGATTAACCACAGCCAAAGTCTTTACCGACGTTGGCGCTGCACGATAACAAACAGCCCATTGACGCGCTTGCGCCCACTTTTTCCACGCAACCAGCAAAGCTAAACCTGCTGAATCCAGCAGTGTCACCTGCGCTAAATCAACCTGTAAATCATCACCAGCCTCACCACTCATATCAGCAAACAGCACTAAGCTTTGCTGCCAAAGGCCATTCACAGTTTTAAAGCTAACCTCGCCTTTCAATGCAAAGCCTATAGTAGACTCAGACTTGGCAAGCTCAGCCTGATGCTCGGCCTGATCAAAGCACTGTTGCTGCATAACCATAAGTTAAGAACGACTCACTGGTTTCTTTAACGCTTCGATCAAACTGTCCACGCCATTTTGTTTAACAAATGGTCTAAACTGGCTGCTAAAGCTTTGAACCACACTGACACCACTGGCAATCACATCAAAAACCTTCCAACCATTTGTTGTCTTTACCATCGAGAACGTCACATCCAAGGGCTGTCCACCACCAAAGATCATCGTTTTAATATTCACAGTATCCATGCCATCACGCTTATTCGTATTTGCAGCTAAACCGCCACGCAATGGAAATACTTTAATACGCTGATTATTATAGTTCTTTAAAATCGCCGAGTATGTTGTTACTAAGCGTGCTTTAAATGCAACTAATAGTTCTTGTTGTTTTTGCGGGGTAATGCCTCGCCACTCGGGCCCTAAGATCTGCTTTAACATAAAACCTAAATCAGCTTTAGGTAACAAACTCGAGTTAATTATTTGCTCGAGTGATTCACCGGCCAGCGCTTGGCCTTGTTTCAACTGACCGAGCTGCTGGTTCAATTCCATTACTGTGGCCTGAATCACCGCTCGCGGGTTCGTTGCAGCCTTCGCATCTGCGGCAAAACTCGCCTGCCCAGAAAATATGAACGTCGCCAAAGTACAAAATACAACGGCCCATGCTACTTTGATTGATCGCATAGATCACTCCTTACTTGACTTGTTATTTTTTGACCTTACCGCCAACAAAGTTAGAAATTAAGGAATCTAACCCAACCGGTGGATAAGTCGTGGTAATCTTACCACCATTTGTTAAAAAGGTCTCACTATAGCCTGGGCTAATCATGACATAGTTATCCCCTAAAATACCGGCACTGCGAATGCTTGCCGAACTATCATCAGGAATATTTTTAACGTTACCATTGATCTTAAATGTCACATTGGCCTGATACGTCACCGCATCAAGTTGAACCCGCTCCACTTTGCCAACTAAAACACCAGCAATTCTAACGGACGCACCTTTTTTTAAATCACCAACCGTTGAAAATGTCGCATTCACATCATAATTTTTCTGGCCGAAACTGCTAAATTGAATACCACTCATTTGCAACACTAAAACAAACAAACCCGCAATACCCAAAAGGACAAACAGCCCAACCCATGTTTCTAACCATTTATTATTATTCATGAGCCGCCCCCAAACATAATCGCTGTTAAAATAAAATCCACGCCCAACACCGCAAGTGATGAATAAATCACCGTGCGTGTTGTCGCCCGAGCAACCCCTTCTGCGGTCGGTGGTGCGATATAGCCTTGATACACCGCCACCCACGTGACCACAAGTCCAAAGGCCATACTCTTAATCACGCCATTTAGAATGTCCCCTTGCCAAGAGACAGACGCTTGCATATTGCCCCAAAACGATGAACCATTGACGCCCAACCAATCCACTCCAACCCAATAGCCACCATAAATAGCAACGACATTAAAAATAATGGCCAAGATAGGCAAAGAAACCTGCCCGCCCCAAAAACGTGCAGCAATCACATAGCGCAATGGATCAATACCCGTCATCTCTAAGCTCGATAATTGCTCAGTCGTTTTCATAAGCCCAATTTCAGAGGCAATCGAGCTACCAGCGCGCCCAGCAAAGAGCAAGGCTGACACCACAGGTCCCAACTCACGAACAATACTTAAGGCAATCAACTGACCCAGCGCTTCACTGGCACCAAAACGTGACAAGGTATAATAACCTTGCAAAGACAGCACCATACCAACAAAAGCTGCAGAGACCACAATAATCGATAGTGATAAAAAGCCTGAATTATAAATCTGTTTTATCACAAGGCCTGGGCGTACTGAACCGAAAATAACACGCAACAAAAAGAGTGTTGCAGCGCCCAGACTTTGACAACGGACAATACCCCAACGGCCTAAGCGTTGTATAATCAAAGCCTAACCTCCCATTAAATCTTGTTCATAAGGCACTGCTGGATAATGAAAAGGCATCGGCCCATCCGCAACCCCTTGCAAAAACTGCTGTACTAAAGGTGATTCACTTTGCTGCAATACCTGTGGTGAGCCATAGCCGACCACCTGACCGTTAGCAATAATATAAATCTCATCAGCAATCGCCAGCACATCATCAACATCATGAGAGACAAGAATGCTAGTTAATCCCAATGCATCATTCAGTTCTCGAATCAGCTTCACAATAACACCTTTAGCAACCGGGTCCAAACCAGTAAATGGCTCATCATATAACACCAAGGTTGGATCAAAGGCAATGGCTCGTGCCAGTGCCACACGACGAGCCATGCCACCTGATAGCTCTGTAGGCATTAACTCGCGCGCTCCTCGCAGCCCCACAGCTTCAAGTTTCATCAGCGCAATTTCATATAGTATTTCCTCTGTTAAGTCCGTATGCTCTCTTAATGGAAATAGCACATTTTCATACACAGAAAGGTCTGTAAACAACCCCCCTTGCTGAAACAGCATGCCAATATTTTGACGTAGCATATACAGCTCTTTGCGCTTTAACTCCGAAAGATCACGACCAAACAAGCGAATACGACCTTGATCCGGACGAATTTGTCCACCAATCAAGCGTAATAATGTGGTTTTACCCGTACCACTTGGCCCCATCACCGCAATGACCTTTCCCTTAGAGAATTTAAGCGATGCACCACGAAATATTGCTCGCTGGCCCACGTAGTAATGCATATCATCCACTTCAACCAGGCACTCATCTGCCATCTTGTCGGCCCTTTATTTTTTGTTTTAAAGTCCCCATTTTATGATGTTACAAAATAGATTAGAATACCTACGACGAAAAAATTCACCCTCGCTTTAATTAAAGTGATTAAAACCAGGAAACGTTAACTAGGTCATTATTATGCAACAGTACTCAGATCAAGAGCTTTGTGAATTAGGTCAAGAGGTTATAAACACTGAAATTCAAAGCCTCCAGCCTCTCATTGACCGTATTGGTCGTGACTTTGTTCAAGCAATCAAGACGCTGCTACACTGTCAAGGCAGAATTATCGTCACCGGCATGGGTAAGTCCGGCCATATCGGTAATAAAATCGCAGCGACCATGGCCAGCACCGGTACTCCCGCTTTTTTTGTTCACCCAGGTGAAGCCGGTCATGGTGACCTCGGCATGATTCAAGCAAATGATGTGGTCTTAGCCATCTCTTATTCCGGCAATAGCAGTGAAATTTTAACATTAACACCACATTTTCATCATTTAAATGTGCCATTAATCACGATGACCGGCAATCCCAACTCTGAACTCGCTCATCAATCCATCGCCCACCTAGACATTAGTGTCGCACAAGAAGCCTGTCCATTAGGGCTTGCTCCCACCTCAAGTACCACTGCAACACTGGTGATGGGAGATGCCTTAGCCATCACATTATTAAAAGCCCGTGGCTTTACCGAGCAAGACTTTGCTTTGTCTCATCCGTTAGGTCGCTTAGGTCGCCGTTTGTTGCTAAAGGTTGCAGATCTTATGCATACGGGTGATCAGGTTCCCAGTGTAGGGCCTCAGGTTAGCTTAAGCGCTGCGCTGCTTGAAATATCAAACAAGCGTTTGGGTATGACGACGGTCGCAAACAGTGATTATCAATTACTGGGTATATTCACGGATGGTGATTTAAGGCGTGCCTTGCAGCATAGTATTAACATTAATACCACCTCAATTGATAGCGTCATGGGCACAAACCCAAAAACAATTTCCCCTGATATGCTCGCAATAGACTGTTTACAACTAATGGAAGAAAGCAAAATAACATCCCTGGTTGTTACTGATCATGCTAAGCACATCCGAGGGGTAATTCATATGCATGATCTACTCCAAGCGGGGTTATTATAATTATCATGCTAAGGCAAACCTTTTTCTCCAGCCTATTGCTGCTCGTTTTTGCTGGCGTATCAAGCTGGTTAGTTATAGAAACCAGCCGGCCTAAGCGCACAGCTGCGTACTCAGGTGTTACTCAAGATGCCAAAGCAACAGCGGTTACCATCACCACGTTTACCCCAACAGGCATACTGCGTTACATCATTACCTCACCCACCGCACGCCATTTTGACAATAATACCTCGATCATCACCACACCCCACTTAACTGCGATTGCTCCAACCGGCAGTAATTGGTCGGTACAAGCACAGCGTGCAACGGTAAAAAATAATAAAGTCCATTTAAGTGGTGGCGTTCGCCTGCATCGCCCCAAATCTAAGACCAACCAAGCACTATTACTCACCACCGCAACGCTCGACTTTGATATTGATAAAAACCTTGCGACAACCACCAAAACAGTTACAGTATCAGAGCCTGGCACCGACAATTACATTCAAGGGCTCGGCCTACGTGCCAACCTTAATAAAGGCACTGTCCAGCTTCTACAACAGGTTCAATCCCACTATGAAATTAATTAAACGCTCTTTTCACCTGCTAACCCTACCGCTTTTGTGTTTAATACCACTAATCACACCAGCGCAATCAATCACTCCAACCACAAAAAAGTCAGCACAAACATTAGAAAAAAACCAAGATAACCAGCAATCTATTAAAATCACTAGCGATAAATTCTGGGCCAATAATATTCAAGGTATTGCCATTTACAGCGGTAATGTCCTTGCTGATCAAGGCAGTCGCCACCTGACCGGTGCAAAACTCACATTGTACCGCAACCCCCAAGGCCAAATTAATAAAATCATTGCCGAAGGTGAACCCGCTCAACTGCGTTATCAGCCTAAAGATAAACTGATGACGGCACAAGCAAGAACCATTACTGTTTACCCACAAAAACATATGATTCACCTCGACGGTAAAGCGCAGCTAACTCAAGCAGGTGATCTATTTTCAGCACCACAAATTTTTTATAATACCCAAACACAAGTATTAACAACTCCGGAGTCCAAACAAGGTCGCAGCCACATGGTTATTGAACCCAAACAAGTGACTACACTCGCTCACCACAAGGCAAAACCATGACAGTCGCCACACTCAAAGCCCATCAGATCGCTAAACGCTATAAAGGTCGCTGGGTCGCTGAAGATATTTCTTTGCATGTCAATCAAGGAGAGATCGTTGGCTTATTAGGCCCCAATGGGGCAGGTAAAACAACATCTTTTTATATGATGGTTGGCCTTGTTGCCTGTGATCAAGGTGAAATTTATATCGACCACACTGAAATTACTGATTGGCCGATCCATAAGCGCTCACAACGAGGCATTAGCTATCTCCCTCAAGAAGCCTCTATTTTCAGGCACCTGACCGTCAGTCAAAATATTTTGGCGATTTTAGAGCTTCAGCCCACTCTTTCTAAACAACAACGCCAAGCAAAGCTCGCACACTTGCTTGATGAGCTAAATATTGAGCACATCAAAGACAACATTGGCATCAGTCTCTCTGGTGGCGAACGCCGTCGCGTTGAAATTGCCCGCGCACTCGCAACTAATCCAAAATTTATTTTATTGGATGAGCCCTTTGCTGGCGTCGATCCGATCTCAATTACTGACATTAAAGAAAGCATTTTTCATCTAAAAGAACGTAATATCGGTGTGCTCATCACTGATCATAATGTTCGTGAAACCCTCGATATTTGCGAACGTGCTTACATTGTCAATGCCGGACATATCATTGCCGCAGATACACCTGAGAACATTCTAACTGACCCTAATGTCAGGCGTTACTATCTGGGTGATGAGTTTCGCCTTTAATATTTATTTGAGCACCGATTAAAAAGCAGCTGACTGATCTAAATAACAAATTCAAAATACCCTCACGCTTACTGATCTTGCCAGTAAGCAAGCGACCTTATTTCGGCTTACACTGAAATTAAGGCGAATCAGATCTGCATGGATGTTATGAAGCGATGAAACAGTCCCTTCAACTGCGTTTACACCAGCAGCTCACCATGACTCCACAGCTGCAACAAGCCATTCGCTTATTGCAGCTTTCCAATGTTGAGCTACAACAAGAAATTCAAAAAGTCCTTGATAGTAATCCCATGCTTGAGGTAAAAAGCGACTCAGATAATAGTGGCAATACCACACTAAAAGAGTCAACCCAAGAGCTTATATCAACCAATAACAGTCCAACAACTCCCTGGCAAAGTGTCAACCGTTCTGGTCCAGCGTATGATGATTTTGATTTTTTTCAAAACTACGCCAAGAGCCATTCTTTACATGAGCAACTACTATGGCAGATTAACATTACTTCTCTGTCTGACGATGAGATCATTATTGCGCATGCCCTGCTCGATGGCTTAGACAACAATGGCTTTTTACAAACGTCCCTAAAAGAAGTCCAGCAGCTTGTCAATCAACAGCTAACAGAAGTCAGTATCAAGGAAGTCGAGGCAGTGCTTTATCTGCTTCAACACTTAGAGCCAACAGGTGTTTTTGCTCGCAGCCTCCAAGAATCACTGCAACTGCAAATTATGCAACTGCCAGAACAAACAGATTATAAAGATATCGCCTTAGCATTAATTCAAAAAAATCTAGAGCACTTATCTCAATACAATCTTAAACAGCTAGCTAAGCAACTCAAAGTCAGCCCTGATGAACTATCAGGCGCTATTGAGCTCGTCCAGTCATTGAGTGCCTCCCCAGCGGATCAACTGACGCACAACGATGCTGAGTATATTACGCCAGATATTCTTGTCCGTAAAATCAAAGGGCGCTGGCAGGCTGAACTTAATACCACAACACTACCACAATTGCGCATTAATAATACCTATTCAAATATGGTCCGAGGCCATCAAACAGAGCGAGACCACACCTTCTTTAAAGAAAACTTGCAAGAAGCACGCTGGTTCTTAAAAAGTATTCAATCACGTAATGAGACCTTACTGAAAGTTGCAAACTGCATCATCAATGAGCAATATGACTTTTTTGAGTACGGCGAAGAAAGCATGAAGCCACTGGTCTTGCAACATATTGCACAAGCGATCGACATGCATGAATCCACCGTCTCACGTGTCACCACACAAAAATATATGCTCACACCGCGCGGCGTATTTGAGTTAAAATATTTCTTTTCCTCTCATGTCAACAGCCACGATGGTAACCCCTATTCCTCTACAGCAATTCGTGCTTTAATAAGGAAAATTATTGCAAGTGAAGACCCGAAAAAGCCCTTAAGCGATAATAAGGTTGCACTGCTATTACAAAAACAAGGCGTTGATATTGCAAGGCGCACGGTTGCAAAGTATCGTGAAACCATGAATATCCCGCCCTCTAAAGAACGTAAACGCTTATTATAATTAATAATTTAAGAGGAATATTGTATGGAAATTAATATCACTGCTCGCCATTTAGAGCTTACAGATCCACTCAATAGCTATGTCAATGAAAAGCTAACTCGCTTAGAGCGTCACTTTGATCATATTACCAGCATTCATGTCACTCTCAGTGTTGAAAAGCTAAAACAGCGTGCAGAGGCAAATTTAATCGTCCCTGGTGATCAAATCGTTGTCAAATCCGCTCATGATAAGGATATGTACGCCGCCATTGATGACATGGCCAAAACACTTGATAACAGCCTTATACGCTATAAAGAAAAACTGCAAAAGAAAAAAGCAAACATCAACTACAAATAATCATTCAATCAATTAATCACTAAAGGTCTGGTCTGCTAACGATATATCATACTCCCGATGCAGGCCTTCCCCCTTAGCTTTCTTCAGATTGATCAAAATATATAGTCTAATTAATATAACAACTGGCTGTCTCGCCTTTTCTTTATCTTTCTTTGCACCTTGTCCTGTATAAAATTATCATATCACTCCAAAAATCACCCCAACAAAATAACTGATCGACCCATTAATTATTTTGTACTGGAAAAACGTTAAAAAGCCAGAAAAGCATGGAATCACCCTTGTCGAATCCACTCACTCATCATATAGTATCGTAGTACTGGTCAAACAATCATGTCACAGTCTAGGAGCCAGAAAGCATGAAACTCATTATTGTTAGTGGACGCTCAGGTGCAGGAAAAACAGTCTGCTCGCATATTTTAGAGGATCTTGGCTTTCGTTGTATTGATAATCTGCCGATTACCATGCTAGAACAACTAGCGACAAATATGAAGACCACTCAGAACACACCCACTGCAGTAAGCATTGATGTTCGCAACCAACTCGATCAGCTAAAACATTTCGAGGATATTCTCAATAAAATCCGCCAAAATGCTATAGATGTTGAAGTTATTTATTTAGATGCACACGATGAGTCCTTACTACGTCGCTTCAGCGAGACACGCCGCCGCCATCCACTAAGCACCAACACGGGCCTCAGCTTAGCTGATGCTTTACAACAAGAAACTATTTTACTCGAACCACTCTCACGCTGTGCTGACTTGACCGTCGACACATCAGAGTTTAATCTGCATCAACTGCGTGATTTTATGCGGCAGCGCTTAGGCCAGAGCAGCAATAACAGCACCCTTTCTGTACTCATTCAGTCCTTTGGCTTTAAATATGGCGCACCCAAAGACAGTGACTTTATTTTCGATGTCCGTTGCTTAAGTAACCCCTACTGGATGCCACACCTGCGTGACTATACAGGTAAAGACCCGATCATTATTGACTATCTTGATCAGCAAGACGATGTGCAACATATGCTCGGCGACCTAAAGCGTTTTATTAATACCTGGCTTGAGCCGTTTAGTTTAAACAATCGGAGTTACTTGACCATCAGCATAGGCTGTACGGGTGGTATGCACCGCTCTGTTTACCTCGTTGAAAAACTAGTCAGCCAAATCAACAGTACCTACTGTAATCTTCAACATCGTCACCGAGAGTTGTTATAATTACCAAAATGCTGGACTGATACGCCCGATAATTGCTGTACGAGGCACCAAGTTCACTCCCGCCTTTGTATTAGCAACAAGCAAGACATGCTCAGCAGGAATAAAATATTGATCCGCCCGTTTTTGATCAACGGGTAAGGTCACGCCGTCTACCGCTTCACCATTGACATAAAGCACGTGATGTAATTGGGTAATTTCATCACCCGGCAAAGCAATCACACGACGCACCAACCATTTATTATCGAAGGCGGCAACAAGATCATTAATTTTAGGCTCCTGCCAATGCCACCAAGAACGCCCACTCACAGGCGATACCAAACCATACGCATAGCGCTCAAGCAGTGTGAAATCACCTCGCGACAGCTCAGGCTGCATGTCATTTGTTTGAATATAAATGGGCTGAACCAGAAAAAAGCGTAAAATCAGCATAATGCTTAATAACCAAAACACACCTCGGGCATAGTCTACGAGAAAAGGCGGTCGGCTAGCCCATGCGCCCGCATGCTCAGCCAAACGCAAGCGAATCGGCCGCACCACAATTCGCTCAATCAACACAATCATAATCGCCACGCTAAGCAAGATAAACAAAGTCACCGTATACACAGATACTCTCCTTCTAAAGCCCCTACCTTATAATTAAGCAAGAACCGTGCAACCTGCCACAATATCGAGTTGAAACTAAAGCACACGATGTTCTAAAACAGGAAAAGAAGCGCGTAATTCAGCTTGATAATCCAGATCAATCTGGACAGTGCATACACCAACAGTACAATCATCCGCTTCAGCGATCACCTTTCCCCATGGATCAATTATCATACTATGACCATAGGTTTTAAATTTATGATTATGCTGACCACACTGATTTGCAGCTAAAACATAGCATTGATTTTCGATAGCTCTGGCCTTCAGTAAGGTGTGCCAGTGTGCTTGCCCTGAAACATGCGTAAATGCTGCAGGAACCGTCAAAATTTGCGCTTTTAATTTAGCCAATTGACGAAAAAGTTCAGGGAAGCGCAAATCATAACAAATTGATAATCCCAGTTTGGTAATGCTCGTCTTGGCAGTCACCACCTCCTGCCCTGGCATAAAAATGGCGGACTCTTGATGGGACTCCCCTCCCGGCACCACTACATCGAATAAATGTATTTTATTATAATGAGCAATATAACTCCCATCTACCGCAAACACAGGGCAACAGGATAAAATGCGCTCGCTTGAATGTAAGTCTGAATTTAAATCTAAACCTACATCTGGGCAAAGTGGAATCGTCCCCCCCACCAACACTATTCCGTTCTTTTGAGCTTGCTCCGATAAAAATGCTTGCAACACACCTGAGCCTAAATGCTCAATAAATTTAAAGCGCTCAGTAGATCGCCCCATAAAATAAAAATTTTCAGGCAAGAGTACTAAGTTTGCGCCCTCAGCTTTTGCCTGTGCAATCAACCTACTTGCGGTATTTAAATTATCTTCAAGGTTATCACCTGAACTCATCTGTACAACACTTGCAATTAATCCCATTTTTTCCCTCATGCACTAAAACTTAATTTAACTTAATTTAATCTAATCTCGCTTACTAACTTATCTAATCCTATCTAATCCTACCTAATAGATGATTAACCTTAACAAAATATCCAAGATAACAAATTCATGATAAAATTAAAGCCTAGCAATCATCACAGATCTGTAAAGTTGTATATTATGAAAAAACGTCACTATAGCCGTATTGATCGGCTGATTCAGGCCTTTGATAATAGTCTACGCACACTCACTCTCATACCACAAAGCTCACGGCCTAATCCTGCCAGCAATACAGTAATGGCAACAGAACTTAATGAAACTGAAAAAAAACATATCGCTGGACTCATGCGTATTAATCACACCGGTGAGATCTGTGCACAAGCCCTGTATCAAGCCCAAGCACTAACTGCCAAAAATCCAGCCATTCAGCAAACAATGCGGCATGCCTCCATCGAGGAAAATGACCATCTCAACTGGTGTGCCTCGCGATTGCAAGCACTTGAAAGCCACACCAGCTATTTAACTCCTCTTTGGTACAGTGCTTCTTTTGCAATTGGCACCATGGCAGGACTGGCGGGTGATCATTGGAGTTTAGGTTTTGTTGCCGAAACCGAAGATCAAGTCACTCACCACCTTGAACAACATCTTCATCAAATTTCTGAGAAAGATACAAAAACACGTGCTATTCTCTCTCAAATGGTGATTGATGAAAAACAACATGCAGAACAAGCACGTAATCAAGGTGGTAAAAAACTCCCCTGGCCAATACGACTTGGCATGCAACTCACTGCAAAAGTCATGACCACCACCGCCTATAGAATTTAAGCAGGAACACGAAGATATGCCAGGATTTTTAGATAATATGAGTGGGGTCATGGCACTTGGTGCTCCAGATACCGATATCGTCGGCCCTACGGCAATCGCTAGTATTAATACTGCAAACTTTGCTGAAACCCTTAATCCCGTAATTAATATTTTTTTGAGCGGTTCTCCTGCCATCAATGCGCTAGCAACAACAGCAACCACCCTTGGCAGTGTTGGCCCAGGAATATTAAGTGGCACTGCCTGTGGTCCAGCATCGCGGATTCCAAATCCTGCCAATGCCACCCTCATTATTGGTGGTGCACCTGCCGCAACCTCACCCGGTGATCAAACGATGCAAAATTTAATTAATGTTCCCATCGGTGCAACAGTAACGCCAGGGCAGTTAACCATCATTAAAGGCTAGGATTAACTGGTTAGTCTGGCTAAAAAAGCCATTAATCCATGTCACTATCTATAATTTCTGTTATCCATACCTTAATGACTTTGCCATCGATTTAAACTTTACTATCTAAAATATCTAAACTTTTATATCTTAATAAAATGGTTGATAGTTACTGATCGACTAAGATTATATATAAGGAGTAAGGACAAACTATCACTTAGGCACAGGAAAAGCATTAATATGACTGATCTTATTGAAACCGTTGATATGCGCACAGACATCGCAGGAAAAAATCGGGTTGAATTATTACTCTTTAAAGTTTCTCGAAATCAGTTTTATGGCATTAATGTTTTTAAAGTCAGAGAAATTATGACCTGCCCTAAACTCACTAAAGTTCCAGATAGTCATGAAGCGATTCGTGGCATTGTAAAAATCAGAGGCTTTCATAGCTTAGCGGTTATCAGCTTAAACAAAATACTACATGATGAGTTTTTAGACCATGAATCCTTGAACACATTAATGATTGCAGAATATAACCGGCGTTTGATTGGTCTTTTGGTCAGCGAGGTTGATCAAATCATTCAAACATCGTGGCAAAAAATACACAGCCCTCCCAAAGGCCTTAATAATACTCATTTTTTAACAGCGATTACTCAACATGATAAAAAGATCATTGAAATTCTTGATATAGAAAAAATCTTAGAAACTGTCATGCCGCCAAATCTCACCGTATCTGAAAGTGCAAAATCCAAACATCACCACACTACCACACAACATACCGTCCTCCTTGTTGATGACTCGCGCGTTGCAAAAAGACAAATCGCGAATATTCTCGATCAGCTGAAAGTTCAATATATTACGGCAAGCGATGGTATCGAAGCATTTGAAATGCTAACTAAGATGGTAGAAGGTACAGATAATATCAACTCAAAATTATTAATGATGCTCTCTGATATTGAAATGCCCAATATGGACGGCTATACCTTAACTTCAAAGTGCAGAGAACACCCTAAACTCAAAGATCTTTATATTGTGCTTAATACTTCAATTTCAGGCGAGTTTAACCAACAAATGGCTAAGCGTGTTAAAGCCGATCAGTTTTTAGCAAAAATTAATGGCGATGAAATTGCCAACGTTATTTGTGAAAGAAGAAAAATCGCAGCATTATCTTAATTTCATATCAACTCAACCACTAATAACTATTAAAGCCAGACATCAACGTCTGGCTTGAATTTATGTCAAATCATGTAATATTTAAATCAAGAAACTATCTCGACTTAGCTTGAAGCAATCTTAGTCGTATATTCACCTGATTTTTGCCCACCATCAAACTGATAAGTAGGTGCGGCAACAACAAAGTGGACATAAGAATCACTTTCTTGCTCACTGACAATATTAAGATTCAAAATTAGCGCCTTATCAATCGTGTAAGTCGCACTGACTTCAAGATTACCTTTTACACGGCGATAAGTCACCAATGTAATATCAACGGTTTCTTGGCCGTGCATTGCATTCATAAGACCTGCAATCAAATCATTACTTAACTTCGCAGAAAAATCAAACGAATGCTGCTCAGAACGATTATCCGTTGCTTGAGTTGTTCCAAATGCCGCAAAACTGTGCTGAATAGAAAGCTTATAATCTTTACAAGGCACAAACTCTGCATTGTGAACAGGATCCCCACCATCTGCATTAGTAATGACATTACCTTCAAGCTTGACTTGTATCGCGCAGTTAAAATTCGACTGTTTATTCGTAGAAACTGAATTAGACTGTAAAGATGCTATAGACATGGCTTTTCCTCATTTAAATCGTAAATTTTGAAAATTTAATACTCATCTCGCCTTTAAAATCAGTTTTTTCTTAATTGCTTTACCTCCTGCACTCTCATTAGAAAATAAAACACTATTCCACCCTAAAGCTGTGGTTTTCTTACCTAAAATCGACGGTGTACAGCTAGCTTGACTCTCTAGCATGTAAATTTCAAAATTAATCGGAGAATGAATCACTTGTCTAATAACATTAAATAAAGAACACGTTAATCTTGACCCTGGGTAAAACTCATGACTATTTTGACAAATAATATTAATATGAATTAATGATTGATAGCTTTTTTTCCTAGATCCAATATAGCTATCTTTATGTAACGTCGCATTGTTTCTTCCTAAACAGGCTCTAAACTCAGGTTCAAGTGTTACATAAGATAAAATAAATTCATCAAAGCTCACAGACTCAAAAGAAAAAACAGTTTTAATAAAAAAACACATCGCTGAGCGGCTCTTGCCTGAAGAAATTAAACTTGCCAGAAAAAATGATTCTTTATTAACAGTTAAAGCATCTTGAGGAAAGTTAGAAATTAATGATATATAACTAAAAATATGGCTTTTTCTATTAATAGGCCCTATCAATGAGTAGCTTTCTTTTTCTATAAATTTTAATAAAATTTCAAAAAAGTAAGATGAATAAAAAGAAAAGAGATTATTAATATTTCCTGAATCATCTGCTAAAGCCGACTCTATATAGTGCTCAGGCAACGGTGATGTAATATTTGTCAAACCAAAGAAATTAACATTTGCCGTTAAAAATAGTGAGTCTTTACCAAAAGAAGTAATATTTTCATTATCAATATCTAAAATATCATTAGATAAACTAGGTTTAGAATAAAAAAATGACCTATTTTTTCCACTATTTTTCTTTAATAATCTAGCTATATCACATAAACCATTAAGATCAATTTTTTTAGCTCTAGCAAGTATAGTTTGAACCAACTGACTTACTTGATATTTGTCCATAGCATATCAACCATATTATCTACATCAGTAATTAACAAGCGATACAGGCTACCCAGGTCAACCCGATCAAACATAATTTCTTTTAATATATTAAAAAATAAATACATTTCTCCCTTGTCAGAAAATTTACTGCCATTTACTTCTATTTTAATATCAACACCATTTAAGATAACATCTTTATATGGAAAAGCAGATAACTTGCGATTAACTGATTTTATACTATCAACAAACCTATTAATAATCGCCTGATATTTGCTGCCATGATAAATAAAACTCTTCCAAGACTGAATAGATTTTGATAGTCCATCTTTTGTTTCAATATTAAAATATTGACCACTAAAACAACCAGATAATTTCCAAAGTGAATCTCCAGATAAATCAGGCAGCAACGGTTCAGAAATACGTGTTATATTTTTCACATTGAAACAGGCCGGCGCACCATCACCTAATTTATTAACAGAAGATAATGCCATGCGCTCATAAGCTGTTGTATGAAATACTTCCAAATCTGTGAAAATAATCTCTTCTTCATCTTTGTCACTTAAATCATCAGAGGGGAAGCGTAGCGAAAATTTTAGCTGATTGCACTTATCTGCTAGCGCAGTTACTTTTTCATAAGCACCACCAACTTTATCTCCTATTAGAGAAATAGCCTGATAATCTTTTTTTACCCCATCTGTAACAGTAAAGCTTCTCACTCGTTTTATATCACAAATTGAGTAACTCTCATCATAGCTATCAATATAAAGCGGATACTGTGATGTCCCTGGTTTTCTTTTAATCGGAATGGCTGTTGCCTTTTCTAGATTAATTCCTGCAACACATCCCAAAATAAAAGTATCTATATCTATATCAACGACGTCATTATTTCTATCATCAAATATAATTTCTATATAGAAATTTTTATCTATAGTAATATTTTTACCGCCAGCAATAATTTCAAAAAATAAAAATCGCTCGGGAAATGAGATAAACTCCTGAAATAAATTAATTCTTGAACACTCTCGGTCTAAATACTTTAAATTAAAGCGATTAGAACCATAATCTTTTATTGTTGCAGGAATTTTTTTGCCATTGATAATATAGCAAACCGAAACAGATTTATTAAAAAGTGCATAATAAAGGCTGTATGCTTGACTTAACTGTCTATTAATAAAAAATCGCATATCAGCATCAGCAAGAGAAAAAACTGCGCCTTCTAATACATCGTAATCCAACACAACTTTAACTTTATGATTTTTTCTTTCTGTTGCTACCTCAGCAAGACTTAACGGTGGAACCTTTATTAAGTCTGTCGTTGTAAAAATAACATTTCGATTTGCACCTTCTTGACTACTAAATACCTGAGTTCCCTTATTAATAGTAACTGCCGACAGCATCACTCTTTCTTTTGGAGTAAAGTTCAAGATGGTTGCACTTGGCTGTGGGCGAATAAACTCAGGCGCTAATAAGTCAAATATTTTCAATATTACATCAGGATAAGACTGATCAATTTTCTGCTCAACCTTAGCAGCTAAATAAGCTAAGCTTTTATTTAGCACATCAACTTCAGGGCTAATCACATCACGCCCCATCACATTTTCAAGAGATGGATGTAGACGTAAAAAATCAGCTCTGGCTTTATCAACTTCAGAGAGATGCTTATTTAAATAATCATCAAATACCGTCACTTCATCACCTTAGTCACACCATTTGGATAAATCGCAGTTCTATAATTTACCTTTCTCGATTTATTTTCATAATAAACCTCGCCACTGATAATCAATTCAAATCGACTATTTATCACATGCTCTTCAGCCAAGCCAACAATAACATGGCGAATACGTGGCTCATACTCACAAATAAGTCTTTCTATATCTCGACAAAAATGATTAAGCTCAATTTGATCACCATGAATAATATCTGCAATATTTTTGACGCCGTAGTTTCTAAATAGCTTTGAACTGTTTTCTCGTGTATTTAATAAATTAATTAAAGACATCTGAATATCATCATAAATATTTTTTTGATATGGAGAACAACTCTCCATATCACTGGACTGTATAATCTTATCAAGAAAGCTCATTAATCTTGCTCTAAGCGCCCAACAAGAGACAAAGTAATATCTGACCCCATATACTTAAAATGAGGGCGTATATTCATACTAATTGAGTACCAACCTGCATTACCCGGGACTTCACTGACCTTAACATTCGCTTTACGCAAAGGCTTTCTAGAGCGAATTGATGCACTGACATTATCTTGATCAACAACAAATTGATTAATCCATTTATTCAATTCTTTTTCAAGATCAGCACGTTCACGCCATGAGCCAATATTTTCACGCTGAATCACCTTAAGATAATGAGCAATACGACAAATAATAAACATATAAGGTAGCTGTGTACCTAACCGGTAGTTCATCTCGGCCATACGTGCATCTTCGTCTGTACCAAAAAATTTTGGCTTTTGAATAGAGCTTGCCGAGAAAAATACCGCCTTATCTGTGCCTTTTTTGAAACTTAACGGTATAAAGCCTTCTTCAGAAAGCTCAAACTCACGTCGATCAGAAACTAACACCTCTGTCGGTATTTTAGTTTCAATTTCTCCCATAGAGTCAAACAAATGAATCGGCAAACCACTCACTGCCCCACCACTTGTTGGCCCAGTAATATTTGGGCACCAACGAAACTGGGCAAAACTATCAGTTAAGCGTGTTGCGAATGCAAACGAACTATTTCCCCACAAGTAATCTGTATGCTGTGTTATTTCTTCAGTATATCGAAATGATTTACATGGGTTTTCTTCAGGATCATAAGGAATACGCAACATAAATCTAGGCAAAGTCAAGCCAATATAGCGTGAATCCTCACGCTCTCTAAAAGAGCGCCATTTTGTATACATCGGCCCTTCAAAAATTGCATGTAAATCTTTCAGGTTTGGTAATTTTTCATAACTTTCCAAACCAAACATAGACTCAGCAGCTGATGCAATAAATGGCGCATGGGACATTGCCGCAATTGATGCAACATTTTCTAATAACTGGATATCACGCGTCGATTGATTAAAACTGTAATTTGCCAAAACACTAGCATAAGGCTCACCACCAAATTGACCATATTCAGAAGTATACATTATTTTATATAAACCAGACTTAACAACCTCAGGAGAGTCCTCAAAATCTTCGATTAAATCATCTTTTGAAATATTTACTATTTCAATTTTAGTATTTTCCCGAAAGTCTGTTTGGTCAACAACGTACTTTAAACCTCGCCATGATGACTCTAAGTTTTGAAATTTTTCATTATGTAAAATCTCATCAACTTGTGCAGACAATATCTCATCTATCTTAGCAATCATTAAATCAACCATCATCCGATCAATTTTAATATTTTTTAAGTCTTCTTCTTTGCTCTGCAACTCACCGACCAATGCTGTAATCCCTTGTTTAACGACAACGTACTCATCAGTATCTGGAGCAATATTAGTATGACCAATAATATCTTCAATCAAGATAGTATCTTCTTTTACTTGTTCATCAACAATCGTAGATTCCATATCACTTAGCCCTCTTGCTTTTCTATGCCCAACTCATTACATACTTTATCCAAAGTCGCTTTATTTTCTATTACTTTTTGCAGGTTTTTCCTAAATTCAGGCACATTTGCAAGTGGTGATTTTAATGAAACTAAGGCTTTACGCATCTCATAAAGCTTTTTCAATTCATCCACCTGATCCACAATGCTATCTGGCTTAAAATCTGCAACTTTATCAAATTTAAGCCCAACATTAATCTCACTATCATCATTTGAAATTTTATTTTTTACAGGAATATTAAGAGTTAAATCCATTCCTTGCATCACATCATTAAAATTGTCTTTATTAATATTAACAGGCCTTCTATCTTCAATAGCGCGCTGATCTTCTTTGCCTGTATAATCACCAACCATCAAGAGCTTTAATGGTAACTCAACAGTTTCATTTTGCTCTCCAGTATTAGGTTTATAAACAATATTCACCCGCTCTTTTGGCGCAACAGATGCATCACTCATCACTTATCTCCTTCATTAAAAGCACATTCGGATAATATACACTTAGGTTTTCCAAAACAGTTTTATAGATTTCATATTGATGTTCTTGTAAATTACTATCGGGCTCTTTTCTAGAGTAACAATGATATAACAAAGAAATACACTTAATGTAATACGTATTTTCATTGGATAGATCAATTAAAATAGGGTTATTATTTAAGTCTTTATATATTTTTTCCAGTGCGCTAATTGCCATATCTAAATAATTCATTTTAGCAAGCTGCCAAGAGCGATCAAGGTATAAGCCCAGCTGATCAACTACAGATAATTTCTCTTTTAATTTTTTTTCATAATAACGAATAAGCTGATGGATATCAGAAAATTTTAAATCAGATACACTATCAACTTTCTTATTACTCAATATAACCTCTTCAAACCAGGCAGCTGTTTTTTTAGACGCACAACGTTGAGAGTTAGCTAAGCTATAAAAAATTATTTGAGGATATTTATTAATAAATACCTTTAAATTATAAGTTATGGCCTCAACTAATAAGTAATCATTTATTTTATCTGCACAAATAAATAAGTAATACTGTATATCTAACGACAATGGATACTGACAAAATAGATTCTCTAAGTGAATCACAGCTTCCATATAACGCTCTTGATCAATTAAGTACTTAACTTGATAAATATCATCAATACCAGCTCCAGCAATGCTAACCAATATCGCATAAAAATCTTCTTCTTCATCATTTACACGATGCCAAGTTAATGAGCGATTAATATTAACTATATCTGCAGTGACTTTATTCGTTATTTTTATTTTTTCTATATTTTCCTGTAATAAATTTATAATAAGCTCTTCTTCTGAGAACATTTCCTGACGTGATAAACTATCGCTAGTATTATTACTATCGCTTATATCCCGATCAGTTCCTATTATCTGTGACTCTTCTTGAGTATATTCTTGTTCAAGAAGCTTAGATTTTTTTTTCAATTCTGTGTATAATGATGAGAAAGAAAAATTAATATCATTATCTAATAAAACTTGATCAAGCTTATTAACTTTACTCAAAATAGCATTAATTAATTTTTCATTAAGCTTATAGTCAGGAAAATCAAGGCTCTCACTTTTAATACGCTCATAAAGCCACTCCAATGCTGAATGTTTAAAGCGTATTTTTTTAGGCATTGCCTGTGGATTATTATAATGATTTTTTATTAAACTTGATAAATAACCAAGTAAAACTTCAAATTCATCAGACTTTTTAAGCTTCAAGCATGAAAATATTAGATATCCAGATAAAACAAAATCATTAATTTTTTCTAAAATTGATTGGCAATTTTTATGGACAATAGACCACTCTACGGCATCAGGGTTATTTGAACTTAATTTGTTAATCTCAGCAGTTATTAATAAGTATTCATCGCTGTACTTATACTCATACGGGTCTAATAAAGGCTCAACGACTGGATTCATCACATCAACTCATATTAATAAGGTCACTACTAATGCTAACATATTCAGATGACTGAATATTTGTTTGTTTTGACTTAATTGCAAAACTATTATTTATTTTCATATTAACCTCTTTAGCATGAATAACTTCAGCCTCTGAAATTTTTCTCTCAGAAAATTTAACTTTTTGCAAAAACTGTTTAATTGTTTGATCAAATATAGAAAAAACAGAGCGCATAGAATTAATAGCTACATTCATACTTAAACCAAAAACAGATAACTGATCAAATTTAAACTGATTTTCCTTTGAATCTAACTCCATTTTTTTTGCTGCTAAATCAACAGAATCAATTTTAAGATTAAATCTTTTAGACTCAATAGAAAACTCATCGTTTAAAATTTTAATTTCTCTATCTGAAGTTAGCAAATGTGCAGTGTTGGAGCAACGTTTTAATACTGCTAGAATTGCAGACTGCTCTTTATTCTCATAATAAACTAATACTTCATCATCAATCTCTGGTGCAGTTAAACATGAGAATGCAAGCTGAACATTTATTACACCCAGTTGCTTTGACCAGACACGGTATATCGATTTTGACTTCATCACAATAGTTGCTGAGAATAATAAGTCATTATCACGCTCTGTGCTATATAGCCCATAAGGCCCATGAAAAAAATTATTAAGTTTACTCTTGCTAGTATACCGGTAGCCACTCATCTGCCAGCTCCATTTCTTTATTAGAACCTAAAGTTTTATTAATTTCTGTGTTTGCAACTCTACTTTGCGTAAATTTTGTTTTATATAAATTTTCAAATAGCAAATCACTATTGCTAACTTCACATTGATAAAATTGTGTATAATGCAATAAAGCAGCAGTTAAATCACAATTCAATAACTTAGTATGCCTGAATAAACTTTTTGATAAATTTGCTCCAGATAGTTTTGAGTTTTTAATAATTAAATTATCTGCCTCAACTTTACTCAAATTAGCAGACAAAAAATTAGCATTTAAAATACTGCTATTATTAAGAAAAGCTCCTTGCAAAAAAATATATTCCGCATCGACACTTTCAAATTTAGATTCATTCAAATTTACATTAATAAATCTAGACATTTTCATATTACTATTTCTTTTAAATAATGCTCTTTCTAAATTACAATGCACAAAATTAACAGAGTTTAAAATAACAGAACTAAAGTCATAATCTAAAAAATGACTATGTGAAATCACTGCTTTTTCTAAAATCGCACTCGTCAAGTCAATATCTACTTTTTGACACTTTATAAAAGAACCACCTTTAATATTTGCCTGAAAAAAATTAACTTTACTCAATTTAGAATCACAAAAAGAAGATAATTTAAGCAAAGAGTTAGTAAATTCAATGTGGTATAACTGGCATTTTGAAAAGCTCACAGAAAAAAGATCACAATCACTATAATTACAACCTTCAAAAAAACACTGAGAAAAACTAGCACCTTTAAATTTAGACTTATAAAAATCACTATTTAGCAATTTGCACTCAACCATAGAAATAAGCGACTGATTACTATTTTTAAAACTTGATTGATCAATCATACAGCGATTGAATGAAGCCCCTGTTAATAGAGCCCCATTAAATTTACATTTATTAATTTGGCACTCATTAAATGAAAGACCAGACAAATCTTGACCAGAAAAGTCAATATCACAAATTATCTCTTGATAATAATAGTCTTTTAACATATAGCACCTTGATCTGCTCGAGCAACCAGAGCAGGTTGATGATTTTCTTGCGCCAAACTTTTATCAATCACTCTTTCTAAATATTTATTAGTCAAAGCATCTTTAATATTAACTTCAACAAACCGTGCATTATAAAAACCACAATTAAATAAATTAGCACCTAAAAAACTAGTAAAAATACAACTTGCCTTAGATAGTTCAGAATTTAATAAATTTGCTGATGTAAAATTACATTGATAAATAAATGCTCCAGACAGCCCAGATTCAACTAATCTAGCCCGATAAAAATTAGAACGCTTAATTTCACTATTAAAAAATGATAATTTTAAACCCTGAACTTCTGAAAAATCAGATTCATCAATTTTAGTGTTACACCAACTACTCTCTTTTAAATGACATTTAGCAATGTTTAATCGTAAAAAATAAGCTTTATGTGCACCAAACTTAAATAAATCACAAGAAATCATCGTAACATCTTCAGCATTTACCAAAGACATTGATGCTTTTTTTAAATTAGTCTGATCAAATTTTACTGAAAAAAGCGTAGACTTTGTAAAATCAGCTAACGTAAAATCACACTTTACAACAACACTATGCGTCAATTGACACATTGATAATGATAAATTAATACATTTTGACTCAAAAAATTTAGATTTAATCAATGTACTTTTTGAAAAAGAGCAACCTGTCATTTTTGATGATAAAAAATTAATCGACCGGCTTGTAATCTCATAAAAGTTAGCAAAAACTAAATTACAGTAATCGAATATGCTGTGCTCTATCACAGTTTTCATTACATTTAAACCAGAAAAATTAGTGCTCTTAGCGTGTAAACAGTGGATTCTGCTTTCATTTACGCTAAATTCATCACATTCAGACGAATCAAAAGTAACATTAAGCACATTACTTTCACTTAATTTCATACTATTTGCAGCTATGTTAGCAAAGTCAACATTTTCAATAGTACAATTAATAAACATAGCATTATTTAATTGGATTCTATTAAATTTTGATAAATGAAACTTACAGTGCTCAAAAGTAGCATGATTAAAATTTGCCTGCTCAATCTCACAATCAATAAACTGGCAGAAATTAAACCTTAACCCTTGCATATTAAACTGATTTAGCTCACTTTTAGAAAAAGTCATACAGCTAATTGATTGGCCTTCAAGCAACTCACCTTTTCTCATTTTTCGCATAAATCTAGTTTTTGTAAGCATGGTTATTAACCTGGCACTTTCTGCATTGACTTTAATAAAACCTGCATATTCTCCTGATATTGCTCCATCAGCTGTTTATATTGATCATAGGATGTAGGGTCATTCACATCTAACGACTTCACACTCTGATTCATTTTTCCCATCATCTCGTACATTTTAGCTGTAGATTCATGCATATGCTGACTAAAATCATCAAGTTGCATACCTCGCCACTGCTCCATACCCTTAGGTGTAGGCATATCGCCTTTAAACATAGGCATATCCATTCCTGTTGCCTTAGGTTGATTCAACACATGCATTTTTTTAATATAATCAAGATCCTGATGATCAACTATCTCCTGATGCATTTTTACTACTTTTTTCTTAGCATCAACCATTGTTTTATCATATTCTTGCTTCGCTAAATCCATTTTCTTACGGTTTTTTGTAAATAAGCTTTCCAACTCACTTTCAAGTTCTTTAAAGTCATCAAAATCATCATGTGCAGATTTAGGCAAATATTTTTCAGGATTTTTAACTCGATCAGTTGACTTCTTTTTATAATCTTGAATATCAAGAGGGTTATTTAAAAATTCACTCTCTATTTGCAAAAAACTTATATTAGATGCATCTTCATCAATAACCGCAACTTGGCCATGAAAAACCATGACTCCCGTTAATAAGTCTGGAAATAGCCAACATGTATCAAGTTGCATGGGTGTTTCTGCATAAGTTTTATCTTTATTTTCCAAAGATTCAACAAAACAACGCACACGCATTCCCGGTAATTGTCCTTCAAGACGAGGATACTTTGCATTCATATTTTGCAAGTAAAAATGCTCATTTCCTATCAACATAAAGGGAAGTTGCTGGTCTACCGGTGCAATATTAAAATACTGCCAGTTAATATCCGCCGGAAAATAAGGCCAATGTAGTTCTAACCATTCTTGGTTATAGGTTCCTGCATAATCTAATCGTGGCTGCCATAAAGCGCCAATAGGGCCAAAGGAAGCAGGACTTACCGACTGACTTGGCTGAAGCTGACGATCATGTAGATATTCAATATTTGGCAAATGCCATAACTCTTTTTGAGGAGCTACCCCCTTTCCTAACGGATTAAGACTAAATTTTTCACCACCAAACGCATTACGATAATTTACTTCTAAGCGCTGAAACTTTTGTGCTTCACTTGCCTGAGAGCCAATAGTCGACTCCTGCCAATAACGATCCCCAGAAACTAAAAGAGTTTTTTCTATCGATTCAAAATGCAATTTTACTGTTGTCTGTTCTGTAGACTCTTGTGCATAAGCGGCTCCTTGCACCAGTATATCTGTATTTTTCTTGGCAATACCATATGGATCCAAATGCTCAAAATCACGTAGCTGCTCCAGACAATCTTTCCATATTATTTTTTCATGAAGTAATTGTCTGTGGCTAATTTCAAATGGCACCATAATAGAGACGGTCAAATAAAGCCTGTTATCAAAACCATAGCAACGAGTCAAAGCTGCATGTTCTGTGCCTTTATATATTTTCATTGGCTATTTTCCAGCACAATTTTGAGTGGATACGCAGCCATTATACTATCTGTAAAAATGATATCAACAGAGACAGCACCAAGAAAAGTTAAAGTTTTGTTAAACATTTCCAATCAAATAAAAACTATGAAATTTTTCTATAGAAAAAAACATAATATTAATAGTTTGTTAATATCAACATGTTAAAATCCTTGTGATCACAAATTTTCATGGTATATTATTTTCAGACCTAATAAGAATAAAAGGAAAACTTTCCATAAAATGAAAAATATTCTTCTCATTTTATTATTTACTTTATCTATTATTCTCACAGGTTGCCACCCCGGCTTGCATCTAAATGTGAGCGCGACAGATCATCTCAATCCAGATATTAACCATCATCCATCCCCTGTTGTTATGTATCTATATACAATGAAACAGCGTGAGCTATTTGACCTCGCCAATTTTAAAAGCCTAACAAGTCCATCAAAAACATTGGATGACTCCCTAGTCAAATCATATATTTTCGAAATCTACCCTGGACAAGCCAAAGCCTTATCATTGCCACTTACAAAAACAGAAAATTATATTGGCATTTTTACGGCCTATCGAAAGCTTCCAAGTGATAACTGGAAAAAAGTCATTGATATTAGCACTCATCCAAGCTCTGTCACTCTTACGATTAAACTTGATAGCAATACAATGCATATCAACCGATAAATAATTAGAAACTGCTATAAACCAGTTAATATAATTATTAAGTTTAAATTATGGCAAGATTAAATTATGGCAAGATAAAGAAGGATAATATAATGGATACAGGTAAGGTTGTTTGGTCTGAAGGCTTATTTTTAAAGCCTCACCACTTTCAACAACAAGACCGTTATTTTGAAACCTTACTCACGCAATACCAACTTTCCTTGCATAAATATGCCTGGGGTATCAAATCTATTACCATTAGTTCCATAGATTTACAACAAGGCAAGCTTACCATTCAGCAATGTTCAGCAATTTTTCCAGATGGCACTTTCATCAATGCAGGTCAGGGTGATATTTCAAGCTTAACCTTGGATAGTATTGAAGCAAATACGATTATTTATCTAGCCATCACCAAATCAAATGAAGTTGGTCTTGAAGTTGACCTTGAAAGCACACCATCAAAAACAAGATATAACGCAATCCGTAAAAAAGTTAAAAATACAACAGATAGCCTAAATGAATATGAAGATCTTATTGTCAGTAAACTTAATATTTTTTTAACAACAGATAATAATGCTGATTTTGAGTATATCCCTATTCTACAATTTTCTAAATATAAAAGTGATAATACTCCAACGTTTCGTACAGACTTCTCCCCGCCCTTACTTTATAGCCAAGGTAACCCTGCCATTCAAAGCTTACTTGAAGACTCTGTACAGATTCTGCAGCAACGTCGCCATAGTCTAGCAACACGCTTTGCTGATAATAGCAGTATAGATCGAGGTATGGTCGGTTTATTAATACTACAATCAATCAATCGCTACTTACCACTTCTAGAGCATGCACTTGATCACAATCATATTCCCCCTATAAAAATCTTTGAATACTTGTTACAACTCATTAATGAAGTTGCAACGTTCACAACAAAACCTCGTTATTATGAAAAAATCACCTATGACCACATTCATCTATATAACAGCTTTTATAAACTCAATCAGGCTCTACACCAAGTATTGAATTATGTCATTGAAGATAATATCATTGAAATACCCATTAACTATATGGATAACAGTGTGTTCCTTGGTTCATTAGAAAAAGTTACGCCAAACCATCGTATTATTCTTGCTGTTTCAGGTAAAATTAATAAAGATATTATTCGGAATCAGCTCCCCTATTTAATTAAAATCGCCTCACCTGATGAAATCAATGACTTAATTCGTTTGCAATTACCTGGCATTCCTATTGATACGATTATCCGCCTTCCTTATAACATCCCTTTTTATGAAAATACATCATATTTTGAAATTAATCACTTTCATGATAAATGGGAATCACTCATTCACTCTCGCAGCATTGCTATGCATATCAGTGATTTTATCCCTGATATGAAATTGTATTTATGGGCAATGAAAGAGGAATAATAATATGAACTTAGCAGCAGAATTATTCAATACACCAGAAAGTAATAATTCAATTATTGTTTCAGATAACTTACTAATTCAAGCCTCAAGTCCAATATTTAGTTTATTATTTGAAATAAACTATGATAAAAAATTTGATATTTATTCGCTTAGAAATCGTGTTATCTCTAATCTTAATGCATATATAGAACAGTGCAATAAATCATCAATCAGTCAAGAAAAAATTAAAGCTTCTACTTATATTCTCTGCTGCATTATTGATGAAACAATTCTATTACACTCTTGGTCACAAAAAATAGAGTGGGATAAAGCAAGTGCCCTACATTTTTTCTTTAATGAATCTTGGGGTGGAGAGAAATTTTATAAAATTCACCAACACTGCTTAGATAAGATTGACTCATTTAATGATATATTAGACTTAATTCAATTAGCCATTAACTTTGGCTTTAAAGGTCGCTATGGTTCACAAACAGATGGCGATATTCAATTAGCCAAGATAAACCACCATTTAAAAGAAAAATTAGATAAATATCACCCGAAAGAAACCAATATAAAAGCTAATATTATTAATAAAAAACCAAAAAAAACAATACTAATCAAGAAAACAATAATCAGCTCATTACTGTTTTTAATCATTTTTTATATAATTTTAACAGTCACACTCTATGAATATTCATCACCCACATATAAACTCCTTAGCACCCTCATGCATTAATAAGGCAATGCCATGATCAAATTAATAAAAAAGATATTCTCTACCTTCCTTAGCAGAACCTTTATTACACTTCTTCTATGCCTTGCTCTTTGCGCGGTTATATGGTTTTATAGCCCATTATTAGGGTTTAATAACCATTATTATTTTACCGACCCTCTTCCACGTGTTATTGCTATTCTTGTTATTGCCTTGCTATGGGGTATTAGCAATTTACGTTTTCGTATTCAACCTTGGCGAACTCATAAAATCACCTCATCAGTTCATTTAAAAAAAAATAAAAATCCTCATGACTCAAAAATACAGGCTCTTTGTGAGATTTTAAAAAAGAGAAATTTTAATAAAAGTAATATTATTATTGTTACTGGTGATGATATTTCCGCAAAACATTTTATTTTTAATCAAGTTAATATTATTAAATCATCAGATCATACAAATGATAATAGCATTAATTGGGTGCTCACTCAGCAGCAGGCCCTTATTTACATTCCTCATGATCACCTAATAAACGATAATCTAAAAAAATCAATATACCCACTTATAAAAATCAATTCAGTCAGCCCAGTTAATTCTATTATTATCATTGAATCATGTGAAAGTATTTTCAATAATAATAAAATTAACAATAAAAATATTAAATCAATCAATCAACTCAATCAAACAATTGGCTACTCTGTTCCAGTTTATTTTTATTTTTCTAACAGTAATGAGATTACCGGATATAAGCAATATGCAAAACTTGCCGATCAAAGCAAAGTTTCTTCAACCATTGAACTATACTCTTATGAGAGAAATAATATCAGCTTCTTAACTGATTTTAATCATTTAATAAAAACCAAACTCTCTTACTATTATCAAATTACTAATCATGATAATAAATTTGAAAATATTCTCTCTTTTAGATTTCTACTAGAATTAAGCAAGCTTAAAGACATTATTAATAAATTCATTAAAGAAATATCCCATTATACAACAGTTAACCCACTGTATATCCAAGGACTATATTTAAGCCCAATCACTGAAGGCAAACCTAACCAAGGCGATGATACAGTTGTTTTTTCTAGTAACTCACTTATCCATGAGATTATTAATCACTCACATAAAATTTCTGATAATTTTAATGAATCACGTTTCAAGCGAAAAAAATTTAAACATGCTATAATTGCAAGCATTATTTTATTTTGTACAATCACCATTGCCTCCCTCTGGATGGTCGCATTGAATAAAAACATTAATTATGTTTACGACATCAGTAATGATATTAATAAAAATTTTATTAATTCAAGCAATATCACATCAATCGACAAACTCGCCAATTACATTCAATCACACTCTTGGTTTTCTTTTGGCCTATTTAATATCAATAGCGTGCCTAGACAAACAGTAAAACTTTATAATTATTACCTTTCTCAATCTTTTTTACCTTATATCAGCACCATTGCAGAAAACCAAATAAAAAGTGCAATCAACCACCATAACACACTCTATTTATATCAATGGCTAAGTAGCTATTTAATGCTCAATGATAAGCAATACCTAAATAAAGAAGCAATTTATAATACTTATGCAGACTATTGGGGTGAAAGAGCTGGCTACAATAACACTACAAAACAAAATAGACTTTTTCAGCTTAACAGCCTGCTACAACTTAAATTTCAACCTATCGATTTAAACACTGATCTTGTAAGTCAAGCTCGAGCAGTCCTGGATAATAAAACACTCGCAGAGCAAGCCTATTTAAATCTTAATAATTTTTACCACCAGAAAAACCAATCACTTGCAACTTCTCCGGTTGATCTAGATAGCACCCTGTCAATAAGAAAAAACACAACTATTCCTTATTTATTTACTAAAAATGGCTATATAACTGAATTTAAATCATCTTATACAGACTTTTTACAGACTGTTATTAATAATCAATGGATATTAGGAAAAAGCTTTCAAATTAACGATCAAGCAACACTTGAAGCCCAAATGAATAATTCATACTGGTCTCAATATTTGGATGTATGGAATAATTATATTGCCAATATCGAAGTTAGCCCCTTTAACCAATTAGCAGCGGCAACACAAAACTTAGGCTTGCTTGCTAAAGACAGCGACTCTGCAATTGTCAAACTCCTACAAGTTATTAGCGACAACACAAGTTTTACTAGCGATAAAAGTACACTGTCTAATAATGTAATTTCCAATGCCTACAGTGCAGCTAATAGCCTACTTATTCAAACAGACAAAAATACCCCTGCACCGATCCATAATTATATTCAAGCAATTAACAACCTGTATCGCTACTTTGTCAACATCCAACAAAGTGCTGTTCCCGACCAAGCAGCGTTTGAGCAAGCTCGGAAACTGTTTAGTGATGGCCAAACAAACCCAATAAAACAACTTCGCATCCTTGCTCTACAAGCTCCTGAACCCCTCGCGACGTGGTTAAATCAAATTGTCCACTCAAGCCTTATCACAATATTTAATTCTGCTAATAAATACATTGAAACCCAATGGGATAACAGTATAAAAAATCAATTTAACACTGCATTCAAGAATAGTTATCCATTTACAACAGCATCCAGCAATAATGCCAGCCCTGATGATTTTTTAAATTTTATCAATCAAGATGGAGAAATAAGTACATTTTTCAAAAAATACCTAAACTCCTTTATATTTTCAGATAAAAACTACCAAGCAAAAAGTTTATATAATGTAAAATTTCCAATTAATTTAAACATCAGCAAAACACTCACAAGTGTAACTCATTTAAAAAGCATGTTTAATTTAAGTAAAGAAAGCAAAGTTTCATTTATTATAGAACCAAGACTATTAAGCAAAAACATTCGAAATATTAATCTAAGTTATGGAGATAATAGCTTTGCATACGCCTATGGCCCTATTTTTCCATACCATTGGAACTGGCCTTTAAATTCACTTAATCAAGATCTCATTATCAAAGTGCAGCTATTTTCAGGGATTGTCAGAACATACAGTTTTTCTGGACCTTGGAGCTTATTTAAATTCTTGGCAAGTTCAAAGATAACACAGAGATCACCGACCACATATACTGTCGAGTATAGCAGCGATGGACTGACACTTTCTCTAACATTAATCGCAAACAGTAGTTCAAACCCCTTTAAAGAAACACTATCTACAGCACTCGCACCACTTGTACGCTACATTAGTATTTCTTAATAGAAAAAAATAAATTAAACAAAATAAGGTAGAAAGTATTAGTAATATACTCTCTACCTAAAGTACCTTATGCATTAAGCGCCATTACAGCTAACGTTGGCGGGTCAACAAGTATATCTTCTTCTAAATCAAGAGCACGCTTTGCTTGCTGATCCAAGACATCTTTAAATAAAGTGACTGTATTTTTTCTTTTCAGTGTTGACTCCAGTCCCGATTGAACTTCTTGACCTTTTGTTCTGAGAAAACGTTTAAAAAATGGTAGAAAATTTCGAATAAAATGGAGGATGCCTAAACCTGCAGAATCTTCATTTAGTTTATTTGACTCTTTACTGTTGCTCACATCATTCAGTGCATCAATTTTCTCTGCTGTGTGTTTTTTAGGATCTGTAATTATTTTTTTTATATCGTCTAATACATCAATTTTATCTTTTAAATGAAGCCCTTTCTTTGTGGTTTTATCCGGTAGGGCCCATAATTTTTCTTTGCAAAATTCTTGATAACTTTGCGTCATTTGATAAAGCTTGGATAACTTTTGCTCAGTTTCTACTATCTCTTCAAATAACTGTGGATGACTTTCTAAAAAAGCATAAGTTTTTTGCCCTACACACCCCATTTTAATAACCGCCTGAGCAAGTTTTTCAGGCGAGTACACGGACCTTTGACCTAATAAATATTCTACTGCATCTTCTCTAGAAAATTTATTTTGTCTCACTCTAATATAAGCAGGCATAAACCACGCACAACGGACAAAGTGGCTCTCATTCGTTAGTCCTTGATCAGCTACTAAACTCCGTTTCGCGCCGCCCTTCGCTTGATAGTCAATTTTTGGATCTTTTTCTTGAATAATGCCGGCTACTTCATCTTGCAATCGCTTAGCATCACCATAAATATATATCGCCGGCATACTTAATGAGCCACACTGGCTTACATGCTCAAACTCTGCCGGTATTGCTTTAAAAGCATCACAACCATGCAAATCAGCACATAAATTTTCTAAATTAACAAGTTGTCCTTTAGACATTCTTGTGATTAGTTCATCATATTTATCCCTAATTCTAACTACTACCTGATCAGAACAATCTTCTGTACCAACTATTTTTCCATCGAGTACAGTCACAGCATCAGCATAAGCACGATTAAATAATCCAGCTAACTCTATTAGCGCAAGTTCTTTATTGTTGTCATTTGGATTTGATAAATAGTCTTCTAAATGTGTAGTCATAACTTTTCAACATCCCTTTTAATACAACTCTTATTCCCTTCTAAATGAAGCCTTAAAACCTATCTAAGCTTAAAAAATATGGCTTTTGTATAGACTGAAAGCATAAATATTTGAGTTTGATTACCATAAACTGTAAATTTTAAGAAGACTCACTTTTAACAATTGCTATCATTACACTTCACTTAGCATGCAGAAATAACAACAAATAACTATACCTAATATTTATAATATTTTGATAAAATTAATTATTTTTTATAAGGGAATTCACCTGAACAAAGCCTTGCAAGTATATTTTAAAGCCTGCTTTTTAACTTGATAGAGCATCCTGCGCCATAGTTTAAACTTATACTATATTATCAATTAGTTAAGTTTTTCTTGCTGAGCCTATTTGTATTAACACTCACCGTCTTAACCCGTTTTTTATAAAAATTGAACAATATAACTATAGCCGTCAATGATAAATTTTAACATAATATATAGGCTGCACGTTCTGTAATTACTTTCGCATTTTAAACAATAATAAGCGATAAACTTTATTTATAAAGGTATGACAATAAAAACCTAGCTTACCAACAACAAGTATTAGAAGAATTAAAAAGCTATTTTTTAAGCTCAGGCATAAGCTTTAACAGTCGCGATTTGGCTGAAGATGGTGAGCAGCTGATTTCTGATTTAAAACAGTGGTGTCAACAAGATGGTCTCTTAACTCCAGAAGCAACTGTAGTGCCTTTAGAAGCTGCAGCTGCAGCAACAACAGTAGAGTTGACACTATATAATATATCAGAAGAACAATTATTAAAGCACTTAACAGCAACAGGTGCCACAGTTGAGCGTATTGAAAAGCGTAAGCGTCGCTACCTCCACTCCATGGCTCGCAGCGCTCGATGATGGTTATTTTAAAGTTTTTGGCTACCAAGGGATACAAAGCGATCTAAAATTAGATGCTGAGTTAAGACAGTCTACAGCTACAGCCCCCCTGCAAATAACTGCTCAGTTTCAAAAGCCCCTTAATATTTCATTAGGGCACCAAGAACAAAAAGAACAATTGCAACAAAGAGCACATACACTTTGCCATTTTCTAGAATCTACCAATGATCTATCATCTTCAGATACTAAGGTAACCTGGAATATCGATATAAGGGAACAGCCCATTATTGGTATGGCGCTTCAGTGCCTTTTATCTGCTACAAGGTCAAGACAAATCAACCTAGCCGGGTTAAATATTAATGGTAAAGAACTGAATATGGCGGTTGTAGAAAAAGCTTGTGAGACACTATCATCATCAACGGACGCACTGCCTTTTTATCATATGCTCCTCTCTACTCCAGAAGAATTTCCGCAGCAATCAGAGCCTACCGCTTTTACTCCATATTAGACATAGACGAAATCGCAATTTAGATCAAGCTAAAGCTGTAATAAATCTTATTACAGCTTAGTATTTACTGATGTCAACCTCGCCTATCGTATCGCTACCTAAATAAGCAAAAAGACTTTAAAGAAAAAAACGTTAGTAACAACCATCTATCGGCACATCTGCCATATTACGACCATAGAAAATCTCCAGCATTTCACGCTTAATTCTAGAGCGAATCAACTGCTCGTTGCCAGAAGAGAGTTCTTTAGTGGTTGCGCCAAATAAATAGTTATCTAAATCAAATTCTTTTAATAGCATTTTCGTATGGAAAATATTTTCCTGATAAATATTCACATCAATCATTTCATAGCAGCGGCGTACTTCTTCAGTAAAAAAGTTCTGAATAGAATTAATGGGGGTATCCATATACAGCTTATTACCATAAATATCACGCGTAAAACCACGTGTACGATAATCAACCGTTGCAATATCACATTCAAAGCTATCAATGAGTAAGTTCAATGCCTTCAATGGAGAAATCAAACCACAAGTTGATACATCAATATCCGCTCTAAACGTACAAATACCATGCTCATTATCTGGGTGCATTTCAGGATAGGTATGCACTGCAATGTGACTTTTATCCAAATGAGCAACAACCGCATCCGGTGTGATTGTTTTGGTCGGCAGCATCACTGGCCCTTCAGCAATGAGCATCGTCACACTCGCGCCCTGGGGCTCATAGTCTTGATAAGCAATATTTAGGACATGTGCACCTATAGTCTCAGTCACCTGATTCATCAGCTCAGTAATTCGCGAGGCACTGTAAGCTTCATCGATATACTCTAAATACTGCTGTTGTTCCTCTGGTGTCTTTGCATAACAAATGTCATAAATATTAAAGCTCAAGCTCTTTGTCAAGTTGTTAAAACCATGGAGTTTCAATTTTTGCATTCTTAAATCTACCCACCCAACAAACCTAAAACACACCTTCCCAATCGATACATGAAGACCTGTCTATAACTCTTAATCTAGAATAGCGAACAGCGCAATTATTGCATTAAAAATTGCGCAAGTAATTCATAACCATATTCAGTTAACACCGCTTCAGGGTGAAACTGTACGCCATACAACGGATATTCTTTATGTTGCATAGCCATAATCAATCGCCCCGACCCCTTATTTTTGCACCAAGCAACGGCCTCTAAGCATTCAGGCAAACTCTCTTCTGCCACGATCAATGAATGATAGCGAGTCACAAAAAAACGCCTTGGCAATGTTTTAAATAAGCCCTGCTGAGTATGCCAAATCTCAGACGTTTTACCGTGCATTACATAAGGGGCACGCTCAACACGAGCACCCAAGCATTGCCCCAGCGCTTGGTGGCCTAAGCATACACCAAGGATGGGGATTTTCCCAGTATAATAAGAAATCACCTCTAAAGAAATACCTGACTCATTCGGCGTGCATGGCCCAGGAGAGATCACAATATGACGAGGGTCAAGCGCAATAAGCTCGCTAAGAGTAATTTGGTCATTACGAAAAACGCGAACATCAGCGCCTAATTTAGCTAAATACTGCACCAGGTTATAGGTAAACGAATCATAATTATCTATTACAACTAACATGAGCTTAGGCTATCTCTTCTATTAAGTCTTTGTTTTAGTTTTATTTTTAGTTTTAATTTCACACTGGGCTTGCTAGTGCCAACCGTAGCTCATCGATACGCTTGGCATAATTTTCCGCATTAAAAATAGCTGAACCTGCAACAAATGTATCTGCACCTGCTGCTGCAATTTTAGCAATATTATCAACATTAACACCACCATCCACTTGCAAACGAATATCGCGACCAGAGGCATCAATCATGCGCCGTGCTTCTTTGAGTTTTTCTAAAGCCATCGGAATAAAACTCTGGCCACCAAACCCTGGATTAACCGACATAATCAATATTAAATCTACTTTATCAATCACATAGTTTAAAACATCCAGCGACGTTGCCGGATTAAAAGCAAGGCCCGCTTTGCAGCCATGATCTTTAATCAACTGCAAGCTTCTGTCAATATGCTCAGAGGCTTCAGGATGAAAGCTAATCCAGCTCGCACCAGCATTTGCAAAATCAACAATCAAGCGGTCCACGGGTTTAACCATCAAATGCACATCAATCGGTGCGGTTACGCCATGATTTATTAAGGCTTTACATACCATTGGCCCAAACGTTAAGTTAGGGACATAGTGATTATCCATCACATCAAAATGCACCCAATCTCCCCCAGCTTGGATCACATGCTCAACATCGTCACCAAGGGCAGCGAGATTGGCCGACAAAATCGATGGGGCAATAAGGTAAGGTTGCATAATCAGCTCCTAGGCTATACTCAAAAATAAAAGACACGGCAATCTATGAAATACCTGCTTCTTAGCCCCCTTATTTTGACTATGATTTGCGCTACACTCACTCAAGCGTATGGTGCTAAAAATCAGGTCGAGCCAAATCATACCAAACCTTCAACTGCTTCGCCTAGTCAATTTATGATTAACAGTGGCCACATCAACCAGCAAAACGCAATGACGAAACAAATCACGCCGAAGATAAAACCGCAATATATCTGGTTAAATGCCGACCGTAAATCGTTTCTCATTGGCCTTAAAGAACAATACCTTCAAGAAGATGCGAAAGGTGCAGTGATTATCTTACATGATAATGGCCAACACCTACGCTGGCCTTTTCCTCTTAACGTATTATATCAACAACTACCTGCACATGGTTGGAGTGTCTTATCTTTACAGCTTGCCCAGTTTACTCAACAATCAAGACAAAATAATAATAACAGTAACCAACAACACGCGTTCCTTCGTCAACAGCTCTGGCTCAGCATAGAGTTATTACGCTCACAAGGACTCCATAACATTGCTATGCTAGCCGTGGGTGATTATGTCAATTCCGCTGTTCATTATCTTGCAACTCAAGCTCAGCTTCGAATCTATGGGCTTATTTTACTTAATCCATCAACTCGAGCCAATGCCCATTTTTTTGACATTAAAAAACTTAAAAATTTACCTATTTTGGATATCTACACCCTGCAAACCCACAATCCAGAAGCAAATCATGCAGCGCAAAGGCGCAAGGCAAAAAGTCAACAAGCCGGCAGCCTTAACTATCAACAGGGTTTTTTTCTCTCAGAAGAATATAACTTTTCCAGAACCGAGCATATGCTCGCCAATCGAATTTATACCTGGCTCAACACCCATGTTCAACCCGCTTTCCTTGAAGATGGTAAAATCAAAGCAGCAGCAAAATAAATACTTTTAAGATTCGAAAAAATATAGTGTTAAATTAAGCCAATTCATTAATATCAATAAACTGACTGATCTTCGCAATCAGCGTATCAGCTTCAAAAGGTTTAATAATATAATTTGTTGCACCTTCTGAAATAGCAGACACCACATCAGTTTTCTCTGAGTGCGTAGTGACCATAATAATCGGTGTTTTTTTATCAACATCACGAATCAAATGCAAAGTATCTAAGCCATTCATTTTGGGCATGTTCCAATCTAATAAAGCGAGCCCGACCTCATCTCCCTCAGCTTGCCAGCGTGCTAACGCGCGCTCACCATCCTCAGCCTCTAAAATATTATCAGACGCTGCCCCATGATCAACCAACGCATTAATAATAATACGCCGCATTGTCATCGAATCATCAGCAATTAAAATTTTCACAAATCATCTACCTTTGCACTGCTAGAAAATACCAAGGATAATATAAAAAGCATAGACAAAAGCACTCAGCAAGCAAAGTCAAATCCACAAAAACCCACTTATTTTAGCTTACCCGCCTTACTTAAACTTAAGAACTTAACAGTTGTCGATACGCTTGCTGAATCCGTTGCGCCTTTTGTGTTGACTGAGCTATTTCAATGGGTCCCAGTCCACGGGCAACCAACTTATCAGGGTGATAACGACTCATTAAACGGCGATAAGCAACTTTAATTTCTTGCATAGTTGCACCTGGCAATAACTCCAGCTGCCGATAAGCCCAGCCTAATTCTGTTTTAACTGTGCTTTTATGACGTTTATGACGGCACCTATGCTCTGCAGATGTAGCAAATGCAGTTTCTACCGCGGATATTTCTGCCTGAGAATAACCTAAGCGTTCACTAAGATAACGAAAACGTGCAATCCGGTGTTTCCTCCCTCGCTCACTAAGATAGCAGCTCATACACAAAGCTTGTAAAGTAAGCTGACGCCATTCCAGCTGCTTTAATAGTAATGGACGTAACTGGTGAATCAGCTGCTCTAAAGGTAAGGCCTGCGGTGTGAACATCAGCTGCTTAAGCTGCCACAATTGAGCTGAAGAAAAGCCAACACGTAAAAAAACTGCTCAATACGCACAACTTCAACCGCCAATATCTTACCTTCTACACAGATAACCGCTCTAAGTCCTGCAGATAATAGCTTTAAAAACTTTAATGCGGATACCTGCCGAGCACTTTCCTCGATAACATTAAAACGTATTTTTTTAAAATTAAATTTAAACAAAACTGTCGTTTTCAAGCAATCTGTCATTAGGCTCATAGCCGCCTGGCCGCGGCGCAACCAACTCACGCGCATGTTGCCCTTGCCACTAAATCCTGACGCAAGAGCTCTAAACGCTCCGGCGTACCAATATCCCGCCATTGCCCCAAGTAATGTTCCCCTGTGATCTGTTTATTCACAATGGGATCAGTCCAAAGCTCTGTAACACGAAACGCTTCAATTTTTGCTGTTGTAAATAATGCTTTTTTGTAAATTCCGATGCCACTATAAGTTAACGCAACACCCTGTGCCTTATCATAAACGCAGCCATCGATAAGTTCTAAGTCACCACCAGCATGGTGATCGGGGTTATTGACTAAGACAAAGTGAGCTAATATCGCTTGCAAGGCCGGATCAGAATCAAGTGTGTGCGCACGCTGCAATAAATAAGAAAAATCAAAATCAGTCCAAATATCACTATTAACGACGATAAAACAGTCTGATAATAAGGGCAGCGCTTGAGTAATTCCCCCCCCCGTTTCTAGACGCTCCTCCTCTACTGAATACTCAATAGAGGCGCCATAACGTTGGCCATCACCAATCACTTCAATTAAACGCTCAGCCTGATAAGATGCATTAATAACAATATCGCGAATCCCTGCCTGTACCAGTGCTTCTATGCGATATTCAATCAAACATTTACCTGCAACATCTAATAAAGGTTTAGGCAAAGTATCTGTTAACGGTCGCATACGCTCACCCCGTCCTGCAGCCAAGATCATCGCCTTAATGGTCATAGCAAATCCTCTTCTGCCACGGTTGCGCTGCTTTGTTCTAACTCCTGAAGAAGATCAGAGAAAAAGCGAAATTCACTATATAACTCACCCATATGACGAATATAATCCAGCACTCGCGGCAGCTCACTTAAATAAAGATTTTTCTGATCACGCAACGCCAGGCGTGCAAATAAGCCTGTGCATTTAAGATGGCGCTGTAACCCCGCAACATCAAAGGCATATAAAAATTGCTCAGCACTCATCAACTGACGCTGAGATGGCTCCAAATGCTGCATATAAAAGTGTGTTACCCAACCCTCAACTTGCTCACGCGGCCAACTCACATAGCAATCTTTCAATAATGACACCAGATCATAGATCAATGGGCCAATCACCGCCCCCTGATAATCAATAATGCCTAATCGACCGTCCTCTAAACACATAATATTGCGTGAATGAAAATCACGATGCATCAAGCATTGCGGCAAGCCCACTAAATATTGACTGATCACTATTAATAATTCATTGAGCTGTTGCTCTTGCTCGGCCGATAGCGTTACGCCACGGTATGCTGATAGAAACCACTCTTGAAACAGGTTCATTTCCCGCAACATAAATGCGGCATCAAATAATGACATGCCCGTTAAACTCGCAGTAGGAATCGACTGAATCTTCGCTATATTAATAAATGCCTGATCATAAAGAGCGGCTGCTTGATGCTCAGCACTTTGCAAGCGTGAAATTAATAGCGCATCACCAAAATCAGTCAATAGCATCAAGCCTTGATCAATATCATACGCATGCACATCGGGTGTGACCAAACCTGCACGCTGTAAACACTCACCTAAATATAAAAACGGCGAGCATTCTTGCTGTTGCTGTCTAGCATCCATCAGTATTAGCGACGGTGCCTGCCCTTGCAACACACGATAATAACGCCGCGCGCTAGCATCGCCAGCAAGTGCAACAATATTCAGCTGATCACCCGTTATTTTAAGCTGAGTTTTGGTCCATGCGATCAGCTTGTCATCTGCCTTTTTCATTATCAATCTTTTCCTGGTCTACTACACCCATACGATGCTACTATGTTCTCCTCTGAGAGCAAGCAGTATATTTATGTTAAAAGTGTGACACAGAATTAAGTGTTGCACGAGCTGAAAATAAAGAAAATAATGATGATAGTAAAAAAACGATACCTCATTCTTCAACTGATTAGCGCACTGGGGCTTTTACCATCACTCACCTACAGTAGCACACCCACAACAAAAACAAAAACACCAACAAAAACTGCCCTCGACTGGGTAGCAAGCAATAAGAATCATTTAAATAATACCTTAACAGACTGTACTATCTGTGATGGCTACTATCAGCTCTCCCCTTTTGCCCTTCCAGGCAATCCAGGCCCTTTTAATCAAAGCAAAACTTATATTTCGTCCAAAAGCACCACACTCACCCCATCAGGGCAAACGCTGACAGACAATGTTTATCTCTATCAACAAGGACGCGATTTACGCGCAGATACGGTTCATTTAACGCGTGACCCTAAAACAGGTGATATGACGCAGATCAATGCGACAGGTCATGTTCGCTATCGTGAACCCAGCATATTGATTATTGGTAAAAACGCCCACTGGCAACCACAAAAACAACAGGCTCAAATTAACGATGTACAATACCGCTTCAAATTAAAAAAAGACCGCTCTAGCCAAAAAGTCACAGCAAATAATACTCAATTATCAAATCCTGGCACCGGTTATGCGCATGGTAGTGCAACCACTGTTTCACAACAAAGTCCAACTTTATTTGTTCTCCATAATGCAACTTACTCAACCTGTGCGCCCATCCCCGGCCAAACCTGGCAACTAAAAGCCAAGAGCATTAAACTCAATCAACAAACGGGGCGTGGTGAGGCGTATGATGCCGTTTTAGACATTAAGGGCGTCCCCCTACTTTATACACCGTATTTCAACTTTCCTATTAACAACCAGCGACAAAGCGGCTTTTTATACCCCACGATCAACTTTAGTAACGATGGCGGTTTATCCTTAACCACCCCGTATTACTTAAATTTAGCACCGAACTACGACGATACGATCATGCCCACACTGTATACAAAGCGAGGGCTATTTTTGCAAAATGAGTTTCGTTATTTATTTGGCCCTACCACAGGTCAGCTGAACACCAGTTACATTCATAATGACCATGCCTATGGTAATAAACGCTATAATGTCTTTTTTGGTCAGCAAACACAATTTACGCCAAACCTTAATGTGTATTTACAATATAACCTAGCCAGCGATAAAGATGTGTTTAACGACTTCAGTCTCGAAGAGAACACCTTAGCAAATTCGACGAATATCATTCAATTACCAAGAAGTGCAGGCTTTAGCTATATTACAGACAATCTAAATTTCAATGGCAATCTTACCAGCTATCAATTTCCCGACCCAACGCTCTCTTTAGGTAACCGCTACTATGCTAAACTGCCTGAGCTTAACTTTAGCAATGCGGTTAACTTTAACCAATTACAACTTGGCGTTGATAGCCAGTATATTAACTTTTATAAAGCCCCCGTAGATAATGTTACCCCGCCCACCGGTCAACGTAGCTATCTTGCCCCGTATCTTGCTTGGTCAGGCCAAACAGATTTTGGCTACTTTAAACCCTCGTTGTCTTACTCACAGACTTATTATAATCTCAATAATAATACGCAAGGCCAAGACCATTTAAGTCGAGGTATCCCCATATTAGATCTAGACAGTGGACTTTACTTTGACCGTAATGTGCAGATCAACAATACCCACTATAAACAAACGTTAGAGTCACGCTTATATTATCTATATGTGCCATACCGTGATCAAAATCAAATTCCTATTTTTGATTCAGGGATCAAGCCATTTGACTATAATTCACTGTTTACTAACAACCGCTACTATGGCATTGACCGCATCGGTGATACAAACCAAATTTCATTGGCGCTAGAATCTGCCTTAATTAATAATAACGGCGAGCAAATTATTAAAGGTGGTATAGGCCAAATTTTTTATTTTCACACCCGCAAAGTACATTTATCTCCAGCAGAATCCGGCTTAGATCACCGCTTATCTGATTTAACCAGCTTTTTAAGCTGGAATATGTTACCCAGTATCACTCTATCAACCAATATCAACTGGTCAACGTATGATCATCGATTAACGCGTGATAATTATAATATTCAATATAAACCCGACTTAAATCATATCTTTAACGTTGGCTATACCCATGATAATGAAAACTATGGCGTGCTATCACAAGATGATTTAATCAATGGTGTTGCCCCTCCTAATACCAAAGGCTTATATTCGTCTATGTACTGGGCCCTAAATAGTAGCTGGCGCCTCTTTGGTGGTGGTAATTATCTTTGGTTTAAAGACCAAAGCACCTCAAAAAAACGCTTAGCTTCAGCATTTGCGGGTATCGAGTACAGCAGCTGCTGCTCAGCCATCCGCTTTTTTATCAGCCATAGCCTAAAAGATGATGACCCCAATGACGTCAGCACTATCGATGGGCGCGGTCAAGATACAATTATGTTACAATTTTTGCTCAAAGGGTTGAGTCGCTTTGGCTCAGGAAGCATTAATAACCTTCTTCAACAAATTAACGGTTACCAGGGCGATTCTGGATTCGAGAGGACCTAGTTATTTATGAAAGCACTACAACATTTATTTTTAACCCTCGGCTTAGGCGCCTTTACGACGACATTGACATTTGCAGCACCACCACCGGCCATACCGTTGAATCAGTCGATTGCAATTGTCAATAATCAAGTTATTACCAGTCAAGATCTTGCCATAGAAACCTCATTTATGGCCGCACAACTACGTGGACAAAGTCAAGCGGATATCAAACACGCTGCGTTAAATAATTTAATTACCCAAAACGTCCTGCTTGAATTAGCTAAACGCAATAATATTCATGCATCCAGTGATGTAGTCAGCAATGCCTTTAACAGCGTCGCTCACCAAAACAAAATGTCCGCTGAAAAATTCACCATGGCGTTAACCAAACAAGGCATTAATGTTGATCATTATCGCAATTTTCTTAAAAATCAGCTGATCATCAGAAGTCTTGAACAACGCGTTCTCGCCGGTGCAGGCCTTCAAGTGAGTGAGGCTGAAGTCGCTCAGTATATGCAGCGCCAACACACTAAACAACAGGCAACCACACGCTATAGCATTAACACTATTTTAATTACCTCAAAAACACAAGCTGCGCGCATTTTACAAGAGATAAAAGATAAAAAAATAACATTTAAAAAAGCAGCTAAAGGCTATTCACAAGGTAGCAACCGCAGTCAAAGCGGCAACCTCGGCTGGCTGAAAACCTCTGAGTTACCCACCATGCTGGTCACTCCAGCACAAAAATTAAAACTTGGCGAACTCAGCCCTCTCCTTAATACCGGCAACGGTTATTTAATTATTCAATTGGCGGGTAAGAAGTCTGACTATCAACAAGCAATCAAAGTGACTGAAAATAAAGTCCGCCAAATTATCTTACAAACCACTCTCATCTTCTCTGATGAACAGGCCGTTGCTAAACTGACACAATTGCGCCAGCAACTTACCAACGCTAAGATTTCCTTCGCCAAAGTCGCCCAAAATTACTCAGAAGATCCAGCATCAAGCGCTAAAGGTGGTGAGCTCGGCTGGGTATTGCCCGGCCAACTACCTCCAGAGCTAGAACAACACATTGATAAACTCGACATCAATACCATCAGTGAGCCCATTCGTACACCAACGGATTGGCGCCTTATCGAAGTCACTGCACGTCGCCAAATTGATGCCAGCCGCACTATTGAAAAAGCCCAAGCCAAACAAGCGATATTTATCAAAAAGGCTGAAGCTTACATTGCTAATTGGCGCAAGCAAATACGTGATCAAGCCTATGTTCATATCTTAGGTCAAGACGAGTCATAACATGCAACCACGCCTTGCAATTACCCCTGGCGAACCAGCAGGTATCGGCCCAGACCTGACCTTGATGCTCGCTCAACAAGCATATTCAGCACGTTTAATCGTCTTTGCAGACCCAGAACTACTACGCCAACGTGCCGAGCATCTTGGACTCAATATCAGCATAGACACCTTAAGCCACCTTGATCAAGCCCAAGCCCATACACCTGGCAAGCTACAGGTCTACCCTGTTGATCTAATCACTCCAGTACAACCTGGCCAGCTTGCTGTAGCCAATGCTCATTATGTCATCGCATCATTAAAGCAAGCCAGTCATGCCTATCTCCAAGGACAGGTTGATGCCATTGTCACCGGACCAGTTCATAAAGGCATTATCAATGATGCAGGTATTCCTTTCTCCGGGCACACGGAGTTCTTTGCGAATATCACTGGCGAAATACCGGTGATGATGCTTGCCAGCGAATCACTACGAGTTGCTCTTGTCACCACTCACCTGCCCTTAAGTCAGGTTGCCAGCGCAATTACCAAAGAAAAACTGCGCTATACCATCAAGACCGTGCATAATGACTTGCAGCGCTATTATCACATTAGCAAACCACGGATTCTGATCAGCGGTCTTAATCCGCATGCTGGCGAAAATGGTCACTTAGGCCATGAAGAAATTGATGTTATTATTCCGATAATCCACGAGCTGCAAGCTACGGGAATAAACGTTGCAGGTCCATATGCTGCAGATACTTTATTTACCGAGCCATACTTAAAAGAGGCTGATGCAGTCATTGCCATGTATCATGATCAAGGATTGCCAGTACTAAAATACAGTAGTTTTGGCCAAGCCATTAATATCACTTTAGGCCTAACTATTTTAAGAACCTCCGTTGATCACGGCACCGCACTTGACCTTGCTGGCACACCACACATTGACCCTGGCAGTTTCGATTTAGCCATTAAAACTGCAATCACTATCGCTTCACAGCAAAAACAATAAAGACCATTAATAATGAAATCACTGCAAGGGCATACGGCCCGTAAACGCTTCGGACAAAATTTTCTACACAATCATCATATTATTAGGCAAATTATCGATGCGATCTCGCCTCAAGATACCGACCATATTGTCGAAATTGGTCCAGGCCTTGGCGCCATCACCGAATACCTGGTAGCTGGTTGTCAAAAATTAGATGTTATTGAAATTGATCGGGATTTAATACCCAAATTACAAGATAAGTTTCAGGCACAAAATAATTTTAAAATTCATGAGGCCGATGCACTAAAATTCAATTTTGCAGCCTTGCAAAATAATAATCAATCAAACAACCCAGTATTGCCATTACGCATCGTTGGTAATCTACCTTACAATATCTCAACCCCGTTATTATTTCATTTATTCTCTTTTCCTCGCTTAATTCAAGACATGCACTTTATGCTGCAAAAAGAAGTCGTCGAGCGTATGGCAGCCCCTGCCGGCAGCACTGATTATGGCCGCTTAAGTGTAATGGCACAATACCACAGTCAAGTCGATATGCTCTTTACTGTACCGCCAAGCGCATTTATCCCAGCACCTAAAGTCGAGTCGGCCATTGTTAGGCTAACACCCTACAAACAACCCAAGATCACAGCATATAACCTTAAACACTTTGAACAACTGGTCACGCAAGCCTTTACGCAACGCCGTAAAACAATTCGCAATAGCTTAAAAAAAATGGCAACAGCAGACCAACTTGAGCAAGCGGGTATTACAGCCGAACTACGCCCAGAAATGATTCCCTTGACACAGTACGTTATATTAAGCAATTTATTACAGCAAGAACATAAATAATTATTAATCAATTAAATCATTAATTAGTATCGAGTTAACCATTTATGAATTATCCAGAAGATTTAGAACACTCTATTCAAATAGAAGTTGAAACTCATTATAACGAAGAATTATCTATTCCAGAGGAAAACTATTATATATTTTCCTATACTATTACTATCTATAATAACTCTCCTGTTTCAACTCGACTCACCCATCGTTATTGGACCATCACCGATGGCAATGGCAAGGTAGAAACCGTCGATGGTGCCGGCGTCGTTGGTACTCAGCCCTATATCGAAGCCGGAAGTAACTATCAATACAGCAGTGGTGCAGTACTTGAAACACCCTTTGGTATTATGCAAGGCTGTTATGATATGGTGACCGATCAAGGCTATCCTTTTAAAGCAAAAATACAGCCCTTTACCTTGCTGCAATCACACTTAACTCTACACTAAACTAAACTAAACTAAACTAAAGCTAGACTAAGTGAAAATAAGACAAAGGTAACTTACTAATGGCGACCTATGCAATCGGCGATGTCCAAGGGTGTTACGACCCACTACAACGCTTACTTGGCAAAATTAATTATGATAAAGACCAAGATTGCTTATGGTTTGCTGGAGATCTAATTAACCGTGGGCCACAATCACTTGAAAGTTTACGCTTTATAAAAAGCGTTAAAAATAGCATTGTCGTCCTCGGTAACCATGATTTACATCTACTTGCAGCCTTCTATGGGCATGGCCGCAAAAATAAAAAAGACACCTTGAATGAAGTTTTAACTGCCCCTGATAGCCAAGAACTTATTGATTGGCTAAGAAAACAACCTCTTATCCACTACAGCCGCCACTTTAATGCCTGCATGATTCACGCGGGTATCGCTCCACAATGGAGCTTACAAAATGCATTACATTATGCAGGTGAAGTCCATAAACTTTTACAAAATAACGAACAATGTAAACACGTGATGGCAGGACTCTATGGTAATCACCCAAACTGCTGGCATAAAGATTTAAGCGGTGCAGCAAGAGTACGCTTTATTATCAACACATTAACTCGTACACGTTTCGTTAATAATAAAAAGTGCCTCGATCTAAAAACAAAAGGAAAAATCCACGCTGTGACTAAAAGCCTCTCCCCATGGTTCCAACATTTAGATAGCAGTTGGTCTGGAGTTGATATTATTTTCGGGCATTGGGCAGCACTTGAAGGTCAGTCAGGTCTAGGTCATATCCATGCCTTAGATACTGGCTGCGTTTGGGGAGGCCAATTGACAGCCATGCGCTTAGAGGATAAACAGCGCTTTTCTGTCTCCGCTTAAATTGCCATTTAGAGGGTGTCTTTAAACCCCTTTTTTGATAGATTATTGATTATAAATCACTATATTCGGTTATTTTGCATGAATTCACCTCTTTACCCTGACAACATTAGCGATTCTGAGTGGACTTTGATAAGGAAATACTTGGTTAACAGTAAAAAGCTAGGAGGGAGACCACCTAAATATGGGAAAAGTGAAATGACCCCCTCCCTTCCGACAAAAACGAACCTCAATTAAGAAATTATTTTTG